>JASJFX010000025.1:0-59026 GCA_033791845.1 Lysobacterales bacterium | reverse complement strand
ACGTTAAATGTCTCGCAGGAATCGAGAATGAATTGGCCTTTTGATCAAGCGAAAAATGTTGCCGCTGTTACAACCCAGCAAGTAATGAGACACGGCTTGCCCGTTCTGTCTGTAGTTCATTACTCGGATGATGACTCTTGGGCTTTTACCTGTGGTACATCAAACGATTCGGCAGATTTAATGTTGGTGGGCATGGAAGAAGTAGTGTCGACTGATAGTACGCTGTTTGGTATCGCCGATTTACCGCCGGGTTGGCGTGCAAGTAGAAGTAAAGTGGGTGGTGACTGGGTGCGGTACGAAGACAATGACATTTAACAAGGCCAAGCAGCATCGCGCACTGCGTGCGCTGGACCTCGCTACGCTCGGCCGCTGTTGGCAGCGTTAGGTTTCTAATGGAAATAATCTTAATTCGGCATGGAAAGCCAACATCGGCAGATAATCCAGTTTTAAATGCTTCAGAGTATACGAAATGGATCCGTCGTTATAACTTTTCTGATATCTCAAAAAAAAGTAGGCCTGAGGTTATAAATACTGAGTTAAAGTCGTTTTATCTCATTTCTAGTCATTTTAATCGGGCTATACATTCAGCTGAAATATATACAGGAAGAAAGCCTGATAAAATATCTTCTTTATATAAAGAAATGGATATACCTAGATATAAATTGCCATTCAAACTTAAAGCTATGACATGGGTTTATCTTTGTAGGGTATTATGGATGCTAGGTTTAAATGGCTCCTTTGAGTCTTACAGTTCTGCAAAAAAACGAGCTGAAATCGCTGCGATTCAATTAGTTGAATTATCTAAAGAAAAAGGTAAGGTTGTATTATTCGGTCATGGGTATATGAACTTACATATTCGTAGAGCATTAATCCGCAAAGGCTGGTCTATAAATTGTAAAAGTAATTCGTTTTGGGGGCTTTCAAGCCTCGAAACCTAACAAGAAAATAAACAAGGACAAAAAACAGTTGGTTTTGCTCCTTCGTCGCCAATTTTAACCAACTATTTTTTGCCTGTTATTTAGGCGTTATGTCTTTTGAATGTGCTTCCCAACATCCATTTGCTCTTGCAAGACGCGGATAATTTCTATCACATTAGATTCTTTGTAATAAACTACATGGGAGCCTTGTTGAAAGCTACGATAACCTGGGAGTACATGCGAACGGTCTTTTCCGATCTTTGGGCTTACCGCAATCAAATTGAAAGCCTCGTCTAGTTGTTTCAGGTAGTGGTTTCTTTGGTTTTTACCCCATTTCAACTCTGTATATTGGCCGATTTGGAGAAGGTCGTATCTGGCTTTCGCAGTTACTTTGAATGTACTACTCACCGACAGTGGTTTCATTCAATTCTGCAACAATCGAGTCATACGAATAGTCTACAAACCCACTTTGTTCGCCTTCATGCAATGCTTCCCGGAGCAGTTCCAGCTTGGTTTCGTTTTCTTCCAAAAGCCTCAGACCAGCTCTGACTACCTCGCTAGCTGATCCAAAACGACCAACACCGACCTGCCGAGCAATAAAATTGTCAAAGTGCTCGCCCAATGTAATACTTGTATTTCTTGCCATTGCTTATCCTTGTGGTCTATACCAATATATACCTAAATATGGTACACAGACATAACAAAACGTTCAAGTACGTTGCGGCCTTCGGCCTCCACCGGACCGCCTTTCAGGCGGCCGCTTAACTCAGACGTTATGTTTTTTAAACAATCAGGAAAAATAGTATGAAGACAGTAGATGCAATACGTTCACGTCGAGCTGTTAAGCATTTTGATGCAAGCCATAGCATGACCGAAGAAGAAGTAAATGAGGTCCTGTCTTTGGCGGTGCTTTCTCCTACGGCGTTTAATATTCAAAATTGGCGCTATGTCGTGGTAACTGACCAAGAGCTAAGAACACAAATCAGGGAAGTAGCCTGGGGTCAAGCACAGGTGACAGATGCATCGTTATTCATTGTTCTATGTGCCGACCTGAAGTCATGGGAGAAGCAGCCTGGTCGGTACTGGGTCAATGCCCCAAAAGAGATCCAGGAGTTTATGCTTCCAGCTATCGATGATTACTATCGAGGTAAAGATCAAGTTCAGAGAGATGAGGCAATGAGATCCTGTGGAATAGCCGCGCAAACATTAATGCTCACCGCAAAATCGATGGGATATGACTCATGCCCAATGGATGGTTTCGATTTCGTAAAAGTTGCTGAACTTATTCATCTTCCTGACGACCATGTGATTGCAATGTTTGTTGCAATTGGCAAGGGTACAAAAGAGGCGTGGCCACGACCGGGTCAGCTAGAGCTGGATGAGGTAATTATCAAAAACAGGTATTCGTAGCGACTTGGCACTACAACATAACATGGCGTTTAAGTGCGTTTCGGGCCTGCGACCCTACACCGGACGTAAAAATGCTGCGCATTTGTAAGCCACTTAACTCAAACGTTATGTGCATCATTCGTCAACACATGCACCTCCGCTAGATGCTTTGTTTTAGTAGTAGATTAGCAGGTGTTCAGGTCGAATTTAATAGGTAAAACCTATTGTCAAAATAGAAATAAACTGTTTCACAAATAGTTAGAAAAGGCAAATACTATGATATGAGTACAATATAAAGTTGTGCTGATGACGAATCTTTTTTACGTACAAAATAGGAGATATATCGATGGCTGAAAACAAATGCCCGGTGATGCATGGCGGTGCAACAGAGAACAGTATGTCGAACATGGCATGGTGGCCTAAGGCGCTTAACCTCGATATTCTTCACCAACACGATAACAAGACCAATCCAATGGGGGCGGGCTTCAATTACCAGGAAGAGGTCAAGAAACTCGACGTGGCAGCTCTCAAGAACGACCTGCACGCGCTGATGACTGACAGTCAGACGTGGTGGCCCGCAGACTGGGGTCATTACGGTGGTCTCATGATTCGTATGTCCTGGCATGCGGCTGGTACCTATCGTACCGCTGACGGTCGAGGTGGTGCCGGCACCGGCAACCAGCGCTTTGCACCAATCAACTCCTGGCCGGACAACGTAAACCTGGACAAGGCACGCCGTCTGCTCTGGCCGATCAAGAAGAAATATGGCAACAAGCTCAGCTGGGCCGATTTGATTGCCTACGCGGGCACCATCGCCTATGAATCCATGGGTCTGAAAACATTCGGATTTGGTTTCGGCCGCGAGGACATCTGGCATCCGGAAAAGGATACTTACTGGGGTTCAGAAAAGGAATGGCTTGCCCCCAGCGGCAGCGAAGGCAGCCGCTATTCCGGTGAGCGCGATCTCGATAACCCACTGGCCGCTGTGATGATGGGGCTGATCTACGTCAATCCCGAAGGTGTGGATGGTAATCCGGACCCGCTCAAGACGGCCCATGATGTACGCGTAACCTTTGACCGCATGGCCATGAACGATGAGGAAACCGTCGCCTTGACCGCCGGTGGTCATACGGTTGGCAAATCCCACGGCAATGGCGATGCGGCGTTGCTGGGGCCAGAACCTGAAGGTGCTGGTATCGAGGACCAGGGTTTCGGTTGGTTAAACAAGACCAAGCGCGGCATTGGTCGTGACACAATGTCCAGTGGTATTGAAGGCGCTTGGACAACCCATCCAACCCAATGGGACAACGGCTATTTCCGCCTGCTGCTCAACTATGAGTGGGAACTGAAGAAGAGCCCGGCCGGTGCCTGGCAATGGGAACCGGTCAATATTAAGGAAGAAGATAAGCCGGTCGATGTCGAAGACGCTTCGATCCGCTTAAACCCGATCATGACCGATGCCGATATGGCGATGAAGATGGATCCAGAGTATCTCAAGATCTCAGAGCGTTTCTACAAGGATCCGGAATATTTCTCCGAGGTCTTCGCTCGTGCATGGTTCAAACTGACGCACCGCGACATGGGACCGAAGGCACGCTACATCGGCCCTGATGTGCCAGAAGAAGATCTGATCTGGCAAGATCCGGTTCCTGTCGGGCGTATCGACTACGATGTTCAGGCTGTGAAGAATAAAATTTCTGCCAGTGGTCTGAGTATTAGCGAGATGGTGGCCACCGCCTGGGATAGCGCAAGAACCTTCCGTGGTTCGGATATGCGGGGTGGTGCCAATGGGGCACGCATCCGCCTGGCACCGCAGAAGGAATGGGAAGGCAACGAGCCTGCTCGTCTGGCCAATGTGCTGGCCGTTCTTAATCAGATTGCCGCAGAGAGCGGTGCAAGCGTGGCAGATGTGATCGTTCTGGCAGGTAACGTCGGCGTCGAGCAGGCCGCAAAAGCCGCTGGTTTTGAGGTTGCGGTTCCCTTCTCACCTGGCCGGGGGGACGCAACAGACGAGATGACTGATGCTGATTCCTTCGAAGTGTTGGAGCCCCTCCATGATGGCTACCGCAACTGGCTCAAACAGGACTATTTGGTTAGCGCGGAAGAGTTAATGCTCGACCGCACACAACTAATGGGACTGACTGCACACGAGATGACAGTACTGGTTGGCGGCATGCGCGTTCTTGGCACCAACCACGACGGCACCAGGCACGGTATGTTCACAGAGCGCGAAGGTGCACTGACAAACGATTTCTTCGTCAACCTGACGGACATGAATTACACGTGGAAGCCGACCGGTAATAATCTGTACGACATCCGCGATCGTAAAACGGACAATGTCAAGTGGACGGCGACACGCGTTGATCTCGTTTTCGGGTCCAACTCGGTACTTCGCGCCTATGCCGAGGTTTATGCACAGGATGACAACAAGGAAAAGTTTGTGCAGGACTTTATAGTAGCATGGACGAAGGTTATGAACGCCGATCGCTTCGATTTGGCCTAATTCTCGACACATATTCCCGCGCCGTTGATCATAGCGGTGCGGTGATATGTAAGTGGCACTGGCTTGTCCAATGAAGTCTGTTATTGGTCGTACGCAGGCGGAATGAAAGCTGAGTATATAGAACTAAAACACATAACAAATCGATTAAGTACGCCTGCCAGCAAGCTGGCTCCACCAGACGCAGCTCCGCTGCACCGCTTAATTAAGACGTTATGCATCTGCGAATAGCAGTAATATTTTCACTCGCGCGATTCATTGCCTGCATTGGACAGGAACGTCGCTTGAGGTGATACTTCAGATTGAACGATCATCATGCGTATGGAGCATATTCATGCCGCCAGGTTGATGATCGAAGACACCTAGCCCCAAAAGGAGGTTCCGATGATTGGATATGTAGTTCTTGGTACAAATGACCTAGCTCGCGCCGCGTCGTTTTACGACACACTATTGGCTGAAATGGGTGTCACCCGCATGATGGAGTTTGGCGACCGCGGCTATGCATGGGCCGCTGCAGTGGACAAACCGATGCTCTGCATAATGAAACCCTATGACGGTCAACCGGCTACGGTGGGGAACGGCGTGATGGCCGGCATTGGAGCCGATTCCCGCGACCAGGTCGATCGAATCTATAAGAAGGCACTTGAACTCGGCGGCTCCGACGAAGGCCCGCCCGGTTTGCGTGCTGCAGGTGGCGACGGCTTCTACGCGGCCTACTTCCGTGACTTGGATGGCAACAAACTTGATGTGTTCAGCTATGGCTGAAATGTCGTGCGTGAACATGAGGCAAACACATAACAGTCGTTCAAGCTCGTTCAGGGCCTGCGGCCCTCCACCGGACGTAAAAATGCTGCGCATTTTTACGCCGCTTAACTCAAACGTTATGCAATTGCGAATTGAGGTACGACATGAAAAGAATTCTTCTAGCAGGAGCAACAGGGTACTTAGGCGGATATATTGCTAAAGAACTTCTGAAAAAGTCTTGTCCCGTTAGAGTGCTCGTGCGCAATCCAGAAAAACTGAAACAAAACAGCATTGAGATCGCTGAGATATTTCAAACAGAAATAACTCAACCAGATTCCATTAAGGGTTGTTGCAAGGACATTGATGTCGTTATTTCATCAGTTGGTATCACGAGGCAAAAAGATGGTCTCACATATATGGATGTTGACTATCAGGCAAATATGAATCTTTTACTGGAAGCAAAACAAAACGGAGTAAGAAAGTTTGTTTATGTTTCTGTATTAAATGGGGAGAATCTCAGATATCTGAAAATGTGCGATGCAAAAGAGTTATTCGTTGAACAGTTAATGAAGTCTGGTCTGGAGTATTGCATCGTTCGTCCAAATGGGTTTTTTTCAGACATGACCGAATTTTATATGATGGCAAAAAAAGGACGAGTCTATCTGTTCGGTGATGGTGAGTTGAAAACGAACCCTATACATGGCGAGGATTTGGCATCTGTCTGTGTAGACGCTATTGATAAGCATGATCAAGAAATAAAGATAGGTGGGCCTGAAACTCTAACTCACAATGAAATAGCGGCGGTAGCCTTTGAGGCCCTGGGAACCAGTCCGAAAATAACTCATATTCCAAACTGGGTCCGCGTTGCCAGTCTGAAATTGGTTAGATTGTTTTCAGGAAGCAAGGTTTATGGACCAATAGAATTCTTCATGACGGTCATGGCAATGGATATGGTCGCTCCTGAGTATGGAAGACACACATTAAAAGAGTATTTCACTGGTATGGAAACATAAAAATGCATACAAGGCATTTAAGTACGTTCCGGCGCTGCGCGCCTCCACCGGACCCAAAAAGGCTGCGCCCTTTTGGGCCGCTTTACTAAGACGTTATGAGGTCTAAAGAACATGCAGGTATATTTTTTGTGGGCCGCAGCAGTAATGAGCATTGTTACCTTTGCCGTACATACTTTTATCGGCGGCCCTGTTGTAGCTGCGCCATTGCTAAAAAACACTGATTTACCAAAAGCATCAAAATGGCTCAACTATTACACTTGGCACGTGACAACTATTTTTACATTTACAATGGGCGGCGCTTATGTATATGTTGCACTAAACCCTGATCGTCCAGAGCTAGTTGTCTTTTTAACATTGGTTACTGCTGCCTTATCTATTTTAAGTGCTGCAGTAGCATTGAAAGGGAACATTAATCCGTTTCGTTTTCCGTCAACATCACTTTTCGCTACAGTTTCACTACTTGGTCTAATTAGTATGCTGATGTGATGAAAATGCACAACCTTTATAACAACGTTCCGGCGGCAAGCTGCCTCCACAAGCGTTATGGAGGAAGAAAATGAAAATAGCAATAACAGCCGCTACTGGACAATTAGGAACGGAAATCGTCAAAGCTACTGTCGCTTTGCGATCAAAAGAAAATGTAATCGGGTTGGCACGGACACCAGAGAAAGCAAAGAATCTAGGCATTGAGATCCGTCCCGGTGACTACAATGACAAAAACATTTTAGAAAAATCACTGCAATCTGTGGATACGCTACTATTGGTATCAGGTATGGATGTCCCTGAAAGGCGTATAGAGCAGCATCGCAACGTGATCCGAGCTGCTCAAAACAGTGGTGTAACAAAGATTGTGTACACCAGCGTTCAGGGGGCAGAAGAAAATACTGCCTTTTCTCCTATCATCCAAAGCAATCGACAGACTGAACAGGATATCTGCAGCAGTGGCTTGGATTGGGTCATCGGGCGCAATGGGATTTATATCGAGCCAGATATAGAATATATTGAATCTTATAAGAAATCTGGTGGAATTTTTAATTGCGCCGGTGACGGTAGATGTGGGTATACCACACGGCCAGAATTAGCTTGTGCCTACGCGAGAATGCTAACCCAAGATAAGCACAATACTCAAACCTACAACTTGCACGGCGAAGCGATCACCCAATACCAACTGGCGGAATATCTTAATAGTGCTTTTGGTACAGATTTAATCTATACCCCTATGACAGTAGAAGAATACCGGAAGGACCGAATAGCTGAACTTGGTGAATTCCTCGGCACCGTTATCGCTGGAATTTATCAGGGCATTCGAGAGGGGAAAGCTGATAACCCCAGCCATTTTATTGAGGCAGCAGGCAGGGAACACCAAAACTGGCCGACCTATTTCGCAAACATTAAATCAAATGCATAACAACAGCATCAACCGGACCCCAATTGCGCCGGCTATGCTGAGCGTTATGTGTAATTCAATTAAACTCCTGTTTGTTGAATTGCATCGCAATTTGACCCAATTATGGTCAATGTTTGCACTTGAGAATGACCCGCCCTATCCAAGGGAAAATTTTCTTGGAACAAACGGTTACGTGCTAGTCTGTTGGTCCATTTTTCGGTGCAATCGGTGGGTCAAATTTCGGTGCAAATCAACATCGCTGCTCATCCATAACCAAACTATGGAGAGGGCGTGACAAATAGACTACGGACCATAGTCTGAAATATACTCTATCGCTATTGGAACTACTTCAACGACCAAAATGCACGAGACTCAATTCATTGCTTATCGTCGTTTCGTCTACTGAAAATATGTGACCCAGCCATATGCTGGTTGCAAGGTGATGATGTGGCATGAACAACCCGAACATTAAGCTATCCACGATACCGGCAAAAGAGGCTGGAATTGCGCGGTGGACCGACTGGTTGGTCGAAACCCGTATTCACCACTGGCTCAAAAACATTCTGGTGTTTGTGCCATTGGCATTAACTCCCCAGTTACTTTCTCTGCAAACAGTCATTGAGTGCACCCTCGGTTTTTTGATTCTAAGCATCGTCTGCTCGGGTTCCTACCTGTTGAACGATGTTTTTGACGTTGATGCTGACCGGGCACATTGGTCAAAGTGTAAACGACCCGTGGCCAGTGGCTTAATTTCGATTTCCAACGCCTTGGTTACCGGAACGGCCCTGTGCATCTCTGGATTACTCGCCGCCATCGCTTTAAATGGAATATTTGCGGTGTATCTCGGCAGCTACATACTGTTGTCACTGGCTTATTCCTACCGTTTGAAAACCATGGCGCTGCTGGATCTTGTCGTCCTGGCTTCCTTATTCACCCTGCGGATTATCATGGGCATGGTATTGATTGGTGTTACGTTGACTCCGTGGCTGCCATTGTTTGTCTTCACTTTTTTTGGCGGTTTGTCCGCAGCCAAACGAACCACGGAATTGGTCAAACGCACACAACGTGGCGAACATTCGATCAATCGACGTGGCTACCTGGAAAATGACCTTTCACTTCTGATTGCACTGGGTATAACGTTCAGCATCGGGGCCCTGATAATTTTCAGCCTGTACCTTTCCATCGTGATTGTTCCCGAGACAATATTTCGATCGGCGGAACGGCTTTGGTTTACTGTCCCATTGATGTTGGTTTGGTCTTTACGTATCTGGATACTTGCTGCCCGGGGGCAACTGGATGAAGACCCTGTGCTGTTTTCCCTCAAAGACAGGTTTTCACTCATCACTGCTTTGCTGATGGGCGTTGTTATTATTGCCATTCACCTGCCTTGAGTCCGTCCACCATTTTATCGAATCCATTGCGGATTCGGCAGTACACTAGATACCCAGCTTCCTGATCAAGACGTCCGGCATCAGCCTGACGAGCCACATGATCGGCCGCCAATAAAACGGCAGGTAAACCGTGCCATTGCGATGTGTAAGTGCCCGGTACATGGCTCGGGCAACACGTTCCGTATTGGACCACAGTGGCCCCTTTGGCAGTCCGGCAGTCATGGGTGTATCCACCGGACCCGGGCGCAGATCGACCACCCGAACACCTGCTGGGGCCAGGCGACTCCGCAACCCCTCAAGATAACTGGAAAGCCCGGCCTTGGCCGCGCCGTAGATATAATTGGATGCCCGCCCGCGATCCGCAGCCACTGAACTGATCGCTGCCAGGCAGCCACTCCGCTGGTGCTCGAATTTATTGGCCAGAATGGTGAGAAGCGACAGGTGGCTGAGAAGATTGGTCTGAATTTGCACGCGTTGCTGCTCCCAGTCAGTCTCACAGGCAATCTGCGCACCAAGTGAGCCATGGGCAAGCAAAACCAGCCCGGGCTTGCCCAGGCTTTCCCAACACTCTGTAACGAGTTGCTCGTGCGACCCGGTTTCACTTAAATCAGCGATGGAAATTGCAACGGACTTTGCCCCTCGCAACTCAAGATCGCGGGCGAGATTCTGGAGTGCATCCTCCTCACGGCCGACCAGGTGGAGTCTGGCCCCGTGTTTGGCGAGAATTCGACAAAACTCGGTGGCAATTGCCGAGCTTGCACCAAATACCATGGCGGACTGAATCGGCGACCTCATGTACGTTGCTCCATACGTCTCCAGAAATCCGAGGAAAATAGAGGATCAAGCTGCTGCCCGAATTTTTCCAGCTCAGGGTAAGCGTCTGCGAATAGTGCAGACGGCATTCTGCTATCTTTGGCGGGGTAAAGCCTTCCGTTGCAATCTCCAACAATGCTATCAAGAGAATCCAGTAGTCGCCGTGTCTCGGAACCATTATTGACAAAGTCGAGCGCGACGGAAAACCCGGGAAGTGGGAACGAGAGCAAACCTGGTGTGGATCGCGTACCAAACCACTTTCCAACCGCCAGTGTTACTGCTTGGCCGCTGCCGTCAATTATCTTCAGCAATTCATCAAACGCGGCCTGGGCGGCCGCTTCCGGAAACACACACTGGTACTGGAAAAAACCCGGCTTTCCAAATAACAGGTTCCAGTCGGGAATACGGTCCAGGGGGTAAAGCGTCGACTCAATGGAATCCTGCCGATGACCACTGCGAACACCTTTTCGGTACCAGAGATTGGCGGCTTTCATAAGCAGGCGCCCTGGCAAATCAGAAGGTAACCCCGCCAGGAATCCAAGCGGGATACTTCGGCGCTCTGACCAGTTGAGGTCTCCTGGCTCAGTTGCATGATTCGCAAGGATGTAATGACCTTTGCGGCAGCCAGCGGAGGGGTCCATCCAGGCGGTATGGTATTCCCATGAATCAATATGCCTGGATACCAGGGCAAAAAGTTCAGCCAGGTTATCGAATGGAATACGGTTGACATCCATCGAGAGTGACTTTAGCGGGCGCAGTTGCAATGTTGCACTAAGAATCAGACCGGTTAAACCCAGACCGCCAATGGTGGCGGCGAACAAAGCTTCATTGCTCTCAAGGCTGCACTCAAGTACCTCGCCATTCGATCGGGCGATTTTCAATGCAATTATATGTGTACCGAAGCTACCTTCCTGAGGATGGTTTTTACCATGAACATCGTTGGCAATTGCACCGCCGATCGTTACGAACTGTGTACCGGGTGTCACTGGCAACATCCAGCCGGCGGCAGTCAGTAAGCGGTTGATTTCAAGCAGGGACACACCCGCCTCGCACTCCAGCACTCCGCTATCGCGATCAAAGGACAAAAATTTATTCAGGAACCGGCAGTCGATCAGTGTCCCATTCCCGTTTAATGCACTATCACCATACGACCTTCCAAGACCGCAGGCCAGCAAAGAACCGTGTTTGCCGGTGGCAAAAATTGGTTTCAAATCACCGACAGATGCAGGCGCCAGGACGTGATGAGGGGAACCAGAGCTGATGCCAGCCCAGCCATGCGTCAGGCGTCTCATCAAGGGTTTTCCCATCTTTCGGATCGAGTCCGGAAACACACCAGTGCGATGGCTAAAGCGATAGCGGCAAGCCATTTGATGGTGCTCCCGCTACTCAACAATATCGACCAAAAACCGGGTTCGCTGATCGCTGTGATAAGTATCAATGCGGCACCCGGCAGCCAGGCCTGACGATAGCGGGTTCGGTTGTGGATCAGTGATGCCGTTGCAAATGCCAGGGTGGGCCAAAGGATAACGGGTAGTGAAGGTTTGGCTACCAGCAAGGCCAGAACTGTCATCGATGTAAATATCGGAAAGGCGACAAGCAATGCAATTTTTAGCACGTGGTTGAATTTTTCTGAAATCTCGGGGTAAGCCAAACCGTCCGGTGGCAGTAACCTGTGCAAGACAAAACTGTCTGGCCCAAGGCTCGCCCATAAACGCACCATCACGCCCAAAATTGCCCGGATGGGCCGGGCAAACAAATTGCGCAGGCTGGCAATGCCGGTGGAAAAACGGTCCGGGTAGTTAAGTTTTTGCCAGACAGTGAGGACCTTCTGGACTTCCTCCTCAACATGTACGTTATGAGCCTTGTTTTTTCCAGTTTCACCGGCAGCGACCATAATATTGAATATCCACGTCGTGTCAGGCCAGGGTATCCGATAGCGCCGGGCATTACGAATGGACAGAAAAGCAAAAACAAACAGGGTCGGTAACAGAATGAAGAGCCACTCGATAAATGGTAGTGGCGCCAGGCCAATACCCGCAAAGGGAGCCAGTAACAAGGCGTCAAAACGGGTAATAAATGCCAGTGCTGCCACCAAACCGATTAACAGGGTACGCAGGTTTGAAGACAGATCAGGATACACCAGGATCAGGCAAACCATTGAAAGCCATAGACCGAGCCAGATGTCCGGCCAGATGTGACCGCTGAGAATGATCCGGCCCGGCATGGCCACCAGCAACAATCCCGTCAAAAGTGCGGCGTGAACCCCGCCAATGAACTGTGCGCTCAGCATGCAGACCATGATTGAAACCATTGAGGCGATGCCTGTAGCTGAGCGCAGCACGCGCCCCGGGTTGGAGCTGTAACGATGTGCCTGTTTCGACATCCAGGCCATAAACGGAACCCTGAGAAACACCCCTGGAAGATACGGGTCAGCCTGTTTACCACAGGAGATGTAGTCGCCCTCATCACCGACGCTTACCGTCGGGCCCACGGCGTACCGAACCGAAAGATGAACCAAAACCAGGACGATGATTACAGACAGGTAGGGCAGCAGCATTTTAATATCGCAACTTTAATTGCGCTAATTGCGCTGAAAAATCACGGATCCGCCGCTGGAAACCTTGGCTTGGATTGAAACGTCGGTGTAAATTTCTCCCGCTCATCAGACATGGAAATGCTTTCCACGTAATACCAATAGATTTTTCCTGCTTCAATCGTATCATCGACGAATTCATACTGATTAGGTGTATCGCTGTTACCGGCACCGGGGATGGTAAACTCGTTGACCCTTTCAAAAGGACCATCTTCACTATCACCCCGAAACACGTCAAAACCGAAGTTATTGACCTCACTTGCGGTAACCCATTTCACTTTGTTGGAAATGCCCGCCACCTCTTCCGCCCGTGCTGCTGAAAAGAAAAGTAACCCGGCGACTAAAACAAATACTAAGACTTTATACATAGCTTATTCAGAACCTCTATGGATTATTCTGGCGACCTGTTCCAGATCGTGTGGATTGCCTGCTCGTTTTCCCGGTTTCATTCTGCGTTTCAAGTGTAATGCCACCCATGGCATCGACGTTCTTCTGCGGGTTCCATGCGTAAACGCTGATCCTGGCAATTTCCCGCTCCGGGTCATGATTGATCTTCAGTTTGAATTTACCACGATGCAATTCCATTTGCCTGCTTTGGATAAGCTTACCCTGTGCATCCAGCCAGTCGATAAGCACCTGGCCATCAAAGGCCGTATCGACTACCCGTCCCTTGATCTTCAGGTAATGACGTCTTTGCTTTGTCTTGAGTTTTATCTGGTAGCCGGGTAAGGCCAGACGTACCGCCGGATCGCCCAACAGGTTATAGGTTTCGACCATTAGACGGTCGGGATGGTTTTGCTTGGCGTGCATGATTGCTTCACCCATCGTGCCGGACTGGGACAATGTATCCAGTACAGCCTGGCTAAAGGATAGACCCGGTGAGTTGCGCCAGGAGGCGGCCAGCACACCGATGGCGCCACGGTCAGGCATACGCAGGAATTTTTCACCGATAGAATCGGCAGTTGGATGGTCAAAGGGTGCCGAATAACAGGTCATACTCATCACAAAAGGCAACCGGGTCGTCGGTGTCAGTTGATCCAGGTGTTCCAGGGTAAACAGATCATGATTTTTTCGGTAGTCAGGTGGTCCGGTACGCCATACGTAACGTCCGCCGTGACCCAGAAAATGGACCAGTAACTGGCCATCATTAAAGGCGCTTTGTAACACCGCCTGGTGTTCAACATTGTCTTTTTCCAGCGATGAAGGATAGATCTTGGTACCGGCAAAGCCGGTGCTTGCGAAAGAATCGTCCAGCCGGTCACTGGTTAGTTGAAGACTTCGTTCTTCGTTGGTAATCCACAAAACTCTGCGGCGCCACGGCCCGACTTCAGATTGCTGGTGATAGGCTATCGTTTTATTAACGATGGCGGTGACATCGGCCGGATCACTGACAGGAAACCGGCCGATGGCCAGGTCAGGTAAATAATCATCTCCATCAACGGCCACAAAAACGTTGTCACTGGCTGCATATCCCTCATAGGTTTCAACCGGCCAGGTAGGAATCAGGTTGCGATCGGCCGCGTTCATATCGTCTGCGTATTTGTAACTGGTGTTTTTGACGAACTTGCTTTTCTCTCTCTGCTTGAAGGTCCAGTCGGCGTAATTGCTGTCTTTCCCAAGCTCGCTACGCACATCCCAACTGGCATCACCAACCAGCAACACGAACCGTGGACCGGGGCGTTGCCAGTTATGGTAGGCATAGCTGATGAAGTCCCGAATAGCGGCAGGTGCAAGGACACCGGCATTGAATTCATCGTATACATCCTCGATATCGATAACCTGGACGCTTAAGCCCTGTTGCCGGTGAAACTCTGCGAGCGGTTCGATAGCCTGAGCCAAACTTCGATGGGTCAGCATCAGGTAGTCTGCCTGTTGGTTGACAGCCCGCAGTTTTGACGGGGTGTCCGCAACGATTGCAGACGGCTGGTAAAATGCATCGCCAACCACGGCCACGTAAGCCGGGTTGTCTTTGAGCGCCGCGTACTCGTGCCAGCTAACCTTGCCTTGCTGATACGACTTAAACGGTTTCAGTTGCTGACCATCTTCACTCATCACAAACGGTGGACTATCATCCAGCCCCGACAAGCGGAACCAGCCCCCATCCTGATAGTGGACACGGAGATTATGTTGCCCCGCCGATAATATGCCATTGTGGTCGTATTCCACTTCGATCCAGTTTAACAATACCGCATCGGCCATTGGTTTTGATTCACTCTCCAGGGTTCGTTGGGGAACCCGAAAAGACAATCGATTAGACTCGCTTTTATTCAGAATTTCCGGGGGGATATCGAGGATTTCGAGGACAAATTCTTCCTGGTCCTGCCATTCCCCTGAGCCAACCAGCTGGTCATTTAGAAATACTTCGATGCTGTGATCTGCGACATCAGCATATTTGCCATTTGGCAGCGTTGACCATCCGCGCAGGCCGACCCTGATCGCGGGTGCAGTGGTTTTGCGACGGCCCTGAAGCTCGAGAGGAACTTCAAAGGCTGCGGTATCGATCGAGTTGAGTCTCGCCCAGTACCAGACTTCAGGTTGAGGTGCATCCGCACGGCCGGGAAAGCGTACCCGGAGCTCATCTTCCTCCAGACGGGTCAAGGAGTGAATCGCTGAAGCCCGCCCATTGTATTCACCCTGTAGCTGAGGAGTTACCGGTTCGGTCGCCGGCACACCCTGGCTAAGCCAATAGGTGTTGTAGGGGCTGAATTCATTGAAGTATGAGTGTGCACCGGGTAGATGCCTGGCCGAAAAAACCAGGTCACTGCTTTGAGTTTGTCTATCTCTCACAATCGCAAAACGGGTCAGGTTGGCCTGATTGCTTAACCGCAGCCGGTCAAAATTAAGCGCATCGCAAGTAAAAACGTCGCGTAACTCGTTACCCCCAATGCGGTATAAGCCTGAACGTGTGACCGAGATTTTTACTTCGGGGGCATTTTCACATGTGAGATCGTCTGGCACCGCAGCCTCAGCCTGAGCTGTGCACAGTACGCTGAATAACAGAAGAAACCAGCAACGGAGGAACTGTGCCATAGCTCAGAAACCACGAATAAAAGTGGAGTTTAATCCAGGGAAGATGGAATAAACAGGAGTCGCCTTAGCCAGTCACCAGGCGACTTTCCTGAAATTTATCAGAACCCCACCGAGGCTTATGCCATGATCATTCAATCTCGAAGATCATCAGTTCGACAGGAATCAGACAGCTGGCATCGGCAGTGTCGTAAACTCCGTTACCGTCGTTATCCAGTCCCGTAGCTGATCCCCCGAAATTTTCCCCGCTGCAGGCACTCGAGGGTATATTTGGGTGGCCTGTGCCCGGATTTGCATAGTAGTTGGGGAGAATATTCTCAGCTACGGGTGTATACCCCGTTTGATCGGCGTGACAACCCCCGCAAGTCGCGAAGCCCGTGTGGTGTTGGCGCAAGCCCGCGCCCCGTTGGGCAATTCCAGTCAGGGTGGCCTGGCCCATGTCTTGATCCCGGCCATGGCAGCCAACACAGCTGATAGGGGCCAGTCCGTTCCCGCCCACTGAGCTTTCCAGTAAAACGGGGTCATCCGTATCAGCTTGGTGACAGGCATCGCAGTCGAAACCTAACATATCACCGCGGTGGACGTTGTGGAGTGAGTCAGGCCAACTGGGTCCTCCTTTAGGCGAGTTGTAGGGATCAGCCAGAAAACTGCCATGGCAACCCGCACAACCCGAGTAATCTTCATACGCCAGGACATCAGAAGCCCCGATCATCAAGATCGCGATTATGGCGAGCAATACGATCGGCGCTTTCACAGTTGTTTCCGCCCACAATGTTAATATTTTCATGTTTATTCTCCTTCGATCCAGTCAACGTTGCGATCTGCCGTGCCATGATGGCAAATCTCATCAATAAATTCAAACCCTGAAATTAGTACTGCTATGCAAGTATGACATAATCAGATTTGGCATTTGCCATTCTGAATTTAATTAAACATAAGTATAGTATTAAAAACAACTAAAAGTTTGATGGTGGCCTTTTTAAGCACCCGGTTGCAACGGGATGAAATCCTCTGCATTGGTTGCGAAAAAAGCAGAAAAAAAGCAGCGCAAAAAGCAGCCGGAAAAAGCCAAAAAGCAGCGACACCCACATCTCTGTAAATATCCTACAAGATTCAAAGCAGTTTTGCCGTATTGGTTGTATGCAGTCCGGTCTGCACTTGGTCCATGCCGCAGCCCAGAAACCGCCAGATCTCACTCGAAGACACGCCTTACTACCATTGCATCTCCCGCTGTGTGCGGCGTGCATTCCTGTGCGGAAGGGATTCCCACACTGGCTTTGACTTTGAACACCGCCGTCAATGGATCGTCGATCGCATCAGGCTGCTTTGCTCGGTATTCGCTGTTGATCTATGTGCCTATGCGATCATGAGCAATCACTACCATGTAGTCATCAGGATTGATGTTGATGAAGTAAAACAATGGTCAGATACCGAAGTGGCCAGACGATGGATGCAGATCTTTTCGGGCCCTTTGCTAATGCATCAATACCTGGGTAACGCGAGTTTAACGTTGCCCGAACGGGCTTGCATCGCTGACCTGTTTTCCACCTGGCGCAAACGATTGTCCAATATATCCTGGTTCATGCGTTGCCTTAATGAGCCCATACCCAAAGCACTCGCTTCGCTCGCGGGGCAGGCTCTTGCACGTATGGCCAACAGTGAAGATCATTGTAGCGGTAGATTCTGGGAAGGCAGGTTTAAATCACAGGCGTTGCTGGATGCACGTGCGGTATTGGCTTGTATGGCGTATGTCGATCTAAACCCCATCAGAGCCGCCATGGCACAAACACCTGAACAATCGGATTACACATCTATTCAAGAGCGCATTGTTAACCCGGAGGAGTCCTCGTTGCGGCCCTTTGCCGAGCAGGATGAAAATGGTATTCCATTTGCTCTGAAAGACTATCTGGAACTGGTGGACTGGGGCGGTAGGGCAATCAAACACAACAAGCGGGGCTACATCCTGGCCCATGTACCGCCCATACTGACACACTTGAAAATGGATGCTGCACCGGTACTGGATTATCTTGGTATAGCAGATCAACCGATGTTTGGTGCTATGGGGCCGGTGAGTATGCTCAGGGCCTTTGCTCAATCGGTTGGACGAAGTTTTATCAAAGGTCAATCGCTGGGCAAGCGTCTCTGTCCGGAAGGGTCATAATAGTCTTAACAACTACAATTTAAACCATGGGTAGACATTTCACCTCTATCGCGGTTGAGGTAAAAATCACAAACAATAATCATCCATGATGACCACACCTTCACCCACTTCTTCAATCAATTGCGTGACTGTTTCGCAGGAGAGATTCTCTACACCTTTAATGCTTACTAACTCAAGCTCACTAAAATTCAGTAACGGTTCGATACTTTCAATCTGGTTGTTATCAAGGGTCAATCGCCAGACGTTTTCCAAAACAATGAGGGGTTCAATACTTTTCAACTCATTGCTGGAAAGGTCAATTTCCCGAAGCTCCGACAATCCCGAGAGAGGGGTTAAATCATTGATATGGTTATTATTGAGATATAAATGTTCCAGTTGAGTCAAATTCCCCAGCGCAGATAAGCCTTTAATTTTGTTGTTGCCAATGTCAAGTTCTCTGAGTTTCTGGAGCGATTCGAGTGCACTTATATCTGATATGTCGTTTTGGTTCAGGTTGAGCACCTGCAACGAATGCTTTGGTGGCAGTGAAGTTATGTCATTTATCTGGTTCGATGCCAGGTTCAGAACCTCCAGGTTATGAAACATGCTGATCATACTTATATCACGAATCATATTGTGATCGAGGCTCAGATGCGTGATGGTGACACGGGAAATGCCGTCAGCTATTTGGCTGATCAGGTTATCATCCAAGTTCAAACGTTCGAGCTTATTAAGAGAAGCCAGTGGGGAAAGATCGGTTATTGCGTTATGCGCTAAATCCAACTCCCGAATATTTTTGAGGCGTTCGATACCTGAAAGACTGGATATCTTGCGGTCCGTCGGGTTTACGCAGTGCACTTTCTGTACATGTCCCGCGTCAATCCACCCATTCTCTCTGGCTTCGCTTATAACGCAATCCCGAAAAACGGCATCTTCAAATACCAGGTCCTCTACAGATGTGTAAACGGCATCTGGTGAGCAACCCAGCAGTAACAGGCAGGAAATCAGCGAACTAATAGCAAGATGAGATCTTTTCATACCGGTTTGCTTCATGATTGTTTCTAAGGTTTACAAATGCTCAATTAACGTTTGTATTTAAAAATGACGTTAGTCAACTACGTGGAAAGCCCAGTGAAAAATCGGCCCAATTGAACGTTTTTGGAGAGTATCATTTAGTTACCTCTTCGAGCAATCAATACGTGGATATCATTAAAGTTTCTTTTTGTTGTGACAACTAATTACGCTAAAAAGAGTACTCCTCCCAAGAAACAGCTTTTTTATAAGTTTGTTTTGCTCTTCATTGTTTTGGTCGGCTACTTCACTTACCTCAGTCTCCGATATGACGTAATGACCGGTGGGGTTGCATCTGCACTGAGCTGGTCATTTTTTGTTCTTTGTACACCAATTGCGGACGCTGGCTTCTTGTTGGACTTCCCTCTCAGACTGATATTTGGTATCAGGATGTTGATATCAGAGATTGCTGTTTGGGCAATAGCCATCACGATAAATGTCGTGTCATTGTTTTATTTTGTCGAATATTATCAAACAACCAAATTGACGAAGCTCCTGTATGGAATTCTCACTACGCCCTATCCGTATTGGGGTGTGATTTTGTTATCAGGTATGGGCACATTTCTCTCAATTCGATTTGCGGATGAACTCATGGATGTCGTGCATCACAGGGATAGAGAGTATTTTCACCGCCACGGCTTTAAGCATGAGTTGGTCATAATTATATTTTTTGTACTCATTCTTGCTGGGTACTTCGAACTTGTAGCCTTGCTGGGAATTGAAACCAATTTCTAAGGAAACGTTTACAATCCCTACACTCTGATCGGACTTAGCAGTTTCCACTAACAGCCAGCAACGGATGCCCACTTGATGCTTGCTGACGAACGGCAGCAATGATTTTATTCTTTGCCACTTGTT
This sequence comes from Lysobacterales bacterium, assembly GCA_033791845.1. Lineage (GTDB taxonomy): Bacteria > Pseudomonadota > Gammaproteobacteria > Xanthomonadales > SZUA-36 > SZUA-36. The sequence goes on along the minus strand of JASJFX010000025.1, from coordinate 39,183 downwards.
ACCGGCATCAGTCGAGCCAGAATGTTGGCATGAATAAGACCAGTAGCGTGTATATTTCAAGCCTGCCCAATAGCATCGCGAAACACAAAATAATCTTGGCCGGATCGTTCAGACCCGCGTAGTTGAGACCGGCTTCACCTAAGCCTGGACCCATATTGCTGATGCAGGCAACCACGGCAGAGTATGAGGTCACCATGTCAAGCCCGGTCGCGGTCAGCAACATGGTCATAACAGCGAAGCTGGCAATAAAGAGAAAGAAAAATCCCCAGACCGCACTCATTACCTGTGGTGATGCAGTGTGCTGGTCATATTTGACCGGAAGGACGGCGCGTGGATGAATCAGCAGACGAATTTCACGCAATGCCTGGCGGTGTAAAAATATAACCCGTATGACCTTCATCCCACCGGCTGTACTACCACCGCAACCACCGACGAAAGCAACGAAGATCAGCAGAAGCGGAACAAAACTACCCCAGATATAAAAAGGGTCTGTAGTAAAACCGGTAGTGGACATCACCGATACTACATGGAATGCACCGTGGCGAAATGAAGCCCACATGCTGTCAAAAGTGTTTGTGACATAGAGAGCGAAGGTTGCCAGGAAGATGAAAATCAATAAAAGCAGGGTATAAACCCTGATTTCCTGGTCATGAAAATATGTCTGCATACTCGCCCTGTGCCAGGCGGCGTAATGCATGGTGAAATTCATGCCCGCGACAAACATAAAAAACATCGCGATTGCTTCCAGCAAAGGATTGTTCCAGTAAGCAAAGCTATCGTTGTGGGTAGAGAAACCGCCGGTGGCTACCGTGCTGAATGCATGCCCAATGGCATCAAACAAACTCATGCCACCCATGTCATAGGCAATAATACAAAGGACTGTGATACCAACATAAATTAACCACAGCGCCTTTGCAGTTTCTGCGATACGTGGTGTCAATTTGGCATCATTCATGGGGCCGGGCGTTTCAGCCTTGAACAAATGCATACCGCCAACACGTAACATCGGCAGGATGGCCACCGCCAGCACGATGATTCCCATACCTCCCAGCCACTGTGTCTGCATTCGGTAGTAAAGGATGGCGCGAGGCAGGATATCAAGGTTGGTGAAGATCGTGGCACCGGTCGTGGTGAAGCCGGACATGGATTCAAAAAACGCATCCACATAGGACAGTTCCGGAGCGGTCAATAAAACGAAAGGCAAGGCACCAACCAAAACCATTGCCAGCCAACTGCAGGTCACGATTAAAAAGCCATCACGCAATCGCAAATCATCGGTTTCTTTCCTGGCCGGTAGATAAATCAGCATACCTACTAACAGGAAAATCGCAGCACTATCAAGAAAGAGGGGGTACGTGCCATCATCGTAGTACAGCGATACCAGAACAGGTGGCAACATCGCAAGACTTGAACACGCGATGAGAAACCCTATGACCCGTTGAATATTCCCATATCTCATGCTGGTTCTCAGATCAAAGACGGACTAACCTGGAAAGGATTGTTGCATTAATGAGGTTTACTGGGCAAACCACAATAGTAATGGCACTGAGTTTCGTGAGCTTTTGATACAAACACCCCATTAAAAATGTCAATCGTTGAGTTTGAGCAATTTAAGAGCGGTGCAAAGTAAAAAATGCGGGATGCCCGTACTTTATGGGATGAGGAGCGTTTGTTTGATTAGATTCGATTATGGGACTGTCACTCTCGGGATTGTCACTCTGGAGAGTGTCATTCTTGTTTGGACTCTCAGATCTATCAGGATTTTTATTGGTGACTTTCGTCATTTGCTGTCCGGTAATTGAATGGTTCCAGCAGAATATATTTTACCACCTTTCCGTGTTCTGAAGGGACTATGGGCTATGTGGTAACTCGATATTAACCTTCAGTTACCTGATCAGACTGCGTCAAAGACTCTGTAACCGTATTTGATCGGAGTTGTCACGTTTTCTTGCAATAATCCGGTTCTCCTGTCAGTTGAATACTAACTTGAAACCTGGAACAGTTCTTTCAGTACAGGTCAGTACAAATAAACGAACGGCGGCGTATATTACGCTGCCGTTCGTTTATTTATGAGTGACGATAAACTTTGGAAACTCATAGCCCGGGCGCCCTGTGAACCACGATTGAATGGCCTTTGAGCGCTTTTCCGCCTGGATCACAGCATGTCAAAGCGATCCAGGGTCATTACCTTGGTCCATGCATCAACAAAGTCGCGCACAAATATTTCCTGCGCATTGGCTTCTGCATAGACTTCTGCAATGGCGCGCAGTTCGGCGCTCGAACCGAACATAAGGTCAACCGGGGTAGCGGTCCATTTGAGCTCACCTGTCCCGCGATCACGACCCTCGTAAACACCCTCTGATGTGGACGATTTCGACCACTGCGTGGACATATCGAACAGATTCACGAAGTAATCGTTGCTCAAGGTCCCGGGCCGGTCAGTGAACACACCATGTTCGGATTGTCCGACATTTGCATTCAGGGCACGCATGCCACCGACCAGGGCAGTCATTTCGGGAACGGTCAGGTTCAGCAGGCTCGCTTTATCAACCATCATGTCGGTCGGCGTTCTGCGTTTGCCTTTTTCGAAGTAATTGCGAAAACCGTCTGAGCCCGGTTGGAGCACGGCAAAAGAATTCACATCGGTCTGATCCTGTGATGCATCCGTGCGTCCCGGCGTGAAGGGGACCTGCACGTCCTGCCCGGCATTCGTGGCGGCTTTCTCAATGGCTGCAGCGCCACCCAGAACGATCAGGTCGGCCAGCGATACTTTTTTCCCGCCCACCTGTGAGTCATTGAAATCTTTCTGAATAGCCTCAAGACGTGTCAACACCTTCGCCAGTTCATCCGGACTGTTAACTTGCCAGTCCTTTTGAGGGGCGAGACGAATGCGGGCGCCGTTCGCCCCACCACGCATATCGGTACCGCGGAAAGTGGAGGCTGAAGCCCAGGCGGTTCTGACCAGTTCGGATGTGGTCAGGCCCGAGGCGAGAATTTCAGACTTCAGCTTCGCGACGTCCTCTGCGTCAACCAGCTCATGATCGACCGCGGGCACGGGATCCTGCCAGATCAGAACCTCAGCAGGAACCTCATCGCCAAGATAGCGCGCACGTGGACCCATATCGCGGTGCGTCAGTTTGAACCACGCCTTGGCAAAGGCCAGCTCGAATTCCGCCGGGTTTTCGAGGAAGCGTTCCGAAATTTCCCGATAGCTCGGATCAAACTTCAGCGAAAGATCCGTTGTGAACATGATAGGCGCATGCCTCTTTGATGGATCGTGGGCATCCGGCACGAGATTTGCGCCGCCCCCGTCAGCGGGGATCCATTGGGTCGCCCCGCCAGGGCTCTTCGTCTTCACCCACTCAAAGGCGAACAGGTTACCCAGGTATTGCATGGACCATGCAGTCGGAGTAGTGGTCCACGCACCTTCCAGCCCACTGGTGATCGTATCTCCGGCATTGCCGCTGCCGCATTTGTTCTTCCAACCGAAGCCTTGCTCTTCAGTGCCTGCTGCCGCCGGCGCAACACCTACACACTCATCCGGTTTGGCAGCACCGTGGGCTTTACCAAAGGTGTGACCGCCTGCGATGAGTGCAACGGTCTCTTCATCGTTCATCGCCATGCGACCGAAAGTCTCACGGATGTCTTTGGCGGCTGCGAGCGGATCCGGGTTGCCATTCGGCCCCTCCGGGTTCACATATATCAGGCCCATCTGAACAGCGGCCAGTGGTCGCTCAAGCTCGCGGTCGCCGCTGTAGCGCTCATCGGCGAGAAACTCGTTTTCAGGACCCCAGTAGACCATGTCGGGCTCCCAGTCGTCCTCTCGTCCGCCGGCAAAGCCGAAGGTCTTGAAACCCATGGATTCAAGCGCGACATTTCCCGTCAGGACCATCAGGTCAGCCCATGAAATTGACCGGCCATATTTCTGCTTGATAGGCCAGAGCAAACGTCGGGCCTTGTCAAGGTTGGCATTGTCAGGCCAGCTATTGAGCGGCTCAAATCGTTGCTGACCACCGCCGGCGCCGCCGCGACCATCAGACACGCGGTAGGTACCTGCACTGTGCCAGGCCATACGGATGAAAAACGGTCCATAGTGACCGTAGTCTGCCGGCCACCAGTCCTGTGACGTTTTCATCAAGGTCTCTATGTCCTTCTTGACAGCATCGAGATCAAGATTGCTGAACGCTTCGGCATAGTTGAAGTCTTTGCCCATCGGGTCCGATTCCGCAGAGTGCTGCCGAAGGGGGTTGAGGTTTATCTTTTCAGGCCACCAGAACTGATTCGACTTTGGTTCACCTTGAGCAAAAGCAGTGTTTGATGTCGCGACCAGTATCGCTGCCAACGCGAGAGCGGTTAGCAGGATTATCGCTTGTTTAAGCATTAATATTCTCCATTCGATTTATCTCATCCTTGTCCATCAAGCATTAAACCGCATATTCGCCATAGATGGAAATTGATAATTTGGATCAAATCGATATACAAAAGCTATTGAAACCTTTGATCGGGCGGAAGTCGGTACTCGAAGTGAGCCATTGATACCTTGCAAACATCACAGGTGAGGTTCAAACAGCCCTTGAAGGGACTAAAAAGACATTCGACGAGATTGACCAATCGATTTCTGATCAGATGACAACCCCACGCAATGAAAACTCCTTTGCCCTGAGATAAAAACAAGACGAAAACCTTCAGTCATTGTAGAATTCAGGCGCCGTTTTAGTTGATGTGCCAGGGTCGTTTTCTCTTTAAGAGAACTCGCACACAACTAAAACGGCGCCATTAAGACATCCTTAGTCAAATATGTATGCTGAATGAGAGGATACAGAATGGATTCAATGACACCACATCGTGTATCCTCCGGGATAGGAGCTTGCCTCTGTTTGCTAATCATGGCTTGCTCAACGACCGTTGAACAACAAAAAGAAACACCCACCTCTCAGGTTCAAACTGAAATACCGGTTACTTCTGCTGCCAAAAACGTCATTCTGTTCATTGGTGACGGCATGGGTGTCAGCACGGTAACGGCAATACGAATCCTCGACGGTCAGCAAAAGGGAATGCCGGGAGAGGAAAACGTCCTGTCTTTTGAGCGGTTTGCGCATGTTGCATTGTCCAAGACCTATGAAATCAATCAGCAGGTCGGGGAATCTGCAGGTACGGCAACTGCAATGATGACCGGCCAGAAAACAAATGCAGGGTTTATAGGCGTTAGCAATAGCGCAGAGCGAAAAAATTGCGCTTCGGCCAGGGGGAACCACCTGCCATCAGTTCTCGAACTGGCAGAGTCCAGGGGCAAATCAACGGGGATCGTTACCACAACAAGAATAACCCACGCCACACCCGCATCCACCTATGCACATGTACCGGAACGGGATTGGGAGAATGACAGAGACCTGACCGATGAGGCCAGGCAAAACGGATGTACCGACATCGCCGCGCAACTGATCGGGTTCCCGTACGGTAACGGAATCGAGGTCGCACTGGGTGGCGGGAGGATCAAGTTTCTGCCGGATGACAGTGAAGACCCTGAAGGTGCGGATACCGGGGAAGGTCGCCAGGACGCGCGCAACCTGACACAGGAGTGGCTAAATAAGTATCCAAATTCTGCCTACATATGGAACCAGCAGCAACTTGATTCAATCGACCCGGTATCAACCGATCACCTGCTCGGTTTGTTTGAAAGCGATCATATGCAATACGAAGCGGATCGTTCTGAAGATACAGGCGGAGAACCATCACTGGCACAAATGACTAAACTGGCCATTGAGATACTCAGCCGGAACTCAAAGGGGTACTTCCTGCTTGTCGAGGGCGGGCGTATCGATCATGGACATCATGACAACAATGCTTACCGGGCATTGACCGATGGCATCGCCTTTGCCGATGCAGTTGCGGTCGCCGATGAGATGACCGACCAAAATGATACCTTGATCATTGTTACCGCCGATCACTCCCATACATTCAACTTTAGCGGCTACCCCGCTCGTGGAAACCCGATACTGGGCAAAGTCGATTCCAGTGGATCAAAAGGCAAACTCAAACTGATGGATGATAAAAAGCCTTTCACAACCCTCGGCTATTACGTCGGACCCGGTGCAGCATGGGTAGGTGGACCACGACCGGATTTGTCGGAGGTCGACACGGTTAACGACAAAAATTATATTCAACAAGCCGCTATTCCGGCTGAAGATGATACCCATGGCGGTGAAGATGTCGCCGTTTACGCACGCGGACCGGGTGCCGAATACATTCACGGCGTGATGGAGCAGAACGAGATATTTTTTGCCATGGATAAGGCTCTCAACCTGACTGGACAGGCCGTCCATTAGGTCTGGGGCTTCTGACTCAAAACAATATTCACCCAGGTAAAACAACGCCAGTTCATGCTGCATTCAGGTGCACCCAGGCATGCTTTAGCTATGTCTGCCCAATTGACGAAACTGGCACCATTGTGTAGCCTGCAATGCTAGTTTAAAGCGGCAGCCCTGATTCGATAACTTATTTGGGACGTGTAACCGTCAATGGAGTTGAAAAGGAATCATCGAATGAAAGGTTATTATCTAAAGACCATTATTCTAATTGCAGCTATAACTGGCGTGCTTTTGGGCAATGCGGTGATTGCTGCGGGTCCGGACTCAGATCGTTACATCATCTCATTTCAAAACGCTGCTAAAGGTAAATCAGCGCTGAGAGCGGCAGGTGCTGACGTACTGCTCGATCTACCGAACCAACGAGCAGTCGCGGCGCGAATCCCGGCGCGGGCACTCAAGGGACTGCAACGCAATCCAAACATCGAATATATAGAAGTTGATGCGCCGCGCTTCCCGATGTCACAGACCACACCCTGGGGTATTCCAACCGTTCAGGCAGATTTGCTCAGTGATGCCGCTACCGGTAACACATTGGTCTGCATTATCGATTCGGGCTATTCCAACGGGCACGAAGATCTGCCTCTGCTGGATCAAGGTGATACCAGCCCTAACTCGGGAACCGGTGATCCGCTTGCCTCCAGCACACTTTGCCACCACGGCACCCACGTGGCAGGCACCATCGCAGCATCGGCTAATAACGTTGGCGTGGTGGGCGTTAATCCAAATGGGAATGTCGGATTACACATCGTCAAGGTTTTCGAGGATGACGCGAATTCGCCCAGTGGTTGCGGTTGGGGATATTCATCAAGTCTCATCGCAGCACTCGATGCCTGTATTGCTGCCGGCTCTGGCACCGGGGCGAAAACAATCATCAACATGAGCCTCGGCGGTCCAACCAAGAACAGGACAGAACAACGCGCATTCAGTAGAGCTTACGATGCAGGTGTGCTCTCCATTGCCGCCGCAGGCAATGACGGAAATACACGCCATTCCTATCCCGCATCCTATGATTCGGTCATCTCGGTTGCAGCGGTGGATTCTGCCCTGGTCGTAGCTGATTTTTCGCAACAGACCAGCCAGGTCGAACTCGCAGCCCCGGGTGTTGCCGTACGCTCGACAGTAACCATGAACACGGGTACCGAAGAAAGCCTGGATGTTGGCGGCTCGGGATATGAAGCAACCGGCATGGAGGGCTCTGCCCAAACCAGTGCATCAGGGGCCTTATTTCGTTGTAATGCCATTGATGGATTCGGCTCTCCTGGAGATTGTGCGGGGGCGTCAGGAAAAATCTGCCTGATTTCCCGTGGAGATACCAGCTTCGCCGAAAAAGCAATTGAGTGCGAAGGTGCTGGTGGAGTTGGCGTGGTAATTTTCAACAACACCACGGCCTTGTTCAGCGGTACTTTTGGAGACTCCATCGTATCGATCCCCGGGGTTGGCATTTCGGGTACAGACGGTGCGGTTCTCGGCGGTAAGCTTGGCCAGTCAGCCACCATTACCAACACAGCAGGTCACTATGCTTATTACGACGGTACCTCGATGGCCACACCACACGTTGCCGGAGTCGCGGCCCTGGTATGGAGCCACGACCTGAGCTGCACAAATGCAGACATTCGCAATGCACTTGCCTCAACAGCTTTTGACCTGGGAACTGCAGGTCGCGACAACGCCTACGGTTACGGTCTTGTGCAGGCAGAGGATGCCGTTCTCGGTCTCGACTGTGGTGGTGGCGGTGGCGGCGGTCAATGTGATCTCCTGCCGCAAGGTGCTGCCTGTTCTGATGGCGCTCAGTGTTGCTCAGGAAATTGCAAGGGCAAACGAGGCGCAAAGACCTGTAAGTAGTATCAATTCACTTTGGTTGCAAAAGGCCCGGCAATTGCCGGGCCTTTTTTATAACCAGGGTCAAAACAAAACCATTCCAACCCGCTGACATTCTGCACAGACCCAGGCTAACAACCCTCTCCAGATCAGGGGTTTGCCTTGGCCTGGTCCTGTCCGTCCCCTTTCAGATAGATATCCAGAAATTTCACATAGGCATCAGAAGCAGAAATACGATTGTCACGTTTCCTGAAGCCGTGTCCCTCATCAGGGAATACCAGGTACTCGACAGGGACTTCGTTGGCTTGTACTGCCGCAACCAGTTCGTCACTTTCAACCTGTAGCACACGTGGGTCATTGGCACCCTGTACCACGAGTAAAGGCTTGACGATATTTTCAGCATGAAACAAGGGTGAAATTTTACGGTGGCGTTCAGCATCGGTCGCCGGATCGCCCATTTCGTCATACAGGGCTTCCTTGAACGACTCCCACCACGGTGGAATGCTCACCAATGTCCTTTCCCAGTTGGTAACGCCAAATATGTCGATACCTACATCAAAGGCTTCGGGCTCAAAAGCCAGTGCTGCGGCAACCATGTAACCCCCGTATGATCCACCGATAATACCGACACGGCTGCCGTCAACCCAGTCCAGTGAGTCCAGGTAAGCCCTGCCATAAACGATATCCTGCAGATCCTCTTCACCATGTCGTTTGTCGTCCTTGTGATAAAAGGTCTTGCCGTAGCCGGAAGAACCGCGATTGTTGGCGCCCAATACCGCATAACCGTGATTGACCAGGTGCTGTACCATTGCCCGGTAACCGGTGCGTGTCTGCCCGCCCGGGCCACCATGTACCAGTACCAGCGCAGGTACCGGGTTTTCGGCGCTCGCGCCATGCGGCCGATATAAAATCGATGGTATTTCCAGACCGTCAAAGCTCTTGTAGCGAACCACTTCACTGCTGACCAGGTGGCTTTGATCGATGGCAGGATTCAGGGCCTGTGTCAGTTGGTGAGAATGGCCCTCGCCCAGGTCGATAACGTGAATATTTGACGGTGAATCATCGGCGTTTACGATCAATGCGATATGTGTTTCATCGGCTGAAAACCGTACATTTCTTAAATCACCCGGTGGTAACTCGGGCAGACTGACCTCTGCTCCCGATTGGGTGTTCAGCAAGGTAACTTCCGTTCGCGCATCCGCATTGACCCCGGCCACCTGGTAGCGTCCGAATGGTGAAAACGTGACATAGCTGACATCCCACGGGGCTTCTACCAAAACTGAGCTTTCGCCGCTTTGCAGATGATATTTCCAAGCCTGGTTAAACTCACCAAACTCATTGGTCGCATACACAAGGCTATTGTTATCACGTGTGAATTCAAAGGTTCCATAACTGATATTGCCCATGTGACCGGTGATCAACATCGGCTCCGGGTTATCACTTTGCAGGTCAACCACAAAAATATCTGAATCCGCGCTGGTGCGTGGCTTGTCCAACGCTAACCAGCGGCCATCGTCACTGATGGCACTGACCTGAAACCCGTTGTTTTCGAAAACCATCTCCCGGCTATAGTCGGAAGCCGAATAACGATAAACATCAAAACTCTTCTGGTCACGCTCGGTGGAGGTCAAATAAAAACTCTGGCCGTCTTTAGCCCAGGCGAGAAAACCCGCCTTGAGCTCATCACCGGGAGTTAAATCACGGGTACTGCCATCTGCTTCGCGAACAAAGATATGATTCAGTTCATTGCCGCCAATATCGTAGGTGTAAAGAACGCGTTTGTCGGCTGGAAACCAGCTGACCGCATATACTGCGTTATCGGTTGATTCTGTTAATTGCTCCGGTGTACCGCCATCCAGCGGCAACGCGTAAACATTGAATACACCACTGGCATCTGATGACATCAAAACCGCTTTCCCATCTGAAGAAAATGCGTGGCCGGCTGCGCTGGACAAACCGTAAGCGGTCGTCTCAAAAAATGCCTGTGCACTGTACTTGGGTATTTCCGCCACGGTGGCAGCGACCGGCGCAATGTCTGCGGTACTGACAGACTTAGGCTGCTCGCATCCAGTGATGGTGAGGGTTAAAAAACATAAAAGACTCAAAGGGAAAACTGATTTCATTTTTAGTTCTCTTTTTCAATTTCAATGGAGGTAAATTTCGTGGCGACATCGCCAAAGTAGAGCGTTTGCATGGACAGGGCCACCAGGTGCAAGCGGTCACGTTCCGGATCGGGGAGTGGTATTTCCATTGACCAGTTCAGACCATCATTACCCGATGGTCGCATATCCATTGGTTGATCTTCGTCGGTGGCATTTTCAACCAGCGCCAGCTTTACACCATCCAACGGGTTTTCCGACAAGAGTTTCAATAACAGACGATCGCTTCCGAGTCGTTCAAAGCTGAGTGTCAACTCGAAATCAACGTTCTTCAGACCGCATTGACCACTGCTGTAGCGACAGTTGGGTTTTTCAACCAGTTGATAACTTTGTCCTGCCTCGGCTGGTTTCGGCTTTTCACCGAATATTGCGCCGATACCAAAATAGGCAACAACCCCAAGTACGGGTGCTGCCAGAGTGGCCACGAGAACGTGTTTGTTTTTCCAGAAGCTCATATCCTTACCCCGTCCTGTTTGGCTGCTTCAAAAACTTAAAAGCCGGGTAAGGATACTTAACTTCCCACGGCAATGGCACTAAAGATGTGTCAATTGAGACGGGTCACCACCAGTTTGATGCCAGGATCACCTGGATCATTGCCAACCTGGAAGTTGAGTGACGTCATCAGCTCGAGCATCCTGTAGTTATTGGCCAGAACCTGACCCTCCATTACCTCGAGCCCCCTGTTACGGGCAATATCAATCAGCTTCTGCATGAGCAGCCGTGCAATACCTTTGCCCTGCCACTTGTCTGAAACAACAATGGCGAATTCGCAGGTCTTCTTATCCGGATTGGTCAAATAACGTGCCACACCGATCTCTTCCTCGCCATTGACATCGGGGTTAATGGCGACCAGAGCCATCTCGTTGTGGTAATCAATCTGCGTGAAACGAACCAGCATTTCGAGACTTAGCTCATGTATCGAGTTCATGAAGCGGAAATACTTGGATTCGGCTGACAAACCCCGAATAAATGCCTGTTCGATTTCGGCATCTTCCGGCCGGATCGGCCTGATAACGATATCGGTGCCATCGTTCAATTGCTCATCGGTGATGAGATGAATGGGATAAGGATGAATGGCCAGGTGGTTATAGGGGTCGGTCGATGGTTTTGGATAGCCGACACGGATACGGGCGTCCACTGCCACTGCGCCATTTTCATCTGCCAGCAAGGGATTGATATCCATCTCCCTAATCCACGGGAGTTCACATGCCATGTTGGAAACATTGACCAGGACATCAATAAGCAACTCCATATCAGCAGCGGGCATATTACGGAAGTTGCCCAGCATTTTGGCTGCCTTGGTGCGGTCAATAAGATCCCGGGCAAGTTGCCGGTTAAGCGGCGGTAATGCAATTGCCGAATCTCCCATGACCTCTACCATGGTTCCACCACTGCCAAAGCTGATAACCGGTCCAAAAACCGGGTCACGAATGATACCAATCATCAATTCCCGGGCGTTGGGGTTCCGGTACATCTTTGCTATCGTCATACCTGAAATCGTTGCATCAGGCTCATTTTTTGAAACCTGTTCAATCATTTCACGGTACGCACCCCTGACCTCATGGGCGGAGTTGACATTCAACCTGACACCACCGGCATCAGACTTATGTGAAATGTCGGTCGATAAAACCTTCATGGCAACCGGGTAACCAATGGTCTCAGCAATAACCAGGGCCTGGTTTGCCGACGTCGCAACACCATTTTCTGCAGCAGGAATCTTAAACGCCTTTAGTATGGCCATTGATTCCGGCTCAGTCAGGACTTTACGCCTTTCTGTAAGGACACCTTCAATAATGAGACGCGCACCGTCTTTATCTGCTGAAGACTGGCCACCACTCAACCTTGCTGGAGTTTGCAGCAATAAGCGTTGATTTCTGTTGTAGGTTCCAATAAATGAAAAGGCATCCACCGCATCTTCAAGCATGTTGAAGTCGGGTATACGGGCCGCATTGAGCAATCGCCTGCCCTCTTCAACCTGTGTACCCCCCATCCAGCAGGTCAAAATAGGTTTCTTGCAATTTTCCGCAGATTTGATAACTGCTTCGGCCACCTGGGTAGGCGCTGTCATGGCCTGTGGGGTCAGGATGACGATGGCGCCATCCACCTCGGGGTCTGCGAGACAAATGTCAATCGCTTGACTGTAGCGATCCGGAGGTGCATCACCGATGATGTCCACCGGGTTACCGTGGGACCAGACACCGGGTAACACCTCGTTAAGTGCGGCAATGGTATCGTCACCCAGTTTGCTCAGTTCAATACCCTGGTCGGTTGCCCGGTCAGCAGCCATCACACCCGGGCCGCCGCCATTGGTAATGATCACCAGGCGGTCAGAAGCCACACGATAATGCGAACGTGATAGTACCTTGGCCGCTGCAAATAGCTGTGAAACACTCTCTACCCGCAAAACACCAGATCTTGAAAGTGCCGATGAAAAAGTCTCGTCACTACCCACCAGCGCACCGGTATGAGACATGGATGCCTCGGCACCTGCTGCATGACGGCCAACTTTTAAAGCAATAACCGGTTTGATACGTGCGGCAGCACGCAAACTACTCATAAAACGACGGGAATCTGTAATCCCTTCGATATAAAGCAGGATGCTCTTGGTTTCAGGATCTGAAACCAGGTAGTCAAGGTAGTCACCAAAATCAAGATCAGCACCGATGCCCGTAGAGACGACGGCCGAAAAACCGATATCGTTCATCTCTGCCCAGTCAAGAATGGCCGTACAAATGGCACCGGATTGCGAAACGAGTGCCAGGTTACCGGGCTTCGCAACATTATGGCCAAAAGTGATGTTGAGCTTTTTATCCGGCCGCATAAGGCCGAGACAGTTGGGGCCCATCAAACGGATACCATGGCGCTCTACCAGATCGGTAACCCGCTTCTCCAGTTTTTTACCTTCCGCACCAATCTCCCGAAAACCGGCTGACAGAATCAACATCATCTTGATGTTATGTTCACCACAGGCTTCCACAATAGCGGGAATGGTGCTTGCGGGTGTGGCAACCACAGCCAGGTCAATCTGTTCGCCAATATCTGTCAGGGTAGCGTATGCCTTTTCACCCTGCACCGTATCGTGCTTGGGATTTATTGCAAAAATCTTGCCTTCAAAACCAGCAGAAAGCAGGTTTCGAAATACCACGCCACCGACAGAGTTTTCCCTGTCACTGGCGCCAAAAAGCGCGATTTTATTCGGTGTAAACAACGATGTTAGATAGTGTGTATTCATGACGGTGAGTTAATCCAGTTTTACGTATTCTATGCGGCGCAATTATACTCGTGTACTGCATAGAAATTCATGGTATTTTCAGAGGTCGCCTGTGACTGTTTACTGCACTAAACCAGGCGCCGCCAAAGTGAGGAGATTTGACCTTGAGTACAGCATTTATCAGTCACCCGGATTGCCACGATCATGATACCGGTGAGGGGCACCCGGAAAACGCCCAACGGCTGTCCGTCATTGAGGATCGACTGCTCGCTTCGAGGATTTCCGACTTCACCCGATACCTGGATGCACCGGAAATCACAAAGGAACAACTCTTGCGCGCACATACCGCCGAGTACCTTGCAATGATCGATGCGGTCATGCCGCGAGAGGGTTACGCCCGTCTCGACCCGGACACGGTTATCAGCCCGAAAACTCTCCAGGCAGCGAAGCGGGCGGCCGGCTCAGTCATATTGGCGGTGGATCAGGTAATGAGCGGTCAGATCAGGAATGCATTCTGTTGCGTGCGTCCACCCGGGCATCATGCCGAAAGCGATCGGGCACTGGGGTTTTGTATCTATAGCAATATTGCCGTGGGTGTTAAGCATGCCCTGGAAGCGCATGGTTTAAAGAAGGTGGCTGTAGTGGATTTCGACGTTCACCAGGCCAATGGCACCGAAGACATCCTGATTGGTGACGATCGCGTGCTTTACTGCTCAATTTTTCAGCACCCCTTTTTCCCCTATACACCCATCCCCGAAAACAGCGAGCGGGTAGTCTCCATTCCACTGGAAGCGTCTGCAGCCAGTGCTGAGTTCCGCGCTGCCGTGACCGATCACTGGTTACCGGCGCTGGAACGATTTCAGCCAGAAATGATTTTCATCTCAGCGGGTTTTGATGCGCACCGCGACGATGAGATGTCGTATGTTAATCTGACCGATGCAGATTTCCGCTGGGTTACCGAAGAAATGGTCCGTATTGCAGACATCTCTGCCTCCGGGCGTATCGTTTCAGCCCTGGAAGGCGGTTATGAACTACATAGCCTGGCAAGATGTGTAGAGTCTCATATACGTGTGTTAATGGGCTTGTAATCTCTAACAGCTTTTTAGACCGACAAGCTGAAGACCCTGATCAATCAGTACTGCAATTTAAGCCTTTAACGATCAACTGACGCGAATATCCCGATGGCAAGGTAACCAATCTGGTCCTGCCGGCGTCTGTTGTATGTAAAGGTCAGTGGTGAATACATTGAAAATTGCAGATACTTCCGCTCAGGATGTCGTATTAAAAGCCACAACTGGTAGGCGGAAAACCACATTGATTACCGTAGGCATTGTGGCTTTAATCCTGGCAGTCTGGGTGGTGCTACCTTCCGTACAGCGCTGGGCGGGTTCAAGCACATCCGTTCCCAGGGACCGCTTAAGACTCGCAACGGTAACCCGTAGCGACCTGGTCAGGGATGTCTCGGTACAGGGACGCGTGGTGGCCGCTGTCAGCCCATCATTATTTGCACCGGCCGCGGGCACCATCTCGTTATTGGTGGAAGCCGGGGCCGTGGTCAATGAAGGTCAGCCACTGGCAACTATCGATAGCCCCGACCTTCAGAATCAACTTCAACAGGAACAGGCCACCCTCGACGGACTCAGTGTTGAATTTGACCGGCAGCGCATTGAGACCAAGCAAAAGGCGCTGGATAACCGCAAGAACATCGACCTCACCAAAGTCACGCTGATTGCGGCTGAACGCGAACGCCGGCGGGCAGAATCCGGCTACAAAATCGAAGCCATCTCCGAAATAGACTTCGAAAAAACCAAGGACGACCTGGAGACTGCCCGGCTCGCGCATGAACACGCGGTGGCCGATGCCAGTCTGGATGATGAGCGTCTTGTTTTTGAGCTCAAAACCCGTGAGTTACAGGTCAGCCGTCAGCAAATGCTGGTCCAGGACCTATTACGCCAGGTCGATGAGTTGAATATGCGCTCACCGGTCAACGGCATCGTCGGCAACCTGATGGTGGATCAAAAAGCGGCTGTCAACCGCAACCAGGTTGTGATGGCAGTTGTTGACCTGACGGCATTCGAAATCGAGGCCCAGGTTCCTGAGAGTTATGCCGATGACCTGGGCCTGGGAATGGATGCAGAAGTACTGGTCGGCAACCAGAGATACCCCGCATCACTGGTCTCTGTTTCACCTGAGATTATCCAGAACCAGGTGAGCACCCGGATTCGCTTTGCCGGCGGCATGCCCCCCGGTCTGAGACAAAACCAGCGACTCACCACCCGCATCCTGATGGAAGAAAAGAAAAACGTGCTAACGCTGCAACGCGGCCAGTTCCTGGACAGCGGCGGCAGCCGGATTGCCTATGTGCTGGATGACGATAGTGTTGCGCATCGCCGCTCCATTGAAATCGGTGCCCGCAGCCTGGCGGCCGTGGAGGTTGTAAAAGGCCTTACAGAAGGTGAACTCGTTGTTATTTCGAGTATCGACCAATTTCGTAGTGCGGATACCGTGCTTGTAACCAATTAAATGCAAAACGCAGGAGCTAACAGATGCTAAGCATGCAAGATATTTCCATGGTATATCGTACCGACCTGGTTGAAACTCATGCCCTCAGGGAATTTTCGCTGGAAGTCGCAGAGGGTGATTTCGTTTCTGTGACCGGACCGTCCGGTTCAGGAAAAACTACTTTTTTGAATATCGCCGGCCTGCTGGAACAGTTTACCGATGGGCGTTATGAACTCGATGGCCGAGATGTATCCGGCTTGTCGGATGCCGATTCTTCTGCCGTACGTAATGAAAAAATCGGATTCATTTTCCAAAGCTTTAACCTGATCCCCGACCTCAACCTGTTCGACAATGTCGATGTGCCCTTACGTTATCGTGGGTTTAGTGCAACGGAGCGTAAGCGCCGCATCGAAAAAGTACTGGATACGGTTGGTCTTGCCTCGCGGATGAAACATTTGCCGTCGCAACTTTCAGGTGGACAACAGCAACGCGTTGCCATAGCGCGGGCGCTCGCGGGAGAGCCCCGTTTTCTGCTGGCCGATGAGCCCACTGGCAATCTCGATTCACACATGGCCATGAGCGTCATGGAGCTGATATCGGAAATCAACCGCAACGGCACCACCATCATCATGGTGACCCACGACCCGGTACTGGCAGAGATGGCCAGTCGTAACGTGCACATACTCGACGGACGGGTCAGTAACGGCCACGAGCAACCACAACTCGCAGAAGTAGCCACTGGTTAAGGAGAGAGCCATGTTTTCCTATTACCTTAAACTCGGTTGGCTCAGTATCCGGCGTAACCCGTTTCTGAGTGCATTGATGATTGCTGCTATCGCCGTTGGCATCGGTGCAAGCATGACCATCATTACAGTCAACTACGTCATGTCAGGCAACCCGATACCGCAAAAGTCAGACCAACTATTTTATGTACAACTCGACGGCTGGGACCCCATCAACCATGGCGATGATGATTACGAACTACCGGACCAGGTGACCTATCTTGACGCCATGGCCCTGATGAAAGCCGACAAAGCTTATCGACAAGTTGCCAGTAACCGTTCCGGCCTGGTGCTTGAACCCCAGGGTGAGGGCGAAAGACCGTTTTCTGTCACTTCCCGCAACACATGGGCTGATTTCTTCCCCATGTTCGACCTGCCCTTTCTCTATGGCGGCGGCT
Source organism: Lysobacterales bacterium (assembly GCA_033791845.1). Classification (GTDB taxonomy): domain Bacteria; phylum Pseudomonadota; class Gammaproteobacteria; order Xanthomonadales; family SZUA-36; genus SZUA-36. Next base: position 21,945 of record JASJFX010000025.1, on the reverse strand, counting down.
GGGATGATTCAGCAGACGACAACCTGGAACGGACTGTCGTGCTGAGCAAGGAAATCAACGAACGGGTATTTGGAGGGGAGAATTCAGTAGGCCGCAGCCTGCGCTTGAACGGCATGAACTTCCAGGTCGTGGGTGTCATGGATAAGTACCTGCCCGTACCCAGGTTCTATGACGTTACCACCGGCGCTTTTGATGAACCGGCGGATATCTTTATTCCCTTCAATATAGCAGTAGAGTATGAATTTTCCAGAAATGGCAATACAAGCTGCTGGAAAAAACCTGATGGCGAGGGTTATGAGGCCTTCCTGAACTCTGAGTGCGTATGGATCCAGTTCTGGGCAGAACTCAGGAGTGATGAGGAGAAGCAGGACTACATGGCCTTTCTTAACGCATATGCAGAACAGCAAAAAGAACTGGGGAGGTTCCCGAGACCGATCAATAACCAGCTCAGCGATGTCATGGAATGGATGGAAAACCAGGAGGTCGTGGAAGATGATGCACGTGTAATGCTTGGCTTGTCATTGTTGTTCCTGGTGGTTTGCCTGCTCAACACCGTTGGTTTATTACTGGCAAAATTCCTGGGTAAATCTGCTGATATCTCGCTACGCAGGGCACTTGGCGCTTCACGTTCCAACCTGTTTATCCAGCACATGATCGAGTCCGGTCTGATCGGCCTGGGTGGTGGTATTTTGGGCCTGGGTCTGACCTGGTTGGGCTTGCGTGGAATTGAGATGCTGTTTGGTGATTTTATCGAAAACCTTGTCGGGCTGGATTGGGTGATGGTTCTGACCGCCATTGGTCTGGCCATCGTATCTGCTTTACTGGCCGGCCTGTACCCCACGTGGCGGGCGTGCCGGATTGCACCCGCCAGCCAGTTGAAAATTCAATAGGAGACCGGTACTCCTTCAAGGTGATAACTACGGTTTCAGAGGTACCCAGATGTTCCAGAGCAAGCCGCAGACCGCAGAGAATGGCATGTCCTTTTCATGGACTGCAACGCCGCACTGGAACATCTGGGTACCTCCCTTCGGGCGAGTTGGGAAGTGCTCGTCCGTGGCGTTACGCCCCTTGGCAAGGACCAGGCCATTACCTGCGAGACGTGCCTTACGGTCAACCACTTCCCAACTCGCTGAATACGCAGTTATCACCTTGAAGGAGTACTAGCATGGAAATTGGACCTATCTGGCGCGCCATGATGCGCAATAAAACCGGTGCAATCCTGATTGCACTCCAAATCGCCGTGACCATGGCCATCATGGTCAACGCAATCTCCATCATGCAGGAACGCGGTCGCTTGATGTCACGACCCACCGGCATTGATGAGCACAACATCTTCAGCATCGCCAGTATTGGTTTTGCTGAAAATTTCAATGAACGCATTACCATCGAAGAAGACCTTGCTGTATTGCGTGCATTGCCGGGAGTTGTCAATGCCATTCAGTCAAATTCAGTACCCTTGTCCGGTGGTGGCTGGAACACTGGTTTGCAAACTGAGCCCGGTGAGGGAATCGATGGGCCAAGCGTTGCAGTTTATATGGTCGATGAGCACGGACTGGAAACGCTTGGGCTGAACCTGATAGCGGGTGAGAATTTCAGCGCTACGGATATCGGCTGGCGCGAACTCTCTGATAACGACTGGCCCGACAAGATCATTATCACACGCGCCACAGCGCAGGCTCTGTATCCGGATAACCCGGACAGCGCCCTGGGTAACACGGTGTACGCTGGTGATGATGAAGCAATCACCATCACCGGCATTATCGAGCAGATGCAGGCACCCTGGAATGGTTGGGATGGAGTCGAGCGTGTCATGCTGGCACCCTCTCACACCCTGTTCAAAGGCACACGTTATATCATCCGCACTGAGCCCGGCATGCGTGACAGCTTGATGCCACAAGTTGAGGAACTACTGGCTGAGCGCAACAAGAACCGTATTGTCCGTTCCATGCGCAGCATGGATGAAATCCGGGAAAGAAGTTACAGCGGCGATGCCGCCATGATCAAGATTCTGACTTTTACCATCGTGTTGCTGATTGCAGTCACATCACTCGGCATCGTTGGCCTGGCCAGTTTCAGCGTTAACCGTAGAACCAAACAGATCGGTACCCGCCGTGCGCTGGGCGCGAGTAAAGTCGCAATTGTGCGCTATTTCATGACGGAGAATTTTATTATCAGCCTGGTCGGTGTATTGATCGGTGCGGCCCTGACCGTTGGTCTCAACATTGTCATGATCGAGGCATTCAGCCTGACAAGAATTGCCTGGTACTTGGTGCCAGTGGCCATGCTGATGTTGCTGTTGGTCGGGCAGGCCGCAGTATTCGGACCGGCAAAACGAGCCTCATCCGTGCCACCGGCTGTGGCAACGAGGACGGTTTAACAGAGGTTACCTATCAGCGTTCTTGTTTAAACGCACGGCCCCGAAAACGTACCAGACCTTTTGGGTTTGGATTGCGATAATCAACAGTCCCAGCATTACCTGTGGCGGGCGGTTGCTTGAGACTTGATAATGAATTTCTCTGCTTCGGCTGGGTTAACTTGTGGCAGTGGCTTTGGGCGGTAATTTTAGTGCCTGTCGCAGGATGGTTTTGGAAGCGAAAGAAAAAAGCTGGTTAGCGCCTACCACTCGATAAACACCAGCAGGCAACTTCTCAATATCAACAGGTGACTTAACCGTCTCACCGTCCACCGTGTAATCACGCCAGACAATATAGCCACGCTCAACATTCCCACCACCGTCGTGATCCCTCAACGCTACTGAATCGATTTCCATAATTTCCTTCAACATATCGAGTGAAGTGTTGGCTTACGCAGACAGTAGAATTCGTCGCAATACATCTGCACGCTGACGAGCAGGTCCCACCCCCCCAATACTATAGTTCAAACGACATCATGGGGTATTTTAAATATCCAGGGATCATACTTGCTATTAGCTTTGTTTTGAATATTCAGTGATCTATTAACGACAGAATTATGAACTTTAGGTTTACCGTAAGCTTTACTATCCCATGAGCGTTCTAGTCGTCTCCAAGGCATTGCTCCATGAAATGGATCATGCATGGTTCCGTTCACATCAGAATCAAGTTCTACGTTGGTTTTGGCATATATCCTGAGACCATTAGGTTGCGCTTTTCCTATCATCCACTCAAGCGATATGTCTGAAAGTTTTTGTTCCTCATACCCACCGCCAACATCAGTGTGAACACCTGCAAACCATACTTGCTCCATTTTTTGGTGGTCTTTTAGTTCGGGATTCCAAATTATCGGGTGAAATGTTCTTCTTTCATCATCAATTGCTAGAGCCTGATACGCATTCTCAACACTTTCACTTAGCTTGAAGTCGTGAAATTTGTGTTTCATCCACGGTGCATAGTCAATCACGCGGCTCATGAACTTATTCGGAACGCCTAGTGCAGCAACGGTATCAAATACACCAATGAACTTAATACGCACCCACATATTGTGATGTTTGGATACAAAAATTGATGCCTTATCTTTTCGAATCTTCTCGTCGTCTACTTTGTAGATTTTCCAAGCCTTATCGATTAATTCAGGTCGTGACTTCGGCAACATACCAAACATATGAATGAAGCCGGAAAGGCTCCTAACCGTAGCTGCCCCCCGACTAAATCCGAAAAGAAAAATCTGATCATCAGACTCAAAATTATCGAAGATAAATTGATAACATTCTTTTATGTTCTTAGATATACCTGATCCAAATGCGTTGCCACCAAACTTTCTCCACCCTGTTCCAAGTCCACGGTCATAAAAAGAAATTTGATTAGCTGTGCGGTTTTCCAACATTCTAAATATCTTATAGATATTTGTTGGATTACCTTCACCACCTTCTTGTCCTGTTCCATCTGAAAAAACCACGATATTTTTTGACATGACTAAAGCTTCCTTTGTCCAATATATTGCATTATTAGAAATCAAACAGACTATCGGCTAACAATAACAGATATGTTCTAAAAAATAATATCCTATTGAAATACATATAATATATATAAATTTTGAACACTATTGAGAACTTGCATCAAAGCCATTCCTACAAAGCTGTATGATATTCATCACACATCCACGGGAGCAAATCTGATGTGCATCCTTACCCATTTTCTTACTTTTATTATTCACAGCGAATATCGCAGCTCAGGAGCCGTACACAGTTCGATCTGATGTGCAGAATTGCGTGAACATACGTGATGACTCCAACACTGATGCAAATATCATTGACTGTCTTACAGCTAACACCCCAGTAGCCGTATTAAGTACCCGACCTTATTGGCGGGAAATATCGTTCAACCAATCTGATACAGGCAGATCATTCAGGAGTATTAGCCTGAGTTTCAGGCCGAACTGGCCAGCCATGGCAAGATTTTGCCAGTATACGTCACAAAAGAATTTTACGAATATCTGAAGTGCGGAAGACTTGAACATGGCTTTCTCTGGGTAAGTTGCGAATCCTGCTACGATGAAAAGTTAGTCGCTTTTAGTTGTAAGAAGCGAGATTTCCGCCTGAAGGCGCCTCGGCGAAGACCCGCAAGTGATCTGCAAGATACTCACTCATCTGGATAAAAAAGTGACTCCAACCGGAACGGGCATGTTGCCGGAGACGAGGGCGCCGCCGGCAACGGGGTTGTTCGCTTGACGGAGTGAAACCGATATTTCATTAAACAGGCTGTTCTCTACGGGACGCGGCACGGCTTCTGTCACCCTGGCAGCCCTATACAGCCAACACACGGTGCTACGGGCTTGAATCCGGTACTCGTAATTCCATTTTTGTGCGATGTCACGGCGATCTAACTGCAAAGCGTGACCACCAAGAGTAGGCGCCCTCAGGCGAAAGTAGGCGCTCTAGGCGAATGTCGACACAATAAACTGCTTCGGTACTTGTCAGTTTCATGGGAAAGGACTTTAATCCTTCCTATACTCGACAGGATTCACTCGTGACTCTGAAAAACTCATATTCAAGCCTTCCACATTTTTTGTAATTACGTCTATTAATTGATTTGGATCATTGTAATCATCCGTTTTTGCGCGTGTGTCCTTTCACTTGGGGTGCTCACTGATCAATGGGAGTACATTAATGTACAGATAATCCAAATAATTTGTGCCAATGCGCTTCAAAAAATTCCAACGGGGGAATAGCATGTCTTCGGTTTTGACTTATGTTTCAAAGAAAGAAAAATCATTCACTGAATTAAACCTGGTTCGCTGGCTCGTGGGCATTGGCCTGATGATGTTCGCCATTACCGGCTATGCGGTGAGCTGCGCCGATACCCCGGAAACCGGGAACACAGATTCCGGTTACATGTGGGGTCACATTGGCAACTCCGGGACCAACTTCTGTTACGACAACCAATATCAAAACACCGGCACATACGATGGCATGGCTAACGGCGTAGATTTTGACCCGGAGTGGCGCTTCGCGATCATATTCCCTGACGATGCCCCAACAAGTGGGGCTACTAACCCGGTTCGCGCCATTTTTCTGCCCAGCGGGGGCACTTCAAGGGCAACAATATCGACGGCAACCTGCCCAGGTGGCACCGTCATTGGCGCAGGTTCAATGCTTGTGAGTATTAGCCTTGCGGATGGGGCATCATGTCCCCTGAGGCTCGTGTCACACGACGGTGTTTCGGATATTACCTACACTGCTACGCTAAACCGCACCGGTTCGGTGTACTGGGCCAGCATCGCAAGCCTCACCGGAGGTGTTTTCGGTGTGCCGGATACCACCGAACCGCGAATTAGCAGCATCGCTCGAAAAAGCCCCGTCCTGTCCCCCACAAATGCCGATACACTGACCTGGCGAATCACCTTTGATGAAGGTGTACGGAATGTTTTTGCCCTTAACTTTAACTGGACAGGAACCACTGCCTCGCTTGTAGTGGATGAAATAAATGCTATCACCTACGATGTCACACTTTCCGGTGGCGATCTTGCTGATCTTAATGGCACCGTTACGCTTAGCCTTGCAGGGGACCAGAACATCCAGGATTTAGCGGGTAACCCCCTGACCAACACAACACCAAAAATTCAGAACAGCAATTATTTCATTGTTGACAATTCGGCACCGGAAATAGATGTACAGCGGCCGGCAGATACATCCATAAGTGATGATGGAACGGATGCCCAGGGCAGCCAGGATGCCGGCAGCCAGGTCTCGATCACATACACCGTAAGCAACACGGGTACTGCTGCTTTGGGTGTCACCAATATTGACAGTTCAAGCCCGGAAAATGTCAGCGTAGATTCAATCTCAACCCGCACCTTGAGCTTAGCCGCAGGCGCCACCAGCACATTCACCGTTCAATATACACCTGTTGCCTTCGGTGCCTTCAGCTTCGACCTGGTTATCACCAGCAACGATGCGGATGAAGGCAATTATAATATCACCGTATCCGGAACCGGGACGGACTCAATATCACCAGACGTCGAGATCCTGGATACCCCTGTCGGCGTCGCCAATAATGATCCTTTCAGTGTCACCTTCGAGTTCAGCGAAGGTGTAACCGGCTTTATCCAGGGTGATATCACAGTCGGCAACGGCACTGCCTCCGGATTTGTCACACAGAGCGGTAGCACTTACACCGCTGATATCACGCCGGATGGCCTTGGTGATATCAGCATTGATGTGGCTGCCAGCGTAGCCCAGGACGGGGCGGGCAACGACAATACGGCAGCGGCGCAAGTTTCTGTCCCCTATGGACATATCATGCTTCCCCCGGCAGAAGACGTTGATTCGGGTGAAGACGTTGATGTTTCTTATGTTGCGACTGAAGCTGATGGTACAACGCCGATAACTGCAACGCTGTCTCTGGCAGTTTCAAATTCCAAACTATCCAGCCCACCGGAAATCGCAAACAGCCTGGTTTCTGCAATTGATATCACCAGCACATCATCAGTTAATGGTTATGTACTGATTGTTACGTTTGAAATTGCCGAATCATCGGATAAGCAGTTTACCGGTTTCTGGAAGTATGGAGCGGAAACCTCGGGGGATAAACCTCAGTGGTACGACTACGGCACCCTGGCAGCCAACGGTAATGGAACAGGTTATGAAATTTCTACCGATCAGAAGTCACTCACCATTTATCTGATAGATGGTGTGCGGGGTGATAATGACTGGGAGGTTAATGCCAGCATTACCGATCCGGCCCTGCTGGTTATTCGGGCGCCCGAAACTATTTTTGGAGATGGTTTTGAAGAGTATTAGTAAAACAAACGCCATATTGCTAAGAACATGGACAGCCATTAAGAACATGGACAGCCATGAATGGCTAGCTTAGTGTACCGTTTACATTACGGTTTATGTTTGCCAGTAACCCCCAAGTCATGACCAGGTTGCTGGGCATCGTCTACCGCACCATCGCCACGTACCTGGCGCACAAAGCGGGTTTCACAAAACCCTTTACTCAAACCGGTGCAGTAACATTGATCCAGCGCTTTGGCAGTGCGCTTAATCTCAACATCCATTTGACGTGCATGGACGCACTAATGTCGCGGGCGCATGGATGCGCAGGAGCGACCCTTTCCAGACTGGTTTCCCTGATACCCAAACCGAGAGTTAATCTTACGCGTTTTCATGGCGTTTTCGCACCGAATAGCAAGTATCGGGGACTGGTCACACCTGCAAAGCGTCTAAAACGAGTGTTTAATGTCACCCCAGGCTGTCTGTGTTTTTTTGTTTGTTGATTGAAAAGGGTGGGCTTAGGTCCACCCTTTTTTTTGTCGGGTCAAATACAGAAACTCATAGGGTTGCAGAACTAGCTGATCTTTGAAGCGCACCGGTTCCTCACCAGTTACGGCATTGAAGATTTCGCCCCGATCTGTGTCGATATGTTCGTTCAGTTCGCTATTGGTCAGCGCCTGTTCGCTGGTGCTGAAGTTGGCAAGGACCACGACGGGCTCATCGCCGTTATTAACAGTAAAACGTGAATAGCCAAAAAGTGCCGAATTGCTCAAATTCAACAGGTTACGATTGTTAAAATCGGCTAAGACAGGCAATGATTTTCGAACCCGGATTAAATGAGCGATACCCGAAAAAATCATATTTTCAATGGTGCCCTGTGTATGGCGTAACTCCGCCTTTTGCCAATTGATCGTTGGCCGATGGACCCAGCGATTGTCAGTTTTTTTGTCCAGGTTTTGCAGGTAACTGAAATCGTTGGTTACACCCAGTTCATCGCCATAGTAGAGCAGCGGGATGCCACCAAAACTCAGAATAATGCCGTGTAGCAGGAGAATCCGGTCAACGGCGGATCGAATGAGTTGCGGGTCAGCTTGCTCAATCGCTTCTTCAAGCCCGATGAGGGATGCCAATGAACCTGAAATTCTCGCGTCACCGGTTTTCGGGTTTTCGGCAAATGGTATGCCCCGCGCGTCTGAAGCGGGGTGATTACCGATAAAATAGTCGTGCAAAAAACGTCGATGATCTGGCGGGTTGTAGCCGGCAATTGCGATGTCATGATCGTCAAAACCAAAACCGATATCATCATGACAACGCACATAGTTCAGCCACGTAGCGCCTTCAAGTTTGGTAGGCAAACTACGCAGGCCCTGACGCAATAGTTTGGCATTTTTTGTTGCTATTGCATCCCACATTAAAGCCATGGTCGTCGCGTTATAGGCAATTTCGCATTCCTTGGCGACTACCGCATCTTCTCCAAAGTATTTTACGACTTCGCTTGGGGCAACTATGGCTTCGGCAATGAACAGGAGGCCGGGCGCAACCACCTGGCAACAATCTTTCATTAACTGCAAAATCAGATGCGCTTCGTCCTGATTTTGGGAAGTCGTGCCAATTTTTTTCCACAAAAAAGCGACGGCATCCAGACGCACGATATCTGCGCCCTGATTGGCCCAAAACAGAATAATATCGAGCATTTCGATAAAGACAGCAGGATTCGAGAAATTCAGATCCCACTGGTACGTGTTGAAAACCGTCATCACCCATTTTTTGGAGACCTCGTCCCAGGTGAAATTACCTGGAGCATTTTCAGGAAAAACTTCGGGGAGGCTTTGCTCGAACATATCGGGAACTCGACGGTCATCGAACATGTAATAATAGTCCTGATACTTTTTCTCACCGGCTTGTGCTCTTTGAGCCCACTCGTGTTCGTTCGAAGTGTGGTTAACTACAACATCAAGCACCAGCAGAATTTTGCGTTTGCGCATTTCTGAGACGAGACTTTTCAGTTCGGCGAGGTCGCCAATGCGCGGGTCAATTTCCCGATAATTACTGACAGCATAGCCGCCATCGCTAGCACCCTGGGGACAGCGCAAAATTGGCATTAAATGAACCAGGTTAATACCCAGTTCATCGAAGTAATCCAGTTTGTCCTGCAAATCACGAAGATCACTGGCAAAACCATTGGTGTATAGGGCCATGCCAGTAAGACCCTGTGAAAAAAACCAGTTGTAATCGTCCTCCCGTGCGCGATCATTGATGCGTAAATTACCTGGCCTTGCCACGTAACTCCATGCCATACGTTCTACAAGATGATGGAGTTGCTGATCAAAATCTGCCCGGTGACCATAGAGGCGTTCAAACAGAGAATGGATCGCATAGAAATTTGCGCCCAATCGAATCAGGAAGTAGCGCAAATCGTGTTGAGTTAAGTCCGGGCTTAGCGTTTCCAATATATGATTGAGTGCCGAGTGTGAGCGTTGTTCATACATGGGTAGGCGGCCTTACATGGCTGGCGAGGCTGAATAAAAATCCGTGGTCACCGTGTTCTCGATCAGTCCGCATCATGAGCTAAATTTTCGGTTTGCCATGCTTGCTTGAAAGGGGTGTAAAATTCCGGGTCGGTGCTGATTGCTCCGGAAATCGAAATGATGTTTGAGGCGAACGCCTGGGCACGAGCCAGGATAGCCTGCATTGGCCAATTATGCATGAGTCCAAAAATGAAAACGGCGCTGAAAGCATCACCGGCACCCACCGTGTCTTGAACATTTTCTTGCGGCCTGGCGACAACACTCGCACATTGGCTGAATTCGTGGGTGTAGACACAGGCACCCTCAGCGCCCAGTGTAACCAGCAAGCCATCCAGGTTTAAATCGTCAAGCAGTGTAGTGGCCGTCTTTTCCGTGTACGGTGATTCGGCGAGAATCGAGAACTCGTTCGCATTAATTTTTAACCAATTGCTTTTACTCGCCAGTTGCAGTGTCGTTTCCCTGTTCCAGAAGGGACTGCGAAGATTGGCATCCATGAATACACACTTTGCCTGGTCACGTAACCGTTCCAATGTATCGGCTGATTTTGAGCTACGCAGAGCGAGCGTACCGTGATAAAGGATATCACCCGGTTGATCGAAAACAGTTGGTTCGATGGCATCGTAGGCGACCCCTTCACCAATGACATACGATGGTTCACCTGTTTCGAGGCTGATTTTGACATAACCGGTGGGTCTGCTTGCGTCGGTTTGCAGGTTACTATCGGATAAGCCTGCGGAGCGCATCAATTCACGTAACTTTTGTCCTTTGCTGTCATTGCCGACGCGTGATACAAAATCCACCGCCGTCTCGAAGCCGTTTAAATGCCACGCGACATTGAACGGCGCTCCGCCAGGAACAGCATGATTATCTGGAAAAATATCGTACAAAACTTCACCAAATGCTATTGCATTCATAATGCCGGCTCCTGGAAATCATGTGCTGAATAGCCCTCGAAAAAATGTTGGATACCCTGCAAAATACCGCCGGCGTAATTGCCGTTATCGGAATCTGACTGGAATTGTGCAATAGAAAATACAGGACATCCACACAAAATCCGATTCCCTACAATCTGCAGCGGTGATCGCCTCTATCGGCCTAAAGGCAACCGAAAGCCAGGACAGCCACATTTAATCCCCATCCTAGAAAACCCAGCAGCTGGGTATAGGCAGTATAAAAGCTATATTTCCAGACTGGTTTCCCTGATACCCAAACCGAGAGTTAATCTTACGCGTTTTCATGGCGTTTTCGCACCGAATAGCAAGTATCGGGGACTGGTCACTGGGAGCCCTATACAGCCAACACACGGTGCTACGGGCTTGAATCCGGCACTAGTAATTCCATTTTTGTGCGATGTCACGGCGATCTAACTGGAAAGCGTGACCACCAAGAGTAGGCGCCCCCAGGCGAAAGTAGGCGCTCTAGGCGAATGTCGACACAATAAACTGCTTCGGTACTTGTCAGTTTCATGGGAAAGGGCTTTAATCCTTCCTATATTCTCTCTCGTACTTCGATCTAACGTTGAATTCAATATTGCTACTTCCACTATACCCGCATAAGTAGTTTTAAGGCCTGGTGGTTTTTAACCGCAGCCGTGATTCTGCCTCATTCACAGTCTTACGGTAACCCCAATATTTCACCAAGGCGGACCGAATAATGGGATTTCTGCCTGAAGTGAGAGAACAGCATGCGTTTCGACACTTTACTTTATTAAATCCCATAATTTAATAATGGTATGTAAAGAGAGCTTACTTCTCTTCCCAAAATGTATGGAGGTCGAACCATGTCTGGTAAAACCGAAGATGGTTTTCAGTTTGAAACCGTTTTGCGTGAGGAACTGCACTTAATTGACCATCTCAGACACGCATCCGAGACTCCCCTGGCAGGTGAATCAGATCCGGAGACATCTGCCTTTCAAGACGCACATACCAGCAATCTGACTGGCCTGGCTTTTTCTGGGGGTGGTATTCGCAGCGCCACCTTCAACCTTGGCCTGATCCAGGCATTGGCCAAGGTTCGGCACAAGGAAAAAAACAAGACGGGTTTGCTGTCGCGATTCGACTATTTATCCACGGTTTCCGGCGGTGGCTATATTGGCAGTTGGCTTTCAGCCTGGTTGCATCGCGAGGCCACCACGAAAAATGAACGAAAAAACTTGCGAGAGCATGTAAAAGTTGACGCGAAATTTGTTGACGAGATACAGTCAAAAATCACCACCCGTCCGTGTTCTTTCGGACCACAACCGAGTGACCCGAAAGAATGTATCGAACAATCGGGTTTTGACATGCCCTGGACCACCGGTTTCCCGCCATTGGAACATGCAGCAGTGCGATACCTGCGGCGGTACAGCAATTACCTGACACCCCGGCTGGGTTTGTCCGGCGATACGCTGGCAGTCATTTCGCTATTCCTCAGAAACTTCGTGCTGCTGCAATTGGCGTTAATTTCCCTGGTCGTTGCCATCCTGCTTGTTCCCTATGGTGTTGCCTCTGTTTCCGTGTCTGTGTTCAACACTGAAGCCGGCTCATTGCTAAAGCCAATGGTCGCACTGGTCGCTGGATTCCTGTTGCTGATTGCTACATTGTTGATCTGGCGTCCTCAAATACTGCAACTGTTTCGTGCACCTGATCAACCTGAGGACAGAAGTAAAAAATTGGCTGTCGGATGGTGGGTGGGGTTGTCTGTTTTGTTTAGCACACTTGCCTGTTGGCTATTCCTGATTGGCTCGGTCCCCTATTTTTCCATGAAAGAACTTGTGCCAAGGCCATTTGTCCTTTTTGGTATGCTGGGGTATACAGCTTCGTGGCTAATCGGGCCAGGATCTATCTCCTTTTTCATATCGGACAAAATTGACCTGCCACGGGTTGCCTTGGTTAAACACTTTCTGATTGCACTATTGTCAGGTGCGGTATTTGGACTTTCGATTTATTTCTTCGCCGATTGGCTCAATGCTGCTGACTTTGACAAGTCGGGCCGAATACTCCCGGCAATTTCATTCATACCTCCACTCATTTTACTCATACTTTCTTTTAACATCGCGCTTCATCTGGGTCTCGCAAGAAGTTTGTTCAATGAACAGGAAAGAGAATGGTGGGCAAGGCTTGGAGGCTATGTATTGTTAGCCGCATTTGCCTGGGCAATCATCTTTTCGATCGCGTTCTTCGCACCCTCACTTTATTACTGGCTTAACTATGGCGGTATGGCCATTGTTATCGCCTGGGCGTGTACCTCAGGTGTCGGGGCCTGGATTGCACGCGGCGCTGGCGGTGGCGATGATGAATCTGGCTCTGTAGGGAAGAACCTGTTGATGAAGATCGCCCCGTGGCTATTCATCGGTGGCCTGGGGTTGCTGATCTCGGTAGGCTTATTCATCGTTGTCAAATCCCTGGGTGGTGATCTGAACGATGGTGAAAGTTTGCTGGAACAAGGAATGTCGATGTCGGGCGTACTCTCTGTGACTTCGCCGGTCATTGAAGAAGTCCCCTTCCTGGATGCATTTTTGACGCTCCTGGTTGCCACCGGCATTTTTTTGTTTATCTGCTGGCGTCTTGATATCAATGCATTTTCCGCACATTCCCTGTACCGAAATCGACTTGTTCGCGCTTTTCTTGGTGCTTCCCGGGCAGGTAAACGCAAGCCGCATGCATTTTCAGGATTCGACCCCAAAGATGATCTGCGGCTCGCCTCGCTGTGTGAGCAGAGGCCCATACCCATATTGAACACGACGATCAATATGACCGGTGGCGACGACCTCGCCTGGCAAACCAGGCGCGCTGCTTCCTTTACCTTCACGCCTCAATTCGTAGGTTATGAAACCAAGAGCAGCCAGGGTTTCAATCTCGGCGGATATCGCCGGACCTGGGAGTACGCAATTGGCAAAACCATCACCCGGCCCGGAAAACCGGAAAACGACGCCAAAAGCTCCAGGGAACGTCAACCATGGCACCCCGACATCAAAGATATCGGGGGTATAAGACTGGGCACTGCCCTGGCCATCTCGGGTGCGGCGGCAAGCCCGAATATGGGATTCAACACGTCACCATCAATCGCAGCCCTTTTGACGGCGTTTAATCTCAGGTTAGGCTATTGGGCAGGTAACACAGCCTTAGGGTTGGATTCGAACAACAAGAAAATCACATCGTCTTCTGCCGATGCTGTGTGGCGAAAAAAGAGGGCCTTATTATGTGCACAACCCATCGTTGCTGAATTGACAGGCTCGGCCAATGCTGAGTCCGACTGGATAAACCTCAGCGATGGTGGACATTTCGATAATCTCGGCATTTACGAGCTTGTAAGACGCCGCTGCCGGTTCATTGTCGTAAGCGATGCCGGCTGTGATCCCAAGCATCAATTCCAGGATCTTGCCAACACCATCAGAAAGTGCTGGACAGATCTCGGAGTACATATATTTTTCTCAAAACTGGACGAACTATGCCACGCAGGAGACCAGAAGCGATGCTGTCTGAAACATGGCAGCCTTGGGCTGATTGAATATCCCGACCGTAAGCGTCAGCGGCCGGATGGGAAAGAACTCGAGCGCGAGCGATTTGGCCTTATCCTGTATCTTAAATGCTCACTTACAAAAGCCGAACTTAGCAAGTATGTAGATATCCGCCAGTATGCCGAAACACACCCGGATTTCCCGCATCAAAGCACCGCCGACCAGTTTTTTGATGAAAACCAGTTCGAGGCTTACCGGCATCTTGGTTTCTGTGTTGGAGAGACATACAGGTCATTGATTGAAGAAATGTTTGATTCAAAAACCGGTCTCATTGATGAAGCAATGGTTTTTGAAAAGGCAAAAGAAATCTATACAGAACAGGAACAGGATATCCAGCCATAGACCTGTCGAGCGGTCCTCGATATGTAAGCATCTGAGATGTGATAGTCTTTCATTCACTCGCGCAACAAGACGAGATCACCACGGCAGAAGGCACCCTGACCTTAACCCCGATACTCCACAGCACGATGGCATTAGAATTCAAAGGCAAAACAATATTTGTAGATCCATATGGTGGCGCCATGAAATTTGAGGGACTTGGCGACCCGGATTTAATATTGATTACCGACATTCACGGCGACCACCTCAACATGGAAACCCTGAACGAACTCAACACTGAAAATACAACTTTCCAGTCCCAGCATTACCTGTGGCGGGCGCATGGATGCGCAGGAGCGACACTTTCCAGACTGGTTTCCCTGATACCCAAACCGAGAGATAATCTTACGCGTTTTCATGGCGTTTTCGCACCGAAAAGCAAGTATCGGGGACTGGTCACTGGGAGCCCTATACAGCCAACACACGGTGCTACGGGCTTGAATCCGGCACCAGTAATTCCATTTTTGTGCGATTTCACGGCGATCTAACTGGAAAGCGTGATCACCAAGAGTAGGCGCCCTCAGGCGAAAGTAGGCGCTTTAGGCGAATACGCCATGGAAACGGGTCAGGTTAACTCTTGGTTTAGGCACCAGGGAAACCAGGTCCGGAGGCTATAAAATTTGTCAGGCTAATGGGTAGTGAATGACGGTGCATGAACCGTAATCGTGTAAAGTGCATTAAAAATAAACGATTTGATTTGACTGTGTTGACCGTGTGCGCAACATTTTAAGGATAGGTTAAGGCGAGATTTTGTAACATCGGACTCTTGACGGGGAACGATGGTGAGGCTTTCGGTAGCCTTTTCGAAGCAAAATCACCAGATACAACCTTTCTTTTTAAGATTGGCAGCCACAGTAATAGTTGCGTTTACCCCATCAGCACTTGCCGAAACTCCGGCAGATACCCCCTTGGAACTCGAAGAAGTCATCGTCACTGCACAAAAACGTGAGCACGCATGAGCGATGTTCCGATGAGTGTTTCGGTTGTCAGCGGGAAGGTAATCGAAGCCCTGGGTATCAGCACCGCGCTGGATATGTCCTACCGGGTGCCGGGCCTGGTCGTGCAGGAAGCAGGGCCCGGCAGCCAGATGTATACATTGCGTGGTGTTGGCAACTCCGTCGGGTTGTTCAGGCTGGTGGGTGTGTATCTCGATGAAGACGGCATCAGCAACCCTTACGAGTCGTTCGCGAGCGGAACACAGCCGAGTCCACCAGCATTCGGTATCCGCCTTGCATGGGGCTTTCACTAGTGCCCGGCATCCCCGCCAACAATCATTGGCCACTGGTTGGTCTCGTCCTGCTTAACCTGTTATTTCCACCGTGTCTGAATGCCTGGCAAAAAAACATCCGTTTTGAAAACATCACGGTAGAACACGGCTTGCCCGGTGGCCAACTTTTCGCTGCGGCCCAGGACCGGCACGGGTTCATGTGGTTTGCGTCTGACAATGGACTGATCCAGTATGACGGTTATGCGTATAAGTTAATCCGCAACGAACCGGGTAAGCCTGATTCGCTCATATCCAACCGGGTAGTTGCTGTTTACTTTGACAGTCAGGAGACTCTCTGGGTGGGCACAATGGAGGGGTTGAGCCGATATGATCCCGACCGTCAGTCTTTCACGCATTTCAGACACGATCCCGAAGACACTAAGAGTCTTGGTCGCCCTGAGGTTGAGAGCATCGTTGAGGATCACGAAGGTGTCCTTTGGTTCGGTCACTGGCCCGAACATAAGGGGGTACCAACCATTAGTGCATTTGACCGGCAAAGCGAAACTTTTACGCGTTACTATCACGATCCGGACGATCCGCATACTTTGCCCGCAGGCGTAATTACCACGATGATGGTAGATCGCTCCGGCGTACTTTGGGTTGGCACTTATTCATGGGATGAGGTGCCTGGCCTGGCTTATTTTGATCGCGAGAGTAAAACCTTCCGACGGGTTTTTGACTGTGGTTCCAACCCTTTGCAATGTGCACAGCCTGCCGGGCCTGATGATCGACCTGAAGATTTTCGCATCGGTGGAATCCATGAAGATGATGAAGGGAGCTTGTGGATCAGCGGCAGCGGCGACGGCCTGATCAGGTATGATCGTGCGAGTAATACCTATACGCGCATTGTTTGTCACCCGGGTGACCCGGGCAGGGGAACGGGCAAATATATTAGTGGCAATATCATCGAAGATAGCAATGGACTGCTATGGTACGACGACCGCTACGAGGGTCTGACCAGTTTTGACCCCGGGACGGAGACATTTACCCACTATGTCCACGATCCGGCGGATCCCTTTAGTTTTGGCATCGCAAATACAAATTTCTCCCCGCTTTATCAGGATCGGAGCGGGATGATATGGGCCATCGGACTCGATGGTAGCCTGAGCAAGTTTGATCCGGGTAGCCTGGTGCCTGGCCACTACAAACACGAACCCGGTACTTCAAACAGTCTTTCAAACGACACTGTGTCGGATATTATCGAAGACGAAAACGGTATTCTCTGGGTTCTTCACCTGCACCACGGATTAAGGCGGGTTGACCGGGTCACGGGTAGCGTGACGGCATACGATCACGATTCGGACAACACAACGGGGTTCAATGCGCTGTATTTGGACAGTTCTGGAGCCCTGTGGGTAGGCACCAATTTCGGCATCAGCCGGTTCGACCACTCCAGCGGACAATTTACGGATTACCCTTTTGACTTGCCCGGAGATGATCAGGGTAAAACACAGTCGCCCAACTTACGCGTGTCGGCCATTGCCGAAGACGCGCAAGGCAATCTCTGGCTGGGTTCTGTTTCACGGCTAAGCTACTTCGAGCCGGGTTCCGGTAAGTTTACCCACTACCGAAGTGAACCCGATCAACCCGGCACTCTTCATGGCGCGGGGTTTGGTGCGCTGTTGCTTGCCGATGATTTAAGTTTATGGGTCGGTGGTTCTGATGGTTTAAGTCGTCTGGATCCTGTTTCGCGGCAATTCACCCATTATGTCCACGACCCGGGGAATCCGGACAGTATCAGTTCGCACCGGGTGATGGCGATTACACAGGGTAAAGATGGGGCCTTATGGGTCGGAACCCTGTCTGGCCTGGATCGCTTTGATCCGGCAAGCAACCTGTTCAGTCATGTTGCCGGAAGCAGTGGAGAAGCGATTTCCATGGTCTATTCGATCGTTCCGGATGCTCAAGGCAATATCTGGGTCAGCATCTACAACGAGGGTTTGTTAAAACTGAATCCAGCCACCGGGGAAACAAAGACTTACGACGCAAGTGATGGTTTTTCGAGGCTTTATAAAGGTGTTTTGGGCAGGCGTGGTGACTTAATCTGGGGTGGCGCTGACGGAGTTTATATTTTTGACCCGCGGCAATTAACCGACCACAGGCAGGATCCAATGGTTCTAATCACAGATTTTCGGCTGTCAAACAAGCCAGTTCCGGTCAGTGATGAAGCGAATAAGACACCATTGAGCAGATCCATCGTCAATACCTCTGATATTACGCTGACATACCTCGACAACCTGATCTCCTTTGGCTTTGCTGTACCAGGTTACAAATACGCCAAAGAAGTGCGTTATGCCTACCGACTTGAGGGCTATGACAGAGACTGGATCGAGACAGGTGCCGACCGCAGGATTGCCACCTACACCCATGTTCCGCCGGGGGATTACGTGCTGCGGGTGAAGGCTGCGGGGAAGGGTGGGGTCTGGAGTGACAAGCAGGCCTTCATCCGGCTCAGCATTCTGCCACCTTGGTGGCAGACCTGGTGGGCTTACAGCCTGTATGTCATCACGTTTGTGCTCGCCCTGTTCGGGTATATCCGCTTGCGGACACGAAATTTGCGCCGCCAGGCCAGGTTACTCAAAGAGACCGTAGAAGAACGCACTGCGCAGATCAGGGAACACGAGCAACAAATTCAGCACCAGACCGAAGACCTGGAGGAACTGCTGCATCTGAAGGAAAAGCTGATCACCAACATCTCGCATGAGTTCCGCACGCCGTTGACGCTGATACTCGGGCCCGCAAGGCGTTTGTTGAAACGGGCTGCGAACCATCGGGACGCATCGCAACTGCAACTGATTCAACGCAACAGCCAACGTCTGCTTCGCCTGGTAAACCAGTTGCTGGGGCTGGCGCACCTGGGTGCCGATGAACCACTGGCGCGTTCAGCACAACCCGTATCCACCACGGTCGATGCCATTACCGAATCATTCCAGCCACTGGCTGAGGACAAAGGTCTGCAGCTTGGTGTGGAAAGGAATGAGGAACTCTGGGCCAGTTGCACACCGGATGCGCTGGAGAAAATTCTGCTCAACCTGCTTTCCAATGCCATCAAGTACACCCCTGCGGGCGGCAGCATCACCGTCAGCACCAGGCTAGATGAGAACAACATGGTTGAGGTATCGGTCAGCGATACAGGTATCGGTATACCCGAGGACGAACACGAGGCGGTATTCGAGCGCTTCCACCGCGTGGGCAATGGCGGTGAAACGGTTCCTGGCGCCGGTATTGGTCTGGCATTGGTTAAGGAGTTGGTACTGGCTCACGATGGCCAGGTATCACTGATCAGCGAACCAGGCAAGGGGACTACGTTTACGGTGAAACTACCGCGCTGTGAAGCAGGTTTGCCGCAAGGGGGCAGGGTTCAGACAGGCAGCACTGCAGAAGCAATGGCACTCGAATTTGAAGCACTGGGCCCACTCGCAGATAGACCCGAGACGCAGTCAGTTAACGAGGCAAACGGCAAACCATTGGTGCTGATCGTAGAGGATAATGCGGATCTTCAGCATTACCTGGTTGAACTGCTCACTGGCACCTATCAATGCCTGGTCGCCGGTGATGGTGAGGAGGCCCTGGCAGTCGCATTCGAATATATTCCCGACCTGTTGCTGCTGGACCTGATGCTGCCAAAACTGGATGGGTTCCAGGTCAGTCACGCACTCAAGAAAGACGAGCGCACCAGTCACATCCCCATCATGATGTTGACCGCCCGGGACGACCGGGATAGCCGCATGGAAAGCTGGAAGGAAAAGGTGGATGGTTACCTGACCAAACCCTTTGACGATGATGAACTCAAAATGCGTATCGCCAACCTGCTGGAAATCAGGGATATTTTGAAATGCCGTTTTAGCTCGCAGTTTTTTGCAGAGACGAAACCGAACCATGTGGCTGAACAGAAAGAAAACGGTTTTCTGACAAAACTCAAAGAGGTGTTGGAACATTGTCATTCCGACCCGGATTTCGGCACCTCCCGGATGGCATCCGAAATGTACATCAGCGCCCGGCAACTGCAGCGCAAACTCAAGGCCGTTACCGGGCACCATCCGGCCGAGCTCTTACGTTCGTACCGGTTAAGGAAAGCGCGCGAGTTGCTGCAGAAGGGGATGCAGGTGGGAGTAACGTCCGACAGGGTCGGGTTTTCATCGCCTACTTACTTTACGAGTTGCTTTAAGGCGCAGTTTGGGGAAACGCCTTCGGAGTTTCAGAGTAGTCGAATACCTGCTGATAGCACCTTCGTTTAATGCCAGAGAAGGTGATAAAGCTTTCAACAATAGCTGAAAAAAATATTAAGCCCTCATCAATCATCAATTGCTGCTTTCTTTGTAACAAACACTCTCTTGCGTTCGTGTAGTTTTTATACGCAGTTTCTATGCATAGGGAGTCTCCATGATGAAGTGCTTTTTACGCAAAATTTCTACAACGTTGATCATGATTTGCCTGTTGACACCCCCAATAACGACAAATGGTGCTGAAACTCCGCCTCCCAATGAGCCAGTTGTCTATTCTGCAGAGGCCGTGCGCGAAGATCTTGCCTTTCTCTACGAGACACTTCAGGTCAGCACTTACGACCTTTTCCTCAACACCACCAAAGCTGACTACGACAATGCTTTTAAACAAGCTATGAGCTCAATCACCGGCCCGATGACTTATCTTGAGATCAATCGTCTGTTCAAGCCGTTTGTGGTTCTTGCGGGCTTTTTTCATTGCACACTGGATTTTCCATCCGATGTGTACCGGCAGTTTAATCAGAATGGTGGTCGCCGAATCCCATTCAAAATCGGTTTTTGGGGAGAGAAGGTACTGGTGTCGGCGAATTGGTCTGACAACAAGCAGATTGAGGCCGGCGACGAAATCCTGGCAATCAATGGAATTGACATTCACCAACTGCTCGAGAAGATCTATGTCTTTAAGCAAGGTGAAAGCGAATATGTCAAACGGACTTTGCTGGAAACCGGGTCACTTATGGATAATTGGTGGTATGTTTTCGGTGATTTTTCATCAGGTACAGTTCGCATCAAAAAGCCGGGCGGGGAGCAATTAAACACCGAAGTTGAAGGATTGACCCTCGAGCAATACCGGGAGAGAAAACAGACGGTGCAGTCGCCATCGTTCATGAAAAGCGGAAGGACGTTTGAATTCATTGGTGATGTTGCTTACCTGCGCCCAGGCATTTTTCTTAATACCGAGTCACGTGACATTTCCTCACAGGAAGCATTCAATAATGAAGCGTTTCTGGAGTTCATCGATTCCGCATTTGTCGAGATTGCCAAGAGGAAACCACAGTATCTTATACTTGATCTGCGCGGAAATTATGGCGGCGATAACTCCTTCAGTGATCCAATGATCGCCTACTTTGCAGATAAGCCTTTCCGCATTGCGTCAAAATTCCGTGTCCGGACCAGTCAGGTGACCAAGTCCTTTTGGAAGGATGTGGATATTCCCGAACTTGTGGACATGAAGCACCAGATCATGACCCTTGAAGACGGAACCCGATTCGATATTGAACTCAACACGACACAGCCAAGAACCGATGATCTTGCTTTCAAAGGACAGGTCATAACCCTGGTCGACCGTTTCAGTTTTTCAAATACCACATCTGTTGCAGCCATTGTGCAGGACTACGAATTTGGAATCATTGTGGGGGAGGAGACCGCCGACACGCCTTCTTCGTGTGGAGCCATTCATACATTCAAGTTACCCAACACCAAGATGGGTGCTGTCTTCCCAAAGGGTTGCATGATACGTCCCAGCGGTAATGCGAGTTTGCGGGGTGTTATTCCTGACCACAAGGTCAGTGATGATCCTTTTACCCAGGAAGATGAAATTCTCGATGCGGCGCTTCAATTGATCAAAATGGGTTGAATGCCATTAAATAGATGGCCGTTTTGGGCAGAAAGTGGAAGTTGAAACTCATTCAAGGTTTCCACTGATTGGTCTGCAAGCAGCCAGGAGCGGAACTTCTATCAACGAAAAACCCCGCACGGTGGCGGGGCAATTGTCTGCAACAAATTGCGGATAGGAATGCGGCATCAAGGTGTCGGAGAGAAGCACCCCTCTTCATTCATGATCGCGATAGCCAAATCCT
>JASJFX010000024.1:0-4783 GCA_033791845.1 Lysobacterales bacterium | reverse complement strand
TGGTAATGTTGACAAGGATGTTTTTGCGCAGGTTTTAAATCAACACTAAGGAAGCGTCGTAATGTCAAAACTCAATCTGATCCTGACGGCACTGTTATCACTATTCATTCATGGAGCAGTGTTTGCAGCAGAGCCATTCATAAATGACCCGCGTCAAACCGTTGAGGAAACAGAGCGTGCTTTTGCCGATACCATGGCCCAACGTGATTTTGAAAAATTCAAATCGTTCCTGGCTGCAGAGGCTGTGTTCTTTTCCGGCGAAACCGCGTTACGCGGTAAACAACAGATAGCCGATGCCTGGGAGGCTTATTTCAAGGAACCACAAGCCCCGTTCTCCTGGGAGCCGAAGTCTGTTGAAGTACTGGAATCAGGAACACTGGCCTGGAGTACGGGCCCGGTTTACGATTCTGAAGGCAAGGTCATTGCTACGTTCAACTCGGTGTGGCAACTCGACGCTTCACATCAATGGCGCATTATTTTTGACAAGGGAAACGCCGCCTGTAATTGCCCGTAGGGTGGAAATGCATGGCCACCTTCCCAGCGTCAAACTGAGATGAAAAACATAAACATACCAGTCCCGATCAACAAAGAACGTCTCGGCGTTGCCGCAAAATCAGTTGCGCTGATGGACCAGGACTTCGCAAGAACACTGGCACAACTTGGCCCGCCACCCTTATGGGAAAGAGAACCGGGCTTTGTGACCCTGATTCGTATCATTCTGGAGCAACAGGTATCACTGGCTTCGGCCGATGCCATGTTTCAACGCCTGAAAAAAAACATCAAGCCCCTGACGCCAACCACGGTAACCGAAGCAGGGGAGTCATTTTTGCGCTCTTTTGGGGTGACCCGACAAAAAGCCGGGTACTTCATCAACGTTGCCCGGGCCATTGAAAGTGGTGAACTGGATCTTGAGGCATTGTCGCTGGAAAGTGACGAAATCGCGATTGAGAAACTCACATCTGTAAAAGGTGTCGGTCAGTGGACCGCAAAAATTTACTTGTTAATGGCGCTGTGCCGCCCGGATGTCTGGCCCGTCGGGGATGTGGCCCTTGCGACAGCATTCAAAAACCTCAAAGGCAGGGCAGAAAGACCAACACAAGCGGAACTGAGCGAGATTGCACACGCCTGGCGTCCCCATCGTGCAACGGCAGCCAGGATGTTATGGCACTATTATCTAAGCGGAATGCAGGAACAGGGCGATAATCACTGATGACTTATACGGCGATCAATTTCAGGCAAAAGTTAAGCAAATTCGATGGGCACTGGTCACCCAGGGTGATTGCGGAGATGAACGACTACCAGTTCAAACTGGCGAAAGTACACGGCGAGTTTGACTGGCATTCTCACGCTGATACCGACGAGGCATTTATCATTATTGATGGTGAACTGGAAATTGAATTCCGGGACGGTAAAGTCAGGCTCGAAGCGGGTGAAATGATCGTGGTGCCGAAAGGTGTAGAACACAAACCAGTGGCGGAATATGAGTGCCATATTATGCTTGTGGAGCCGAAAGGCACCGTCAATACGGGTGATGCCAGCAGTCACCTGACGGCACAGAATGATGTGTGGATATAAGAGGGTTTACACGGAGTAACGGATTGAAAACCCGCGTGACAGTGGTTCGATTCCATTGTGCATGGACGCACCGGTGTCGCGAAGGCCAGGGATGGCCGAGAGCGACCACCTCTGGCCACCATTCTTGCCAGGGTCTATTTACTTAATCCTTAATAAATGTATACGGCCCCTTTTCCTTTTACTTGTCCGAAGCAGTGCTTCCGGAAATGGCCTCATCGAGCAACTCGACCAGCTGGTCGCGACTATAACTGTAAGGCCCCCATGTGTTCAGCTGGACAAGCTCATTGATTTTCGTACCAATGGTCCAGGCCTGTTCTTCTTGATTTGGAACAACCACGTATCGACGCAGTGGCTTATCGTCGAATAGCGCGTGCATGAATGCTTGAGAAACCTCATCGGGCTCCTTGTAAGACAGCTCACGAGCAGCCGTTTTTTCATAGTCCTCTTTCATCGTATCGGTCACTTCGCTGCCTGCAGCTTTGGTCTGTTCCAATTTACGAGCCACGCTGCTGCGACGGATATTTGACTTGTAGTTGCCAGGTTCAACCACACTGACGCTAACACCATGTGGTTCCATCTCAGTGGCCAGCCCATCGGTGTATGCTTCGATCCAGTGTTTGCTGCCACTATAGGCACTAAACCCCGGGATCGACGAGCCGGTGCCTGCAATCGAACCCGTCGTCACAATGCGACCCTTCGATTCCATCACCAATGGCGCAAATGCCTTGGTCGTACGGTAAACACCTTCAACATTAACTTTGTAGACGAACGTCTGGTCTTCAATGGGTGTGTCGACGACCTGCCCTCCGCCACCAACACCGGCATTGTTAACAAGGCCATACAGGCCAGTACCTTTCTTCCGAATCATCTCGACAACCGCATCAACCTGGTCCTGTTTGGTCACATCGAGACTGACCGCCGTGACATTCCCTATCGTATTCAGTGCTTCAAGATCCTTTTCCTTACGCGCGCCAGCGTAGACGTGATAGCCGCTTTCAGCCAGGGTCTCAGTAAGATTTCGGCCAATACCGGTACTGGCGCCGGTTACCAGGATCGATTTCTGTTCCCCGGCCACTGCGGCTTGTGGTACAGCGTAAAAAGCGATAACAGCGGTTAGGATAATGACGGTCTGGAGAATCTTGCTCATTGAGTTTCCTTATAATGGTTGATGGCTTCGCAACAAAGTGGGTGAAGGCAGTACTAAATCTATCTTGCCAGAAATGTCCGGGGACCCACAAGCGCGTGGGCACCCTTTGTTTGTTTTAGATATTCGCTGTCTGGATTAATCTGTAAGCTTTGTCTCGCTGCCATTCAGGAGGTGCCATTCCGGACACCCATGTCTTTCGAACGAAGTAGTGCCATTTCGGACACCCATGTCTTTCGACCGAAGTAGAGCGGTGGGTGGGTGTCCTGACTCTCCGATTAAACACCGAGTCAAGGATGGTTTAGTTTATCCTTAATTTGCAAAGCTACGCTGTACATATTGATTCATTTTTAAACTTGGCATGAGTTCGAAAATACGCTATTTTGTACAGTATGACTGTGCAAAACAGCAAGGGGCTCGTACCTATGTAACTAGCGGATTTTAGATGATTATAGTTCGACAATTAGACTTTAATTAGTCTTAAACTGCCATTTTTCTGGACAAAATTGAGCGTTTAAGATTTTGGATATCGGCTTACGACTGAAGTTGCTAAGAATGGTGCTTTCGCCCTAAGAAAGATGGCTTTAAGCTTGGATATCGGCCAGATTGACCAATCAGGATTGTCCAAATCAACAGGTTGCGCTGGTCCGACCCCAATCCCGACCCCTAAACGCTGGGTGTCGGCATCATTTCACGCCGGCCCGAGCAAGCGCTCAACAAGACGACGCAGGCCAATATAAACCAGCCTGGCCAAGTTTTATTCGCAATCACTGTCATGCTCCCTTTTGTACGATTAAAGAACGCTTTTCCCATGATAAGCCCTCGAATACCTTATCACCACAATTTGCCGTTTTCCGCTTACTGGTTATCAAGGACTGTCAATAAGTGCTGAAATTCGGGATTAGTTCGCAACAGTTCCCGACCGGCTTCAATCAACTTGTCTACCTGTTCATCTTTGAGTGCAAAACTCGTGGGAATGCTATTAAAGAACTCGAGGGCTTCCGGATGCTTGATCTTTTGAATACTGACGTCGATGAAATGGGTGGTAACTGGATGTTCGGGTGTGGATAGCTGGGTTGCCCATTTTTCCACTATCTCCTTTGTCATGAGCATGCTGTCAACGTCGTAACGTGAAAGCTGCAGGTTGGTAACAGCTCCAACAACCCCAATCGCAGACGGTTCCTTGTTGCTCACATCCATTTCGTTATTACTTTCGGTAGCCGCATTAACCATCAGCACCACAATATGCCGTGGTGGTTTCTCGGCGTTCGGATAAAAATCAGCAGGACTACCGGAGACTGCGAGGATATCACTTACAGCACGAACGCCGAGGTTGTCGGTGATGCCGCCATCGACAAAATGAACATACTTGCGCTTGTCCTTATCACCATAGGTTTCCAGTTGCGAAATCAACACGGGCAAATTTCCACCCTCGTATAACTCTTCAGCCCTATGCAGATCATCCGTACCAATTAACTGCATATCACTACAGGTATCATAATTTGCTATAACGACCGGGTTGAAAAGGACCGGAACGGCAGAGGAGGCGGCTACCGCATCGGCGACAGGGTAGGCAGAAAGTTCGGAACACAACAGGTCAAAATACTCCTGGATAAATGAAAAGCGAATGCCGTAACCCAGGTCCGAAGCGTTGATAACTATCATCGGCCGATCCGATCGGATCATGTCCGCAAACGTGGCATCGTGGAATAAAAACTTCTGATAGTACTTGATGGCTGACTCGGTTCGGCCACTCTTGCTAAACCACAGGAATGGATTTATGGCTCTCAAAACAAGATGCTTTTGAAGGTTAAACTTTAAAAAATCTTTTTCATAATTCTCAAAAATTCCATCGCCGTGCAAACCGTAATAAGCGGAAGTAAAACTTCCACCTGATACCGAGCTGATAAAATCAACTTCATCCAGCAATCGACTTTGGCGTCCTTCATAGGTGATGTTGGTATCACGCAATTCCTGCATAACACCATAAGATAAAGCCGCAGCCCTGGTGCCACCACCGGAAAATGTCAGTATGAACCTGATATCACTGTCGCTGTGTGCTGC
>JASJFX010000023.1:0-26618 GCA_033791845.1 Lysobacterales bacterium | reverse complement strand
CTGCCGCAACCAGGCATTCTGCGGCCAGCAAGCCTTGCGCTTGCCGTTAGCGTAATACTGATCGCCGTCATCATTTTATTGAATCCGATCAGCAGCGAACGAACCGATGAATACGTTACCAACCCGGTAGATGATTTCATTAATCTGGAGCCAATGCTGGCTTTTGAAATGCCGACGGATTTCCTGCTCGAAACACCCTGGTACCAGTTGGCTGATATGTCACCTGAAATTACCACACCTGAATTTAATTACGAACCCCCTTTGTACGAATATCCGGAGGACCAATCACATGAATTATAGAAAACTATGCACCATACTTTTTGTACTCAGTTTCAGCGGCTCTGTGTGTGCTCTCGAGCAGAATGAGAATGGCCCAATCAAGCAATTGCTGTTCAAGCCAGAGCTGATCATGAAACATCGGGCAGAGCTCGATCTCGATGCAGACCAGCAAGCCACTTTGAAAGCGGAATTACAACGTACTCAAGCCACTGTTTTTGACTTGAAGTGGCAAATGCGTGAGGAAGGTGAAGCCCTTGCTGAGATATTGAAGCAAACCCCGATCGATGAAACCGAGTTGCTGGTACAAGCCGGTAAAGTCATGACACTTGAGCAACAGATTAAAAAAACTCACCTGGTACTGCTCGCGCGTTTGAAGAATATGCTCACCGAACGGCAGGTGGAGATGTTAAAAGAATTTCGAAAAAACTAGGCACTGATT
Source organism: Lysobacterales bacterium (assembly GCA_033791845.1). GTDB lineage: Bacteria > Pseudomonadota > Gammaproteobacteria > Xanthomonadales > SZUA-36 > SZUA-36. The sequence goes on along the minus strand of JASJFX010000023.1, from coordinate 25,900 downwards.
TAAGTGTTGAGCAGCGGGCCGATTACCGGGTGGGTATCCGGATCGTAGTTACCCATGATCTGTGCTAAGGGAACCTCGAGGAGGTTGCCATTTGCTGTCATGTCAGTTCTCCGGTTTGCTTAGAAAACGATGGTCCGCCCTTGTTCGGAAACGTCTTTTTTGTTGTACTGCGCACCGTGGATCTTCAGTCCTTCGCCGTTTAAGAGCGTGATAATGCCGCCTTTGTTGCTCAGCTGGATCGTCGTGCCCGGCAACGTAACCGTCGTCACCGCGCCGGCTTCCAGGGAGATGCCGTCCAACGGGTGCCGACGCTTGTTCTTGTCAGCTAGCGTCCACCCGTCCAGAGTGACCGTCGTCGCCAGGGTATTCAGCAGCAGTACCCTTTCCTTTCCCGGTTCATGACCGACCGGGTTGACCGTAGCGGCGACGATGACCACGCCCTTGTCTTCGACCGGTTGGTCGACATTGCCGATGCAATTGCCCTTTTCATCGTCTGTGTGCCAGCACTGGGACTGAAACGCCAGGAAAACCGCCACCCAGCGGTCCTCGGAAGGCAGATGCAGCAGCATACCGCCGTCCTGCCATATGCCATTGTATTTTTGAAATTCTTCCACGCTGCCCTGATTCATGTGGATGCGGTGAATACCGTTGCCCGGCCTGAATCCGAAATATTTGTCACGTGTATCTGGCTCCGGTCCCCAGCGCTCGCCAAAGGCATAAATCATCGCATCTTCTTCGGCCAGGGCCTTTTGTATATGGTAGTCGATCTTTTCATTCAGATCGTTATCAGGCCCGGCAACATTGTAAGGTAGCGGGACCATTTGGTCCGGCTTAAAAAGATTGGCGCGAATGTAATCCAGGGCCAACCCTTCCGGCACCCTTTCGAGGGGCGTAAAACCGGCCGGCATATCTTTCAAGTCATCCACCAGCGGATGGGCATAATTTTCGACGATCAAATAGAGCAGTTCCGATGGCGATTGCCTGGATTTGATATTGATAGCAATACGGTAGTCGGCATCGTCATCGATCAGATGAACGTGATAATGGGCCGAAGCGCCGAACCCCAGCCGCCGGTCGATGGGGCGACCTTTTAAAACGCCGTAGTTTTTTAAAGCCATGAGAACTTCCTTTTCATTATTTTATTGACACTAAGAATTCTATTTCATTTTTAAGTATAGGCAACATTACCTTTGCACTCCGAGAATAACTACCCTATTTAACAGATGAGTGGATAATTCGTTGGACACCCTTTAAACAGCCTAATCCTGGTTGGCGTATGAAGTCATTGGAAGCGGCCATGTAGTTACGAACTCATTGGACACCTGATCTATTTCCTGACCTGATTCCACGCTAGAATGTGCCGCATGCAAAAACTCATTAGGGAACTTCGTCGCCGAGAGGTCTTCCGTGCCACTGGCTTATATGTCGGTGGTGTGTGGATAGTGCTACAGGTCGCGGAGATCATATTCCCTGTTTATGACTTGCCTGACTGGGTCATGAAGGCATTAATCTCTGTTGGCATAGTCGGTCTACCCATTGCCATCGCACTGGCCTGGATATTCGACATTACAAAAACCGGTATCCATATTGATACGGGTACGACTGGGGCTGCGCCGGTCACCGGTGGTCGACACAAGATGGATTACGTTGTCGTCGGTGTGTTGCTAGTGGCACTGGCGGGTTCCCTGTTCAGTAATTTTGCAGAGCGAAAGCCTGTGACACTTGAGGAAATCGACCCGGTCTCCATTTTAATTGCCGACTTTGAAAACTCAACCGGCGACCGCGTTTTTGATGGCGCGCTTGAACAGGCATTAACCATCGCGATCGAGGAGTCGGCATTTATCACTGCCTTCGACAGGACTTCTGCCGGCCGTGTACTGGCGAAAATTTATGGGGATGCAAAGCTGGATGCATCGGGTGCCCGCCTGGTATCCGCCCGCGAGGGTATCGGTATCGTCGTTAACGGCAAGCTCGACGAAAACAAGGGAAAGTACGAAGTGACGATCTTCGCCGTTGATGTCGAAACTGGAGAAGAACTCGCCAGCTTCATTGAGAGTGCCGACGGCAAGTCCGGGGTTTTGGGCGTGATTGGTGAACTGGCGCGAGACCTGCGCGAAAAACTCGGCGACGTGAACGCAGACCTGGCATCTGAAGGGGAGGAATCCTTTACAACTGTTTCGCTCGAAGCAATGCATGATTACGTTAACGCACAACGTCTGGCGCGTGATGGCATCGACGATCAGGCAATTGATCTTTACCAGTCCGCTGTTGATAAGGACCCGCAGTTCGGTCGTGCATGGGCCGGACTAGCCGTCAGCGCGGACAAGTTAGGACAGACGGACCTTGCTGCAGATGCGTGGCAAAAAGCCTTGCAACAACTCGAGAACATGACCGAACGCGAACGCTACCGCACCGAAGGCGTCTACTATACCGTTGTCGCCCGTAACAGCGAGAAAGCGATTGAAATTTACCAAACCCTGGTTGAGAAGTACCCGGCGGATGATGCCGGTTATAACAACCTGGCCGTTGCGTATTTTTATACTCTGCAGTTTGACAAGGCCCTTGAGGCTGGTCGCAAGGTAGTTGATATCTACCCCACAAGACCTATGTATCATGCGAATTATTCGCTCTACGCCATGTACGCGAGCGATTTCGAAGCCGCTCTTATGGAAGCTGACAAGACGCTGGAATTAAACCCCAATTACCACAAGGCCTATTTGCCGTATGCGGTTGCGGCACTGGTTAAAGGCGATACTGAAGCAACGCTCTTGGCGTATGAAAAAATGGCGGCAACCGGTGCGCGCGGACTGGCGCTCGCAAACATAGGGATCGCCGATGTGTTTCTTTGGTCCGGCGACGCGGCCGAAGCAGAGACAATCCTGCTTGAAGGTATGAAAACAGATGAGGCAACAGCGAATAATCGCGCGTTTGCAACCAAGAAAATGATTCTTGCTTACGCCATGTTGCAACAGGGGCAGGATACTGATCAGGTCGCTGCTGAAATTGCGGAAACGCTCGCGCTCAGATCGGGCGTATCAAAACAGGTTCCGGCAGCGTTGATGTACGTAACACTGGGCAAAGAACAGGAAGCAGCCGACATCGCAGCCGAACTCGGTGACAAGCTTAATACGCAGGAACGCGCCTATTCGAAGCTGATCAATGCTCTATTGTTGCAAGCAAAAAACGACAACATTGCGGCCATCGACGCATTGCAACAGGCCGTGGCACTGGCTGACCTGTGGCTGGTTCGATATCACCTCGGGCTAGCCTATTTCAATGCTGGCCACTACGCCGAATCCGTATCCGAGTTCGCGCATTGCAAGGAGCGTTTGGGCGAGGCTTATTCAATCTTTCTCGATGACACACCGACGTTTCGCTATACCGCGGAACTGGATGACTGGCTGGTCCGCGCCAGGGAAAAAATGATAGCGCAGCGCAATTAGCCAGGAGCCTGTCTGACCAGACATACGACAGGTCAAGTCAGACAGGCTCCTGACGGGGCATATCCAATATCCACATACGAATAAATTGGATTCACCCTTTATTCAAGGCATCAGGCAATCAAAAGCTCAGCTCATGAAGTGCATAGGCATTCAGGACAGTTCGACCGGGTGCATCAGCAAAGAATTGTCCGGGCACAAAGGTCGGGCCCGGCTGAAACGTCACTACAACCGAAGTGCCTGTTGCCGTAAATTCGGTTTTCAGATTAATGGCGTTGTCCTGCCAGCCTTCGAGAACGTAGGTCTTACCTTCCACGGACACAGCAATGTTATTTCCGGTGAGGTTCACATCATTTGAAAACAGTAATTGCAGCCTGTACTCACGTCCCGGAACCAACCCCCCAATCGTTAAATTAACCGGGCTAAGCGAAGTGGTAAACACCAGATTCGAGAGCAGGGCATCCAGCTCTGCTGAAAATGGTTCGAGCGAGAAATCGCCACCGCCGGGTCCCCATGCTCCTCCGGACAGCCCACCCTGATTGGTACCAAAAGCAACACCATTGACCGTCTCGGCACTGGCGGCGTTGCCCAGGTTATTGGCGACAACCAGCGTACCATCGTTAAGAATATCCGTATCTCCCGTAATTATTGAAACAGGGAGCACAAACTCGGCATTGTCCAGTCCACCGGTATCGAAAGTGGCCGAGTATTCGCCCCGGATCAGCACCGTATCCAGGTTGCTCAGCACGGTCATGAACTGAGCCTCGGAAGGTGACGCACCATTGAAGTTGCAGACATTCGGGGCGACGATGCTCAACGTCCAGCAGCCGTCCACGGCGATGTGCCACCCGGCATCAGTCTCGAGTGGTATAGCGTACGGCGTCCAGGTCGTACCCGGCGCGACCGACGCGTCATAGACCAGCGTGACACCGGCTCCTCTGAGGACCACCCAGGGCTGGCTTAGGAAGCCGGGAGCCGCATCGCTCTGCTGCAGGTCGTAGCGAAGCTCGCCACCGTAGTACGTCGACCGGTCTCCCAGGAATTTTGGTGGAGCGCTGAAATACCAGGCTGTAGAACCCGTCGCACCGCCTGAGTCGGTACCCTCGAGGTAGCCGCCTGGATTGCCTCCGAGGGCGACCCAGCCGCCTCCATCGTTGGCTATGGCCCAGCCGTCACCGTCAGAATCAAACGAACTCGCGGGGCGGCCAAACTGAGCGGTCGGAGGATCGCAATCGATCGTACCCGCTGTCTTGTCTTCGGAGTTGCACGACTGTGCTTCAATATAAACACCGGCACGTTCCGCCTCAAAGAGGTCCGGGTCACCCCAGACACGCAATGTAACGAATATCGTCTCACCCGGTGCTATGTAGGCAGAGCCATCCCCGAAGACACCGTCGTTACTGTCGTTTGTGAAGATGTCCAGATCCGGATTGATCTTGTTGAAAATTACCTGGTTCTGCACCAGCTTGCCCTGCACACAGTCCTGTGAGTTTTCCACAACGTGAGTTCTTGTCGCAATCAATTGGGTTTTGAGCCCCGCGGTTTCGCCATTGATGAAGGCATCAAGGTCGAATGATGTTGTCGTATTGCCGCTATTACTCACTTCATAGGTTACGTCGGTGTAACCCTCTTCCTTTTCCGCAGCTGTCAACGTGTCGTTGGCAACGTCCGGGTTGTCCATGGTGTAAGCAAGTAGTGTCGTGTTCTGGACATCGGGATTCTGAATATCTGGATTCTGTACGTCGGGGTTTTGTACGTCCGGATTCTGAACATCAGGGTTTTGCACATCGGGATTTTGTACATCAGGGTTCTGCACATCCGGGTTCTGCACCCGCGTTATGACGACGTTCTGAACGTCCGGGTTATGTACTTCCGCGTTCTGGATGTCGGGGTTCTGTACATCCGGGTTCTGTACATCCGGGTTCTGAACGTCCGGGTTCTGAACGTCCGGCGACAGAATGTCTCCGTTAAGCGTGATTGTTCCGAAAACCAGGGTTCCGCCATCGCTGACACTGACAGCAATCTCCGGTTGCTCCGTTTGCGAGGTGATATACACCGTACGGGCAATGGTTGAATTCGGATCGAGATCGACAGTGATTTGAGTCAGCAAGCCGGTATTATCGGCAAACGGTGCAACCGGCACCTGTAAAAAAGATGCACGACCGTTTATTCCCGCATCCATTGGCTGATTTTCGATCGTCAGGGTATAGGACTTTGCGGAATTTTCATTGTTGCTTACCCAAACCACGTGCGATCGTTGAATCGCACCAGTGGGTTTTGATGACGATGGGCTGTCGATTGAAACACCCGGTCGAACCACGGACGAATAGACATTCTGATTGCGGCTGCGATCAGCGTTCGTACCTGGCACACAGAAACCATAGTTATCGGTCTCATCTGGTTCGGCGTCCGCGCGTGCCTTATTCGACAGCGCCTTGTTCGACGTTATATCCGCATCGCTATCGACAAGCTGTTGTTCATTTGAAACGGACGGGTTGTCAGCATCCTGTGCAACAGAGTCATTGACCGATTTGGTATCGACCTTTTTGGCATCAATCGCCGCCATCGTCGGCATCAGGTTTGCCGGTGTGTACACGGTCGGTGTGACAAGATCTTGCCAGACGTTGCCACGCACATCACGATTGTCGGACCAGGTCACCAGAAAATCGACAGGCTTAATCGAAGCGCCCGGCGTGATATTCGACACCCATTGGTCGTTTTCTACGCGAAACGTCGGCGCAGCAACATTTGGATAGTCACCTGCGAACGGTACGGTTCCAACTTTAAACAGGCGGTCGTTAATAAAGTTAAACTCGAGTTGTTCGACCGGACCATCCACCACAAGCGCACCCTCGACATAACGGGAGACCTGCACTGACGCTGTTGGTATGCCGTTTATGATTTGCGCAGTGCGTATGTCTGCCTGGTTGCGAATGATCTTATTGGAATCTTCATCAGGGATGACGCCCTCGCCTGGCAGGTCCTGAACAAAATCAGACTGGAAAAGATTGTTGCGAGTGTCGTACCACGCCAACTGGATCGTACCGCGTGCCGCTGCCACGGAAGGCATGAACTGGTGTCCGTTGAGCGGGTTTTCCAGCATAACCGGAGCTGTCCAGTTGGAGCCATCTGCGGATGTGCTGTAAACAATTCGTGCAAAGAACGGGCTGATCGTATCGATACGGCTCGCCCAGAATGCGTAAAACCCGTTGCCATCTGTCGTAATAACCGGGTAGGAATTGGTACGGAAAGTCGCTTCAGTGGTGCCCTGGTCAAAGGGAAAAAACTCCGGTACTGCAGATATCACATGTGGCGGTGCAAAGGTCTCACCACGGTCGGTACTGCAAGATGAGATGATTGCACTTGGATCGTCATTGTCCTCGAAGCGCCGCCAGACGGCGCACACGTTGTCACCGTATGCAGCAAGTGACGCGCTTTGTATGAGATCTTTGCGTTTTTGGTGACCCTTGCCCTTGCCCTTGTCGTGGCCTTTGCCGTTATCTTTGCAATGGCCCTGTCCCGGCATTTGGCAGGAACTGTTCGCGATCTCTGAGGTTGTCCAGGTATCACCATAGTCTTCCGATTTCGCGAGAAGGATCTTGGAAAGCAGGTTCTCATCCTCAACTGTGCCGGAGAACGTCGTGTATGCGATGTAGATAGTGGCGGCCGGAACCTCCTGGCTTATTGGCGTGCCGTCTTTCAGCGTCGAACTGACAATGACCGTGCCACTACCAACTGACGCCGGATGCAACAGCATGAATGGCTTATCGATGAATTTGTCAGCGTTTCCACGGTCGATTTCGATTGGCATCACCGCCGGCACCCATGGCGCCCCCGCTTCGCGATTGACTTCGAACATACGTTGCAGGAACAGTCCGCCAACAGCGTTTTCGGCGCGGTCCGCAGCGATGTAACTAATCAACGCCAACCCGGGGGCAGCGGCTACTTGTGGGTCGGCAGCAAAATCTAAACCTAAATTTGGTACATCGCCCGGGTGTGCTGGCAGCAGGTCGCTGAACCAGGTCTGACCGCCGTTGATGCTATACGAGTAACCTTCCCAGGCGTCACCGATAAGTGGGTCATCGACGCCACGATAATCGTTGAACGCACAAAGAATCTGCAGCGGGTTGCCTGGCTTCATCGCACAAGCCGGTTCATTCTGTTGTTTTAACCCCGGATCAGGCACACCATCCTGTGTCGTCGGTGGGTTGATACCGATGATATTGATATTTCGATCTTCTGGAATCCCCTGGGCATACACCGCCGCCGTGAACATTAGTGAGGTAAGACCGTACACAACCAGCCGCATTGCGTAGCAAGAAAGTTTACTCATGGAGAATCGCCTTTTTATTGAATTGGTTTTATTGGGGGTTTAGATCGAGCGAGTTGGTTATACAGAAAAATGGCTGCAAATGCAATTGAGACACATTCATCGTGACACCTGTGATTATCATTTCTGCCGGGGTGGCAAGGCCGGGTACCCGAGACGACAAACCTCGCATAGGGCGCCTACTCTCGCCCACCGGGAACCGGAAAAACCTTGCTGGCATCGAGATTACCGGGAATCTTACCGCCGATGACCGAAAGTGAGTCACTTGAGGTCGCCGCCCTCGCATCAGTCAGTCAGTCACGCAGGTCGGGATCATCACCTGTGGGGTATTCGTCCATTCAGAACGCCACACCATTCCTGTAGCAGCGTTGCACTGGCGGGAGGCGGGTCGCGACCCAGGCCCGGCGAAATATCATTGGCACGTAAAGGTGTCTTATTTCTGGATGAACTTCCCGAGTATGGCCTTCATACGCTCGAAATCCTCCGCGAACCGATCGAATCCGGAAGCATTGTCATTTCAAGAGCCGTTCGACAGGCGAGATTTCCGGGGGGTATAGAAGATATAGACGCTCCCGAGGAAAACCAGGTTATGCATGGCCGATCGTACTCGCCATCACGGCAACCGAAAGTTATGGGGTAAGAAGAGTAAGAACTAGGCAGGGGCCAACGGGAACCCGACTAGCCGGTTTAACTGTCCACCTGGGCCCTGAACTTCCCTGAACCCAACACCAGTCCTGACTTTTTGCGGGCCTCTCGACCGGTCCCCGGTCATGCCTTCTTGATGGCACCAATTTTGATGAAGGGAGTATTGGCTGTCCGTGTTCTTGCGTTATTAGAGATGTGAGTGTCGCAGCTGTTCAGTCGCAGCTTTTCAGAATAGGTACTTTCAATTCAATTACCAGCGAAAGGTCACGTTTGCGAGGTGAGATGAAGACGAGCTCTGGCGAGCCTGATTCGAACTACGGGTGACAGCAATGTGAATGCTGACTTTAAGAAACGTCCGATTTGCTAATCGAAATCCGCTTACTGAACTTTATCCAGTTGTTGCCTTCAAAGGCTTTCGAGGAGTTTGTTGGCCGCACTCTCGTGTTGCTCACTAAATTCGAAGTAAAACGGAGGGCAATATAAATGGAAGATTACTTTTATGCCGATAGCCAGACACAGACTTATCTTTACCCTTGCAGTATTTTCAATTTCCCAATTTCTCTTACCAAACTATGTTTTCGCCGATATCGGTTTCAAACATCAGGATCAGCACCAAACTGATGGAAAATCCAGACCTGACACTACCAAACCAGAAAGCCAGGTTTTTGACTTCAACGAAATGGAAGCTATTCTCCAGCAACTTCATTTCTCTTCGATTGACAAGCATTTGGGCCGGCATGTCGATCAAAGCGAACTGGAGTCATTACCCACTTTCGATGCCTATGTAACAGCCTTTGAAGAAGGTGATGCACTGTTTGAAATCAACTACAACGCCCTGGATGGTGTGGGCATCAATGTTGGCAATGGCAAACGCTTCACATCCATACCACGCCTGGATCTGGATGGCCCGCATTCATGGGCTCAAGTTTTTCCAAACAGGATAACGGGCCCCAACAGCGACTCATGCATTTCGTGTCATAACCTGCCGGTTGCCGACGGCGCGGGTGGGGTTAATGACAATGTTATTCGCATTGATCCGGAACGAAGGCAAAAGGGGTTTATTGAGCGCCAGGCACCGCATGTGTTTGGTATGGGCGCTGTTCAGTTGCTGGCCGAAGAAATGACTTCGGAATTACACGCCATCAGGGATGCTGCGGTCAATGACCACAATGAAACCGGACAAAGAATTAAAGTTGACCTGTTGGCCAAAGGCATCTCATTTGGTGCACTGGAAGTCTCCAGGGGAGAAGTGGACTACCGCAAGGTGAATGGCGTAGACCGTGATCTGGTCGTCAAACCATTTGAGTGGAAGGGTCTGACTGCGTTTGTACGTGATTTCGTACGGGGTGCGTCGCACCAGGAGTTGGGCATGCAGGCAACGGAGCTGGTGGGGGATTCAGACGGCGATTTCGATGGCGTGAACAATGAATTGTCAGTTGGAGACATTACTGCATTGGCGATCTACAACGCAGCCCAGCCACGACCGGTGACTAAACTGGAGCTGAACCAGGTGAGTAATGAACTCACGCAGGACGAACTGGAGCGATACGCTCTTCCGCTGGAAGCGAGCACAATAGCCAGCATTCAGAATGGCGCGCAGTTGTTTGAAGACATGAGATGCTCGCAGTGCCATACCCCGGCCATGGTCGTGAATTCACCGATATTTTTTGAACCCTCCAATCACGAAGATTTCAGGGACGATGAGTTTCCAGCTGGACAGAGTGTTGAACTTCCTAATGTTGCCATTCAATTCGACCTAACCAGTGAAATACTCGACAACGCAATGTTTTTGCCCAATGGACAAACGCTTGGTCAGTTCGAACGCAACGCCGATCAGGCAGCGGTGGTCAGGCTTTATGGTGACCTAAAGCGGCACAATATGGGCAAAGCCTTGGCAGAAGATATTGACGAAGGCAATGTAGGTGCCTCTGTATTTCTCACTGAAAATCTTTGGGGTGTGGGTTCAACGGCTCCCTATATGCACGATGGCCGCGCAACAACCCTGACTGAAGCCATTCTCTATCATGGAGGTGATGCCACCATGAGTAAGGAGTTTTTCGAATCCGCCAGCACCGCTGACCAGCAGGACCTAATCAGCTTTCTGGACAACCTGGTGCTTTACCTGGCGCCTTAAAAGTCAGTGGGAACAGTCAGGACACCCTGAGGTGACCCCATAGCGTTGTGAAAAAAATCACCTCACCCATCACTTTCAGTCCGAGAGAAAGCGGGTTACCCCAGGGTGTCCTGACTTTTTATCCTGACTTTTTAGCCATTTTTTACTTACTCACTAGTGTTTGGTTTGTTTGTTTTCGCACTCATTTTGATGCTGTACCCGTTTTTGTTGTTTTGGCGATCCCAACAGATCACAAGCTGAAATCCAAACGAAGCAAACGTCGCGCAATGCTGAGTATCGGCGGCTGACTGATTTTGTGGATTCTCCTGTTTTTGCGTCTGAGAGTTTTCTTGCTGCTGCGCGCTGGCAGTGCCTACAGCAAAAGTGAGCAATAATGCGATAAGGTAAATGTATTTTCCGGTGTTCATTTTCATCATGGCTTTCCTTTGTGATGTGGAAACTTGGTTCAGGCGTCAACGGTTTCCAGCAAATGCCATTCTGCCCTAGCGAAAAGGATGTAATTTGAAGAAAATAAGAAGATTACATAGCACCCGCTCGAGCGACTTACAGTCACCGGGAAGATGGATATCACACGATTGTGAACTGACTCACCTCCACCTGGTTAATCAGGACGGACCTGTACATAGGAAGAATAAGGACTACTTTTCCAGAACACCATGGAATAAGTCCTGACTTTCTTCTCATTTTCTTCATAATTCCTCCGTCAGGCACATTCAAACTTACATTTACTTTAAGTAACTGTTGGATTGTGCGATGAGAATAGAGAAATATGTCAGGTTCGGGTTGTTGATGTTAGTGCTGCTGGCAGTGTCACTTACGGCAAGTGCCCAAACCATTTATCCAGAAGATGGCTGGTGGTGGAATCCGGAGGAACCCGGCCGTGGCTATTTAATGGAAAGGCAGCAAGACACCATTTTTGTTGTGTCCTTTCACTACTCGGAACTAGGTGTTCCGGAATGGCTGATGATCACGGGAGATTTTGTACCAGATGCGGAGTCGGAATTGGTCATAGGCACCATGACTGGAGAGGTACTCCGGGTTTCAGATGGTCAGTGTATCGGATGTGATTACATACCACCCGTGGAATCAATATCCGAGCAAGGAACCGCGCTACTGACTTTCTACAGCAACCAGGCTGCCACCCTGGACTGGCCAGGGGAGAGCGTGGACATCGAACGTTTCTTCTGGTCCTGGGCAGACAGTCTCACGCAACTGGAAGGGGACTGGATTCTGGTTACGGTGCCCCTTGAAGGAGACCCGACTGCCATCATTGCAGAAATTTCCGATACCCAAAGCAACATGTCCATCACGGACAATGAAGGTGTCGAACTGGGCTCAATTGATCTCGATGAGGGTGAGTTGCTGCTGTCGATGAATGATATGAGCGAACCATTGCCAATACTTGTACCCGAGTCGAAACGGTTCTTCGCAGGCTCTGCAGATGGCAGCTCAGACGTTGTCATGGGTTTGAGAGTAGATGATTTGCCCCTCGTTAACCTTTATGAAGGAAGCAGTGACGCCGATTTTGAAGCGACCGACTGGACTGACGAAACACACAGTAAGAACGTTGATCCGAATTTCGAGGAAGTTTTTAGTGACGGCACGGTCAAGCGTCTGGATTTTGTAGTTACCCCTGAACGCTGGCAAAGTATGTTGGACAATATGACGGATATGTACGGTGAGTTTGGCGAGGGCTCAAGCTTCGGCGGCTTATTGGATGATACTGAAGATCCGATTTTTGTACCTGCAGAGGTCTTCTATAACGGTAAGCAGTGGTATCGGGCTGGTATCCGCTTTAAGGGAAATTCAAGCCTGCAGACCAGTTGGCAACAAGGAATATTGAAGCTGTCTTTCAAGCTGGATTTTGACGAGTTTGAAGATGATTACCCTCAAATAAATAACCAGCGCTTTTATGGTTTTAAAAAATTCAGCTTGAAAAATAACTACGATGATAAATCTCTATTGAGAGAGAAAGTCGCGGCAGAGGTTTTTGCAAATGCGGGTCTTGCGGTGTCACACACCGCGTTTTACACGCTCTATGTTGACCATGGAAACGGACCTGAGTATTTTGGATTATACACACTGGTTGAAGAAGTCGATGGTCCGGTAATCGATACTAATTTTACCAGTGATGACGGCAATCTCTACAAACCCGAGGGTGACGGGGCAAGCTTTGTCGAAAACTCATTCGATGAAGCATCCTTTGAGAAGAAGACCAACGAAGACGAAGAGGATTGGTCCGATATATTGGCCTTATTTTCAGCCTTGCATAGTGATTCCTATAACAGTAACCCGACGAGCTGGAGAGCAGGACTGGAATCTGTCTTTGATATTGACGTATTTCTGAAATACCTTGCGGTAAACCAGGTAATTCAAAATTGGGATACCTACGGAAAAATGACCCACAATTACTATTTATACGATAACCCTGAAAACTCCAGACTCACGTGGATTCCCTGGGATAACAACGAGGCGTTGCAAGAAGGAAAAATGGGTGGAGCGCTGCGACTGGATTTCTCAAACATAGAGGCTGGACAATGGCCCCTCATAGAAAAAGTCTATGCGGATGACTCGTACCGGGCAAAATACAATGAATATGTAAGCCAGGTTATTAATGGCGCGTTCGAAACCAATACCATTCAGGCCACATATGACAACTACGCGGCTTTAGTGCAGCCCTATGCTGAGGCTGAAATAGCGGGTTATACTTTTATCAATAACCCAGGTGAATTTACGCAAGCTATTGCGGAGCTTAAAACACATGCTGCTAGCCGGGCAGCGGCAGTTGAATCCTATTTGAATGGGCAGTAAAGAAAAGTATGAGTAAAGGACAAAAAGGGAGTCTTCGGATTCCCTTTTTGTATTTAGTGACGCTCGAAAGAAGAGCCTAGAAAGAAAAGCCGAGACACTCATCTCTCATTACTTTTTCAACATCAATCCTGATGACTACGTGGTAGTGATTGCTCATGATCGCATAGGCGCACAGATCAACAGCGAATACCGAGCACAGCAATCTGATGCGATCGACAATCCATTGACGGCGGTGTTCAAAGTCAAAGTCCGTGCAGGAATCCTTTCCGCACAGGAAGGCACGCCGCACACAGCGGGAGATGCAGTGGTAGTAGGGTGTATCGTCTAGAGAGACCTGGCGGTTTCTGGGCTGAGGCATGAGCCCAGTGTAGACCGGACTGCATACAACCAATACGGTAAAACTGCTTTGAATCTTGTAGGGTATTTACAGAGATGTGGGTGTCGCGACTTTTGCGACTTTTGGGATAATCCCCCGTGCGCAATCACACATTTAAATGCTCAGTGTGGAGGTGAATGGTTGGTTGTATATTTCATTATTAAGATATCTCTGAAAGAGTTCGGGAATAAAATGAATGCTGGTGCGTATATAGATTAAGGCAAATGAAGAATCGGGATATGCGAAATCAATTGATACAACTTGGAAACGGGGCACACGCACTGGCCTTGCAGATGCTGGGTAATACCGATGACGCAACAGACGCTGTGCAGGATGCATTTGTAAAAGTACTGAAAAAACCGGGTGCCTATGATGCAAATGCCGGTCCGTTGACTCCGTGGTTTTTGCGGGTGGTTCGCAATCACTGTATCGACCTGATCAGACGCAGGCGCCCCGAAGGTGCCAATGCCGTGGAATTGAGTGATCCAGGTCCAGGGCCGGATAGTGCACTCGAAGGTGCTCAACGTGACCAGTTGTTGAAGCATGCTTTGGCAAGGCTTTCGGTTGAACAGCGCCAGATCATCGTTCTGAGGGATTATATGGATTTGAGTTATGCAGAAATTGCAGATGTGCTCGAAATTGCCGGTGGAACCGTCATGTCACGACTGCACCGGGCGCGAATGGCATTAAAGGAGGAACTGACAAGTCATGGTTGATGGAAAACGAAATAGTGATAGTCACGTCGGTGAATTACTGTCCGGATATGTCGATGGTGAATTGACTCAACAGCAGCGCCAGCTTGTCAGCCTGCACTGCGATGAATGCGATGAATGCCGTGATATTCTCACCAGGCTGCGTGAGCTGCGGCAAAGCGTAGGCAAGGCGCACCTCAGTGAACTGGGCGAAGACAAGTGGAGAGAAACAATGAATGACAGTACCGTTCAGACCACCCGGCGTATCGGCTGGCTGATGCTTATAGCAGGCCTTCTGGTAATTGCCGGCATCGGCATAGTCGGGTTTTTATTCAGCGATGAGGTACCCGTTGGAATGAAACTCATCATAATCGCTGTGTACGGCGGCCTGGCAACACTGTTGTTCTCGGTATTGCGGCAAAGGCTCATCGAGCGTAAAACAGACAAATACAAAGACGTGGAGATATGAAATGTTGGTTGTAACCAGTGAAACAGTAGCAAATCACCGAATCGTTAGGACACTTGGACTGGTACGCGGTAATACCATACGCGCGCGTCATGTCGGCAAGGATATCATTGCCGGGTTGCGCAATATTGTCGGTGGTGAAATTCATGAGTACACCAAGCTGATGGCCGAAAGCCGCGAACAGACCGTTGACCGGATGGTCGCAGAGGCAGAGCGGTTAGGTGCCAATGCCATTGTTACCACGCGCTTCACCACATCGGTGATCGTCGGCGGTGCTGCGGAATTACTGGCTGTGGGTACGGCGGTGATGATCGAACCGGAATAAATCGATCGATGCACAAGGCGCAATATTCAGCCCGTATTTTGTGCCAAACCAACACTTAGATGATGACATTGATGAGCAACACCATTAGACCCAGCAGAACTTGCGTGTCAGAAGTCAATCCCGAAGGGTAAACCAGCGGCATCAGGTAGTGATCAATGTACCCACCGGTATAGCCGCAGCCCGCAGATCGTTCTCCAGATAAGTCAGGGGACAAATTCAACCCTGAAACTCAATGAGAATACCCCACAAGGCACAGGGTAAATGAAGCCAAGCCACGTCGCCAGAAAACGAGTACACCACCAAATACGACAAACAGGATAAATGTCGCGTGTAGTAAGAGCATCAAGTCAGCAAGCAGAATGTACGGCATGATCCGGGGGCCTTGTCAGGGCGTATACTATGATTTAACGCCCGGGGCCAAAAAATGGCAATGCGTATTTTCAAAGCACCCAGGCAGGTGTTGCAGGAAAAGCGATCAACATGCGGACTCTTGTAAGTATCTTGATTATAGCGACCAGTGGTTACCTGCTGCTGTTGCTGATGCTCTACCTGTTCCAGGGCAGGATGGTTTTTCTGTCAGATTTTCCCGACCGCGCATTGGTCGCATCGCCGGGTGATATCGGTCTTGATTACGAGGATGTATCACTGACAACCAGTGATGATGAACATCTGCATGGCTGGTACATACCAGCGCTGGATTCCAAAGGGGTCCTCCTGTTCTTTCATGGTAATGCCGGGAATATTTCCCATCGCCTGGACAGCATCAAAATCTTCCAAGAACTGGGCCTGGACGTCCTGATTATTGATTACCGGGGTTATGGCAAGAGTACTGGTACCACCAGTGAACAAGGTACCTACCTCGACGCACAGGCGGCATGGGACTACCTGGTCAATAGTCGAGGTGTACCCGCCGACCGGATTATTGTCTTTGGCCGCTCCCTGGGTGGGGCAATCGGGGCATGGTTAAGTGCTCAGAATACCCCCGCAGCGGTGATAATTGAGTCCAGTTTCAGCTCAGGCGTAGATATGGCCCGCCGATTCTACCCATTTCTGCCGGCAAGCCTGATTACGAGGTTGCGGTACCCGGTTGTGGATTATGCCGGTCGGCTGAATTGCCCGGTGCTTGTCGTGCACAGCAGGCATGATGAAATTATTCCCTTTGCCATGGGTCGGGCGATTTATGCCGCAGTTAAGCAGCATAAGAAATTTCTGGAAATCAGGGGTGATCACAATAATGGCTTTCTGATCAGCCAGGCGGATTATGTAGCTGCACTAAACGACTTTATCCGGACAAGTTTGAGTCATTGATGCGATATGCAGCGATCCAGAGCAGCAGATAATGACGAAATACCTCTGTGCGCCCACTACCGGAAGTTCCGTTCATGCGACACCAATTGGGTAGAGACGGTCAAATGCGGAGATCGACAGGACAAAAGCGAGGCGCACGCCTTCAGATAAGCCTGGCGTTCATTTTTACCCATATCACAGTCCTCGAATTTCGGTTACATGTAATATGAGTCAACGATGCTGCGTTACTTCTCCGTAGGGTTACATTTAATTTGAGTCAATGCGCACAAAAATGAGGGCGAATCAGATTACGTTTACTTCGTCTATACTCGTATGTAGGAGTTCTGTAAGGCAATATCAGACGTCTGTTGGATGGGCCTCAAGTTATCCAATCAGACGAGAACTTCATGAAAATGTACTTTCTTTTCCAGCTGTGCCCGCAAGCTTTGCCCTGAACGCAACAATTTGAATACATCAAGGAACACCGCATGGATAACTCTTTAAGGTCCACTGAAACCAGGATCGAAACACTCAGAAAATGTGAGTTCCTGCAAGGTCTGAAAGGCAGCGTGCTAAGTGATCTCGCGGCGAAAGCGGAAACCCTGAGTGTTGACCGTGGAAAAAAGATTATCACCCGGGGTGAAGACGGTTCAAACATGTATTTCATCATTTCCGGTAGTGCACGGGTTCACCACGGTGAAGTAATCCTGGCCAATATTGGCACGGGTGACGTCTTCGGTGAAATGGCGGTTTTAGACTCAGAGAAACGCAGCGCATCGGTAACGGCGGAAAGTAACACGCTGTTATTGGTTATTGAAAGGGACATGTTTTATGAGTCCCTGTCCACCGATCCGAATGCATTCAAGGCCGTCATACATGGGGTGCTGCAACGGGGAAGGGAGATTATTCGCGAGGTCAAAACGCGCTCGACAAAACTGATGGCTTACGAA
This sequence comes from Lysobacterales bacterium, assembly GCA_033791845.1. Classification (GTDB taxonomy): domain Bacteria; phylum Pseudomonadota; class Gammaproteobacteria; order Xanthomonadales; family SZUA-36; genus SZUA-36. Next base: position 8,444 of record JASJFX010000023.1, on the reverse strand, counting down.
AAGGAAATGGAGATAGGCAGACAGATCCAAGCAGGTTTTTTGCCCAATTCTCTACCCGCTTTAGAAAATTGGGAACTTGCGTCCTCATTTGTAGCCGCACGCGAAGTAGCCGGAGACTTTTACGACGTTTTCAAACTCAACACTCTTCCCCACCTGGCCATTGTGATTGGCGATGTGTGTGACAAAGGCGTAGGAGCCGCCTTGTTCATGACATTGTTTCGCAGCCTGATTCGAGCCTCCTCACTATATGGCAATGTGTGTTCAAGCCTGGTTGATGCGGAATCCGGGAGTGCTTCCATCACTGCGGGCGAGGTGTTGCAAAACAGCCTCCTTACAACCAATCGTTATATTGCAACCACACATGCCGGCTCAAGTATGTTCGCCTCGGTGTTTTTTGGATTGCTGGATACTGACTCAGGAGAGTTGCACTACGTTAACGCCGGGCACGAATCTCCCATTATCTTTCGGCAAAACGGAGAGACCGAGGTACTGGACATTACCGGTGGGGTCATAGGCCTGTTTCCCGCTGCGCAATACGCCGTTGAAGCCGTAACGCTGAACAAAGGCGACCTCATTTTTGCCTATACCGATGGTGTCAATGAAGCTAAAAACCCTCAAGGTGAACAATTTGGCGAATCACGAATTATGGAAACTACTGACCCGCAAGACACCTCTCCGGACAAATTTCTCAGCATGATACTCGATGCCATATACGAGTTTCGAGGCGTGGCCGAGCAGTCCGATGACATTACAATGCTCGCCTTGAAGTCCCAGTCGAAGACTTCAACAGCTTGAAGTGTACGGGTTTGATATTGACTGACGCGACAACAGACACGTTAATGTGTAAACTTTATATTAGATTTATATAACACAAGGCAGGAGACGGTAGTTATGACTACATTGAATTTCATGGTCGGACAAGAACAAGGTAATGTTCCGGTCACGGTGCTGCGGGTTGAGGGAGACATTGATGCGGCCACCCACAAGTCACTTCATGATAAAGCCGCTGAAATAATTGAGGCCGGTTCCACACATATCCTGCTGGATCTCGGGGGCGTTAACTACATGGGTAGTGCCGGATTCCGTGCCATTCACGCGATTAGCAATATGTTAAATGATGGTGATACCCCAGGCACAATGAAGTCCGCTCATCTTAAATTACTTAGTCCTACAGATGCCGTTGCCAGGGTCATTAAGACATTGGGTTTTGATGTCTACCTGGATATCTACCAGGACCGGGGCGAAGCCATTAACTCCTTCTAAGAGGCCTGGGAATTGAGTGAAGAGCCGGTATTTGATCTTTCGGTCAAAGCCAGTCTCGAAAACCTTCAGGAAATCCGGTTATTCATTGAGCGGGTGGGTGCGTTTCTTGTCGTTAATGAATCCGCACTGGATGATCTCCGCCTGGCTGTCGACGAGGCAGTCACCAATGTTGTTATTCACGGCTATAAAGAGACCGAAGGTATAGTTGAGTTACATATGCACGCGGAAGGTGATGCAGTTTTCATCAGAATCCGCGACCGCGCCGCAAGCTTCGATCCGAGCCAGGTCAAAGCTCCACAGCTTGATACCGAGTTAAAAGATCGACCCTTTGGTGGAATGGGTATTTTCCTGATCAGAAAAATGACCGATGAAGCTGAGTTCCTGCCGTTACCAGGCGGTGGGAATGAAATACGACTGGTGAAACGCGGTGTAATTCAAACCGATACCTCAGATTCTCTGGTTTAACGATGACAAAAAATTATCCACACGAATTACTGGAAGACCCCCGGGAGCTATCAAGTTATTGCGGTTGGAGTGAAGACGTTTATCAGGATTTCCTGGCCTGCCAGCGTGGAATGCTAAGTTTTGAAGCATTTCACCAGAAATACCAGCAGCAAAGGACACTTCTGGTGCTTGATATGACCGGACTCACCGCCAGCGCAATGGAAATTGGAGAGTTACAAAGTCTGCTCAGAATTCTGGATGCCCAGAAAGTGTGCCTTCCTGTGTTGAAAGATTTTTCAGCCAGGCTGATACGATGCTTTGCCGATGATATCGTTGCTGTTTTTGATGATCCAAACAATGCAGTTGATGCAGCATTCGAGATCCACCGGCGTATGAAACTCTTCCGGCACTCGTCCCAGGCTTCAAAAGATCCGACGCATTGCTCAATCGGAATAGGCCATGGCAGTATTTTTGCTATTGGCCCTAATCTTTCCCAAGGCGACGAAATGAATCGTGCATCGAAGCTGGGTGAAGATATCGGACGTGCCAATGAAACCCTGCTAACCGAGAAGGCTTTTGACGCGCTCAAGGCACGCACAGACATACAGTTTGAGCTGCAATCCAGCGATGACCAACTGTTTCCTTTCTATCGCGCGATGCTTGTTTAAGCACAAGAGGGGCCGTGTCACAAATAAGGAGCGGGACATATTTTCTGACATTCGCAGGGCGGGTTCAATCCGGGCCCATTTTTCCAGGTTTAAGCCTACTCTGACACTTGACTCTAACCCCTCTTGCTTTCTACTGCTTGTGAACCAACCGCACAATCTTTCCCGCATAGCCAATGATAGAATGACGTAACATAACCACTATCACATCCGGTACAAACGGGCACCAGCCATGAAAAGTTTTCTAAAAGTCATTTTCGTCTTCACCGCGCTGTTCAACCCTCTGATTAGCAGCGCTGCCGAAGGTCCTTGCTCACCCCTCACGGGTGATATTTACTCCATCATTCCGCAGGACTGGATAGTGCCGGGTGACTACAAAGTCTGGAATACAGACTGTGGACATTATGTTTTTAACTACATCAGCCGTCCTGAAGATGCTACCTATTACAATCCCGATACCGGTAATCTTTTTAACTATGGCTTTGCTACCAACACGGTCACGCGGCTTGACACTGATCAAAACAATTTCACGGTCGCCGCACAGATTAACGGTTGGTCACAGGTTCAATCCGGTGTACACAATTTGTTTGGCGCGGCAATAGAGACGGTCAACACCCCGGAAGGTGATGCATTGACAGTCATGGTTGCGACCGAGAGCCAGGTTAATTCACGTCACAGTGAAAACCATGCTCCCAAAGTCGGTGTCGACACGGTGCTGTACACAGCGCATGGCGATGATGATTCCGGTATCGGATCGGATAAATATAACGTGAATAGTCGTGCTCACTATATTTCGGCGACTCCACCCAGGAAGGGTGAACACTCTGGCTGGGAAACCGGCATCTACGTTTCACGCTACGGACTGGGCACGTCGGTAGATCGCAACTTCAAAACCCTGGTCAACCTTGAACAGGTACCGGATAGCGTTTGCCTGATGACGTTTACACGCAAAAACGGAAAAACAGGCTGTTTACGCTACAACATAGAACTGGACCAGATGGAAATTGTAGGGGACATCCATAACAACAGTGATGTAAAAGTTATTCAGACATTTACGGAATAAGTAAAAAGACCTGTACTTAACATCAGGACTTGCGCAAACCCCAGCATCCATTTGACGTGCGTGGACGCACTAATGTCGCGGGCGCATGGATGCGCAGGAGCGACCCTCTCCAGACTGGTTTCCCTGATACCCAAACCGAGAGTTAATCTTATGCGTTTTCATGGCGTTTTCGCACCGAATAGCAAGTATCGGGGACTGGTCACTGGGAGCCCGATACAGCCAACACACGGTGCTACGGGCTTGAACCCGGCACTAGTAATTCCATTTTTGTGCGATTTCACGGCGATCTAACTGGAAAGCGTGACCACCAAGAGTAGGCGCTCTAGGCGAATGTCGACACTTGTCAGTTTCATGGGAAAGGGCTTTAATCCTTCCTTGTACTCCTATAATCCGCGCATCCATTCCTGACGTAGTCTTACAGATCCGGGTTGTTCAAGGGCGGCCCGGACGGTTTGAAGCAGGCGTGGTTTATCCCTGCCCAGGTTACCTTTGAGGATCAGGTAATTGGAGGCGTGGTCGCTTCGGAATACCGTTTTTTCTAGCTCCAGGCTATCCAAAAGCCAGTACATTTCCTGGAACAGACCTGCCTGATCGAGTGCTTCGAACTCTCCACCGAAACCCTGTTGATAGCGTTCCACACCGGCTGGGAAGCTGACCACGAGTGTTGACAGGTATTCCGGTTGTGCTGCGCTCATCAGGCGGGCAGAGTTAACCGCATGTTGCTCGCTATATTTCTTGCCGCCCATACCATTGAGAATCATGACCGAGCTTTTGGCACCAGCGGCTTTGATCTTTTGCAGGGCCGCCAGGGACGTATCAAACGTCTCACCCTTGTTGACGCGTTCGAGCACCAGGTCATCGCCGGACTCACAGCCGACATAGAAAAGACTCAGGCCCATTTCATTCAGCTCGGCCAGCTCTGCGACGGTCTTGTTTTTAAGGTTGCGTGGCAGGCAGTAGGAGGAGACGCGCTGTACACCCGGCAGGTAACGGTTGATGGCCTGCATGATCAATTTCAAGCGCCGGAATGAAAGCGTCATGGCATCGCCATCGGCCAGGAAGATACGGCGGACCGGTAACCCTTGTGCCACTACTGCGGCCAACTCCTGTTCTATTTTTTCTATTGGTTTGAAGCGAAAACTTTTTTGCGGCTGGGTATACATTTCACAAAATGTACAGTTATTCCAGCTGCATCCGATGGTGACTTGCAGAATAAGACTATTAGCCTCGGAGGGTGGCCGGAATACAGGCTCGATGTAGGGAATCTGAATCATTTCCGCAGTATGGAAAAACTCGGGTTGATAGTAAAGCGCTAGAGCGCTTACCCGGCCGTTTTACACCAGCCTCTTCCGGACTTTCGATTCACACATGGCCCTCAACTCAGGTTCCCGGGCCCGAAGACTACGGAAAAGCTGGAACTGATTTCGCGCACGATCAAGATTATGCAGTGGATAATCCACACGATAATAACGGTCATCTGCGAGGAAATCCGTGAGAAACCGGATACCCTGAATGAAGCACACCATCAGGGCGCCGGGTACCAGCGACTCGATTTCCTCTGGAATAATGACACCCTCCAGCCCCTTCAGATACCCTTGTACCAGTGTAGAAAACACTTCCGGCCGTGCGCTCACCTGCTCGAGGGCCGTGGAATCTTCAGCCTCCGGATTACAGCATGTTCGTACAAGGTCACCGAAATCTGTCATCAGGCAACCGGGCATGCTTGTATCAAGGTCTATTATCGCAAGGGCTTTACCATCACCCAGATTTATCAGTATATTATTGATTTTACAATCGTTATGGCATACACGGGTTGGCAAGCCATCCATCAGAAACTGCCATTCAACAATCAAGGGCTCCAGGTTTTTTGCAAACTCGATTTCACTGCGACAGGCTTCAGTTCGAGTCATCCTGGCATCCTGCAGCGCTTCGATGAATAAGCGGTACCGCATAGACGGGTTGTGGAAATCCGGTATGACGGTAATCAACTGTCCAGTATCAAAATCGGACAGTGCCCGGGAAAAACCGGCAAAGGTAAATGCAGCTTCGAAAGCCTGGTCCGGGGATTCAAGCACTTCAATACTGCGGGAACCGCGAATGTATTCCAGCACGCGAATATCCCTGTCCGGTCCATGCAGGTAGCTGCCGTTGACACCGGGCAGATGCCGGACGACTTTCGGGGCTTTTTCCTTCCGCCTCAGATGAGACCGGATAGCACGGGCATTGTGAACCAGCGCCCCGGGATCCTGGAAGACAAATGTGTTTATCCTCTGTGCCACCAGTGACCGTTCGCCATCACGGACCAGCACGGTCTGGTTGATATGGCCATTGCCCAGTGGGGCGGCAGTGGCATTGATACTCAAACGGTAGGGTTCACGAATTGCCCCGAGAATACCGGCGCTAATCTCATCAATCATCGAGTCTGCTCCCGCTGGGTTGAAAAACCCTGCCTAGCTGTTCCAGATCCTCCCGGTAGGTGACGCCCTGCCATTTGTCCTTGGTAGGGTAAACGCACACATGGTTTTCACCCGCCTTGATGGATGCCATGACCTGGGCTGGCAGATAAAACTCAGCCTGGCTTTGGTCCCCGACTGTGGCAAAAAACTCGATGAGACCATCGTTAAGATAGTCAAATATGTCCGGCCCGAAACCCCAGATGTTCATGGAAATGGGTGTTTTCGGCTCCAGATTGACGAACTTGCCATCAACTTCGCCACAAATGACGTCGTTTTCCCGCGTTATCGACAGGTACTCCCTCACCGTCACCAGCGAACCATCAATGACTTCGCACAAACCACGATTAACCGCCCCGGAGTCCGACAGGGTATTTTTTAATGGATAACTCACCATTGCCCAAGCAGCGCAATTTTCAAAATGCATCAATAACTGGTTCATGGCACCCGGACCATAATAGTCATCCGCATTGATCACAATGCAGTCACCCGGCACTGTACGCCGGGCACTCCATAAGGCGTGTCCGGTTCCCCATGGTTTCTCCCGTGAACACGCCTTGCATCCCTCCGGCAAATCATCTGTCCGCTGCTCCACCAGTGATACTTTCAGGTCATGGGGCAACAACGGTACAAACTGATTCAGGATGGCCTGCTCAATATGGTGGTTGATGACCAATACCAGCCGACGCACACCCAGGCGGTAAGCATCCATCACGCTGAAATACATCAGCGGTTTACCGGTGCCGGCAACCGTTACCAGTTGTTTATCACCACCAAAACGCCGGCCCAGGCCAGCTGCCAGGATGACGAGGCTGACCGGGAGCTTGCTGCTACAATGCGTCATCTGCGAACAATAACACTGCCAGTGGGGAAAGTAATGCAGCTGAACTGGGTTGACTGGGCCATAATCGGCAGCTTCATATTCATGTCTCTTACTATCGGCATACTGGTCAGCCGTCGTGCCGGCGGTAACACCGAATCGTTCTTCCTGTCCGGACGTAACCTGCCCTGGTGGTTGCTGGGCACCTCGATGGTAGCAACCACGTTTTCAACCGATACACCCAACCTGGTCACCAACATTGTTCGCACCAATGGCGTGTCCGGCAACTGGGTCTGGTGGGCCTTTCTTTTGACAGGTATGTTGACGGCATTTGTGTACGCCCGGCTTTGGCGGAAGTCCAGTGTCATGACGGACCTCGAGTTTTATGAAATCCGTTACAGCGGGAGAGTTGCCGGCTTTCTTCGCGGCTTCCGTGCTATTTACCTTGGTCTGTTTTTTAACATGATGATCATGGCTGCAGTCACACTGGCCATGATCAAGATCGGTGCAGTCATACTGGGCCTCACCGCGTTGCAAACCGTGCTGATCGCCGGTGTCGTGACCGCGATTTTCAGCGCTGCCGGTGGTTTTCTGGGGGTTATTCTCACTGACCTGATCCTTTTCGTGGTCAGCATGACAGGTGCAGTGGTGGCCGCTGTGGTTGCGGTGAATCACCCCGAGGTTGGCGGCTTGAATGAGTTGCTGGTTCACCCAAACGTCGTTGGAAAACTGTCTATTCTGCCCGATTTTTCCAACACGGAACTGGTGATGGCTGTGTTTATCATCCCCCTCGCAGTTCAATGGTGGAGTGTATGGTATCCCGGCTCAGAACCCGGTGGTGGCGGTTACGTAGCCCAGCGTATGCTGGCGGCCAAAAATGAAAATCACGCCATCGGCGCGGTGGCCTTTTTCCAGTTCTGTCACTATGCGCTGCGGCCCTGGCCCTGGATTGTTGTTGCACTCGCCTCCCTGGTGATATTTCCTGATCTGGACGCATTGCGCCAGGCATTTCCTGACATGAGTGAATCGGTCATCGGTCATGATCTGGCCTACCCGGCCATGCTCACATTCCTGCCCCATGGATTGCTGGGACTGGTCATCGCATCGCTGATCTCTGCCTACATGTCGACCATGTCCAGCCAGGTGAACTGGGGTGCATCTTACGTGGTGAATGATTTCTACCGGCGCTTCATACGACCCGAAGCAAGCGAAAAGGAACTGGTACTGGCCGCTCGCCTGACCACCGTGCTGCTGATGGTCATTGCCTGCACATTTGCTCTCTATCTTCAGAATGCACTGCAGGCATTCAGCATTTTGCTGACCATTGGAGCGGGTACCGGATTGCTGTTTATCCTGCGCTGGTTCTGGTGGCGGATCAACGCGTGGAGCGAGATCTCGGCAATGGTCATTTCCTTTGTATTTGCCCTGTACTTCAATTTTGCCGACCTGCCGGGCTGGAGTGACTGGCAAAAATTACTGGCCGGTGTTGTTTTTACGACGATCGGCTGGCTTACCGTCACCCTTGTAACCCCGGCCACCCATCCAAAAATCCTGCGTGGATTCGTACGACTGGTGCAACCCGGCGGCAGGGGCTGGAGGAAAGTTAAAGAGGAAGCCCGTATCGATGGTGAAGACCTGGGAAGCAGCGCTGAAAAAGACCATCTGCCGGTAGCACTGCTTAATGTGCTTCTTGCCTCGATCGCCGTTTACGGTGCACTGTTTGCCATCGGCTACGG
>JASJFX010000022.1:0-5096 GCA_033791845.1 Lysobacterales bacterium | reverse complement strand
GAACAGGGTTTTCGCTTACTGGACAGGAATGCCCGTCTGCAGCGAAACAAAAGAAGTATTTACCTGTCAGCCATACGCAGTTTTTTGTTCAACCAGGTATTGGCTGAACGGGTGCGCAGGGGTAACTGGAATACCATTATTGATGGTGACCTGGCGATGCTTGATGGCACACAATCCATTTTCCTCTGCGAAAAACCGGATGCGGATATTGAAGATCGTGCCAGACACCTCGATATACATCCCACCGGACCGATGCCGGGTAAAAATGGAACACAGCCAAGCGGGCTTGCAAAGGAAATGGAGCAGGCCGTACTTGGGAACTGGCCACTACTTACAAAGGTATTGGGGGCACAACGTGTACAGGCCGGTCGCAGGGCGTTGCGCCTGTATCCTGCCAGGCTGGACTGGAGTTTTGATGGTGATGATCTGGAGTTGACCTTTACATTGCCATCCGGTGCTTATGCGACAACCGTTTTAAGGGAAATTCTCGTCTTTAACGAAGCGGAACGAAACGAGAAATGTTGATGAAGTTGGGTAGTGAAGTATGAGTGTTTACAAACTGAAAGGTACTTCCGGAAGTGTTATCAACCAGTCCTTTCCCTTCGGGGAATCGATTGTGCTGGGGTCATCTACAGACTGTGATATTCAATTGGACGAGGCGGGTGTCTCCCCGCGGCATGCTGAAATCTGCCTGCTTGACGGCAACTCATTGCAACTGAGGGATCTGGCTTCCGAGTCCGGCACGCTGCTCAATGGTGAACCCGTCAGTGAAACCTTACTGGGCTCCGGTGATGAAATTCGTATTGGTACCTGTCGCTGGATGCTGCAGGCACCCGGCCTGAGGCCTGAACGTATATTAACGACCGAGGTGGTCAGCAAGCCTGTACGCCGTTGGCCAAGGGTACTGATCTGGACAAGCCTGGCGGGCACTGCAGCTGCCGTGGCAATTCTGAAGTGGAAGCCGGAGTGGCTCGAGTACCTGCGCTCTCTGTTATAGAAAAGCGGTGATACTGGCGACCCTTGACCAGGGCATTGCTCAAGCAACGAAATCGTGATGTCAATTGCCCGTGGACGTGATTCGCGGTTCGTGCAACCATTTGACACTCATCCGGGCTAATCCAGGTACCAGGCATCATGCCAGACTTACTCACCAACTCCCTGCTGCTTTTCCTGGTTGGCCTGGTTGCCGGAACATTAAATATCATCGCCGGTGGAGGTTCCCTGCTTAGCCTGCCGGTGATGATCTTTCTTGGTCTGCCGCCCACGGTTGCCAATGGCACCAACCGGGTGGCTATTCTGATCCAGAATATTGGTGCTTCATGGAGTTTTCACCGCCGGGGCCTGGTTTCGAAGGAATGGCTTCTGCTTGCCATTCCACCGGCACTGTTTGGAGGAGTACTGGGTACCATTGCAGCGGTGCACATCAGTGAGCTTGAATTTCAGAGGGTGCTTGCTGTCATCCTGGTGGCAGCGGCGGCCTGGCAAATATGGAACCCCGTCAAACTGCATAAAGACGGAAATGCTGCTCTTCCAACCGGCATCAGGCGGCTGGCCTTTATCGCAGCATTCTTCCTTATCGGTATGTACGGTGGCTTTATCCAGGCCGGTATCGGGTTCCTTCTCCTCGCCGTGACGTCGGCAGCAGGCTTTAACCTGATCCGGGGTAATGCCCTTAAAGTCACCGTGGTGCTGGCGTTTACGCCCCTGGCCCTGCTGTTGTTTGCATGGAACGGGAAGATCGACTGGGCCATGGGTTTTGCCCTGGCTGCCGGAAATTTCCTTGGTGGACTGGCCGGTGTTCACCTGCAGATACTGAAAGGTCACAAGTGGGTTCGTGGGGTGGTCACCGTGGTTATTATTATTTTTGCTGTGCGCTTACTTTTCAGCAACTGATGCTTTTTTAGCGAGGGAACCTCTGATTTATTCTGAGCGAAGTAGATTGTGAATCAAAATATCCAGCTTCAAGGCGTGGATCACACGTAATAGCTGGCTATTGCGAAGATTCACAACGCAGAAGCTGGATATTTTGGGCGCAAGATACGAGTTCATGGATAGATCAGAGGTTCTCTAGCCAGTCCTTTTTGAGTAATCCGAGCATGAGGCTATCCTGCCACTTGTCATAAACACGCCAACGTTCGCGGAACAGACCTTCACGCTTAAACCCCAACTTTTCGAGCAAACCGATACTGGCCGTGTTTTCCGTGTCGACATCTGCCTCAATGCGATGTAATTTCAATGTACTGAATGCAAAATCAATAACCGCTCCAAGTGCCTGGTGCGTCAACCCCTGTCGCCAGTATTTTCGATTCAGAATATAGCCAATCTCTGCCCGGTGCTTGTCCCGGCTAAACTGGAAAAGGATACATTTTCCAATCATTTTGTCCTGGCCATTGAAGGTAATGGCCCAGCACATACTGTTGCCCTGCGCATCCGACTCCAGGTCCTGCTGCAAAACCTCAATTGCGGCATCGAGGTTCGATATCGGCTGGTCTGACCAGTATTTCATGCTTTGTGGATCAGACAGCATGGCAAACATACCTTCTGCGTCTGTCGAGTTTGACGGCCGTAACTGCAGGTTATCTGTCTTCAATATGCGCGGGATACTCGTCAGGTCCATATCAGTCCTTGCGTAACACAAAGCGGGGTTGTGATTGCCGGTCTATCAGTTTTCTTTGTAATAACCAGACATGGGCATCTTCGGCATCGCGTTCAAACCACGCCCGTGCCGAACCCAGGCGGAACGTATATCCCCAGCGGTCCATATCTTCGAACATACGCGAGCGGCCAAATGGTTCGATACGGTCTGCCAGCAATATTTGCAGGTAGCAGACTGCGTTTTCCTCGTCGTAATCGCCACCGGCATCGGTATCAAGGCCCTCACGCCGATGCTGATCCATACAAATATAGTGGCAGGTTTCATGGAGGACAGAGTGCAAGGGGGTATCGTCTCTGACCAGCAATTCACTACCGATCAGGCCGGCCTCTTCATCTCCCCAAAAGCTGCCGGGTATCTCGTTGTCTGCCGGTACTATTGTCAGTACCAGACCGTAGCGTGAAAGCAGGGAGGACACCGATTCCGTGTCGATATCATCCAGACGTAACACACTGCCATGGTTATCGGGCTGTTGGCCGGATTGTAAAATGGTCTCTTTCATTGATCTTTTTCAATTAAATGTGATTATCAGAATATGGAACATGAGCCGTCTGCGCTATTATGCGTGTGCGGCTCATCGCCGCAAGTAATTTTAGGAGCATCTTTAGCAGGATGAAGTTACAAAAGGCTAAATACCGGCCCATAGAAATGCTGCGATATGCAGGGCTTTTCCTGTGGTTCTGCGCTGGTATCCCGCTGTTCCTGACAAGATTTATTTTTCCCGAACCGCTGGACCTTGAAATATATGTGGCCTGGTTCATGCTGCATATCCTGTTTGGACTGATGTACTGGAACCTGATGCGGTACCTGCCGGAACGCACTTCCATCAGTAACCGCTTGATGTATCTGTCCCTGTTAACCGGAAGTGCCTTGGGGATCAGTGTTGTTTCAGAGACCGCACTGGGCGGAATGTTGCTGTTGATAGTCTCAGTACTGTTACCGTGGATGCTGTCTGTGATTCCAGCGGTTGCGTGGCTGATTGTTCAAAATGTGCTGCTTGCTGTCGCCCTGGGCCGTATACCCGAAGTCAGCTTGAGTGAAGTCTCGCAAACTGCCGGATCTTTTCTCGGTATCTCCCTTTTCGCATTTATGAGTTCGGTGGTTGTGCTGCGTCAGAACGCGGCCCGCGATGAGCTGAACAAGGTGAATTCCGAATTGCGTGCCACCCAGTCGCTATTGGCTGAAAACACCCGCATCGCAGAACGGGTACGTATCGCCCGCGAACTGCATGATCTGGTAGGCCACCACCTCACGGCCCTGACACTGAATCTCGAAGTCGTGACACATCTTGTTGATGGTAAAGTGCTGGAGCACGTGCAACAGGCCCATTCCCTGGCCAGGTTATTACTGGCCGATGTTCGGGAGGTGGTCAGTGATATGCGCCGGGATGACATGGTCAATCTGGCCGATGCACTGCATACCCTGATCGAAGGTGTTCCCAAGCCGCAGATACATCTTGATCTGCCCTCGGAAGAGGTGATGACCGAACCGGAACGCGCGTTGGTTCTGTTACGATGTGTGCAGGAAATTATTACCAACAGCGTACGTCATGCCCAGGCATCCAATTTATGGATCCGGCTTTCCATGACCCGCGACGGACTCGCCATGAGTGCCCGGGATGATGGCATTGGCGCTGATAAAGTGGCGGTTGGCAATGGTCTTTTGGGAATGGCCGAGCGTTTGAAACAATTGGGTGGTAAGCTTGAAATCGAATCAGAACCGGGTGCAGGTTTTGCGTTGCACGCGTGGTTGCCAGCAGATTTCTGACCACTGACAAAACGACCTTCAGGGAGTATTGGGAATGATAAAAGTGATGCTTGTAGACGACCAGAACCTGGTACGTAAAGGCGTGCGCAGCCTGCTGGAACTATCAGAGGAAATCGAAGTCATTGCGGAAGCACCGGATGGGATCGAGGCTATTCGTACGATTCCGGAAATCGGACCGGATGTCGTTTTACTGGATATGCGTATGCCGGGAAAATCCGGCCTTGATGTGCTGCAGCAGTTATCGAGTGATGGTACCTTGCCGCCGACCATCATCCTGACAACCTTTGATGATGATGAGATGGTACTGGCGGGTATCAAGGCAGGCGCCAAGGGGTTCCTGCTCAAAGATGTCAGCCTGGACGAACTGGTTAATGCGATCAGAACGGTCGCGGATGGTGGTTCAATGGTCAAACCCGCAGTGACCCAGCGTTTGCTCAAAGGTCTGGAGAACATGCAAACGGACTTTTCCAGCCTGGACAGACCGGACCCGCTGACCGAACGTGAGACCGAAATACTTCGACTGATGGCGGGTGGTTACAGTAACAAGGAAATCGCGAATTCACTGGGCGTGGCCGAAGGCACGGTCAAGAATCACGTTTCCAATATCCTTTCAAAAATGGGTGTTCGCGACCGTACCCGTGCCGTACTTAAAGCCTTTGAAATGTCCCTGCTTTAG
>JASJFX010000021.1:0-14302 GCA_033791845.1 Lysobacterales bacterium | reverse complement strand
ACTGGCTAACGGGTAATTCGCTTACCGGACCGTGATTCCAGATGGTTGCCTGGCTGTCGAGCAACTGCTGTCGTTCGGGGCTTGCCAGCCATTTGACGGCTTCTTTGACCTTGGCATCTTCAATCGCTTTGCCGACCAGTTGGTCCAGTTGAGAAATATAGGGCTCGCCTATGATTTTACGCATGACCTCATTCGCAGCGCTCAGGTCATCGGGGAATAAGTGTTTGCCGGATTGCATCCGGTAGAGGTCCGATAAGGTTTGCATGGATGACAATGAGCAGTAAGCATCATCCAATAGTCCGAAGATTCCAAGGTTATCCGGAATAACGTCATCATCTTCAATCCAGTAGGATTCAACCATTTTCAGGATACTTGTGATTTCGGTTTCCAGACCTACATTTCTGGCTGAAGTCCATGCCACGGTCAACAGGTAGGGTACCTGCTCCAGGTAGCTGTAAACGAAACTCGAACCTTGCGCTAATTGCTGTGCGCTGGGCTGGACACCCCGCTTTTCTGCGACCTTTCTCAGAAGCTTTTGTAAGTCCAGCGCCGACTGGGGATCGGTAAACTGGGCTTCTATAATTTTTTGGATTTGAATGGTATCCATTATTCTCTGATTCAAAGGGTGATGCTTTTATTCCATAGCTGATTGATGATTTGTTTCTGCTAGTGTACTGCATCGTAGTTAATGGTACTTTCAGCCAGATGCAAAAGCGGTTAGCCGCCAGGCATGTTCCCGCCAGGCTAGCCAGCTACCCCAAGGGGGCATAACACAGCGGATGACCGCATTGCGACTGGCCCGAAGGGAGGCTACCTGTGGCTGCACTGCCGCGTTGGGCTCCTTGGAAAGGACCCCAGCCATTCCCTGCGAACCCCGCCTTGCATTGCAGCCACAGGTAGCCTCTGAAAGTGCCATTAACTGCGATGCAATACACTAGTTTAGCAATTTGCGGCACCCGACGGCAGTCCAGCTTAAATTGACTAAAAATTCAGCGCGTGTAATTCAGGCGTTTGTCCGTTAAGGTTGCCGTTTTCCGACAGTCTTGGGATTGAAAAGTGTTACTTTTGTCGATTATTTCATTGTTTATCGGGCCGATACTATATCAGTGGTTGCGCCGGGGTGGTGGTATTGCCAAGGCCGTTGATTCCCTGATAATTGTGGTGCTTATGGTCTTGATGGCCTTTTTTTTGATTCCTGAATCATGGGTCGAGCTTGGCTACTGGTCAGTCGGTTTGATTCTGGCGGGTTACCTGGTGCCGGGTTTACTGGAGCAACTGATCAAGAAAGCGGCACACACCCTGCATATGGTCAGTATGATACTGGCGCTGTCAGGTCTCGCTTTACATGCCATGCTGGACGGTGCTGTATTGAACACAGGTGAAGCAACAAGTAACCTGTCACTTGCTATTGTTTTACACCGCTTTGGGGTTGGCATGATGATCTGGATGATGGTTCAACCGGTATTTGGTAGACATATCGCCTTTGCGGTGCTGGGTTTTGCAGCAGTGGCGACAGTCGGGGGGTACCTGCTTTCGGAACATCTGCTGGGTCTGGAAGGCGGCTACACCATATCAGTGATCCAGGCTTTAATTATTGGTATGATCGTTCATAGCCTATTGCATCGTAGTCACGGTGCAAGTCATCACCACTAACCGATAGGGTTAGCTGTGTCTGACGTGTGTTTATTAACGGTTGCCTCAGTTCTTTTGGTGAAATATGCGGGTTAACCGTTTTCTTCAAATCATCAGTGCCTGCCTGACGCTGGTCAGCGCTGCGGCATGGGCTGATGTGGTTGAATATGTCGTGTCCGGTGTGGATGAACCCATGCTGACCACTGTACGAGATCACGTGACTGCATTCCAGATTGGGAGTGGTGCCAGGCTCAACACCCGCTTGCGCCGCAACCTGACCGACAAAGCAATCAATGCATCGCTTGCCGCGATGCGTCCTTACGGCTATTTTAACCCGGTTGTTGATGTTGAGTTTACGCCAGTAGAGAAGGGATCCTGGCTGTTAACTGTCAACCTGGAAGCCGGTTCGCCTGTGATAGTGAAAGATCTGCAGCTTGAGTTGACAGGTCCAGGCAAGGAACTCAAGTCGCTTAACGACTGGTATGCGAATTTCCCCCTTGCGAAAGATCAGGTGCTCAATCAGCCGGTTTGGGATAAGGCCAAGCTCGATGCAATGGATTTGATGGAAGAATCCGGCTATTTGCAGGCAAAATTCAGCCGTCATGAAATACGGGTTGATCCGGTGGCAAACACGGCCCGACTGGAGCTGATTGTGGATACCGGTCCTCGGGCTGTTATGGGAACAGTCAAATTCAATCAGGATATGGTCAATGACACAGTACTGGCTGGTCTGCGGCGATTTAAAGAGGGCGATGCTTATCATGCCTTTCTGCTGGAGAAGTTCCGGTTGGATCTGTGGCGCTCCGGGTACTTCGATGATATCGAGGTGGTTGAGCGTCGGGAACTGACATCAACCCCACCCCGTGTCGACTTTGAGGTCAATGTCAAACCACGCAAGAAAAATACCTACCAGGGCACCATTGGCTATGGAACTGACACACTGGCCCGTCTCCAGTTTTTTTATGGCCGTCATCTGATCAGCCCGCGCGGGGATAGTTTTGATATTGGTATAGGTTGGCAGCAGAAGGACAACCAACTCAGCTTTCTGGCAAATTACCGCTTGCCACGCAAAACAGAAAGCAAGCAATTCTGGATCGCGACCCTCGGGTTGCAGACAGAAGATCAGAAGTTCAAGGTATCGGTAAACAACGGCCTGGATAATCAAATTGATGCTGCAAAGGGAACCGTTAATGATTACTGGTTGAGACTGGGAAAAACGAGGGCACGGAACATACACGGCGGGTTCGAGCAGTTGTTCGAAACAGTATTCGTCCAGTTCCTGAATGAGAAACGTAATTTTCAGCCGACCGATATCATAGACCCGCTTAGCCCGGACTTACCCGACTCTGAGCCTTTTTATGACCTCCTGGAGAATACCAGCAACACCCAGGCCATTGGTATTGACTGGGACTGGCCGGAAATCCGTGGTACCGGTTTTCAGACCATTGGCCACCATGAGCGTGCGTGGATGTTTACCTCGAATGACGCCTGGGGTTCCGATCTCGATTTCAGCCAGGTCTACCTGTCCAGTCGTTGGAACTTTCTTGCGACTGACCGCTTGAAAATATTGCTGCGGGCAGAGGCTGGTTACAGTCACGCCAGCAGCATCAGTGTGGACGTACCAACCCAAGGGCCAGATGTAAATGTTGTCGTGACTGATTTACCCAATCTGTACCGCTTCAAAGCGGGTGGTAACCAAAGTGTGCGTGGTTATGGGTTTGAGACTCTGGACAATAACGGCCTTGGCTCAAACAACGTTTTTACCGCAAGTGCTGAAGCTGAATTTCATATTCTTGAAGATTGGAGCATCGCGGCTTTTATTGATGTTGGCAATGCCTTCAATAACTGGGGCACTCCTGATCTGAAACTGGGTACCGGTTTGGGAATACGCTGGTACTCGGTGATTGGCGCCTTGCGTCTGGATGTCGCGCAAGGCTGGGCACTGGAAGGTAATCCGTGGAGAATCCACCTGAGTATTGGAACAAACCTGCTATGAGTCGCTTCAAGTCACTTTCAATTGGAAAGATTGTCCTGCTGGGGCTTCCGCTCGTGTTGATTTTGACGCTATCAGGTTCTGTTTACTGGTTGTTGAATACCACGTCCGGTGCGGCGTGGCTGTGGAGCAGGTTGGAAGGAATCGCTGCAGTTGATATTCGTTCCTCGCGGGTTAGGGGAGATCTGGCCGCCGGTTTTATTATCGAGGATCTGGAGTACCGTTCAGAAAACCTGAACCTGTTGGTTCACGCTACGGAGATTGAAGCAGGTATGGTCTGGTGGCCGTTGTCAATCCGGGTAGACAGATTGACATTGCAGGACGTGAAAGTCATTACCCGCACTGCAGAATTAGTTGCACCAGACCCAGGTGCAGATACGGATATACGCACGACTCTCGAAGAACTCAAGCTACCCGTGCCTGTGCAGCTTGGCGATGCTGTATTGACCAATATTATCCTTCAGCAAGACGACAAAGCTTCATTCAAGCTGGCAGAGTCTGTCAGGTTCAAGCTTGCACTGGAGGACCAAATGCTTGTAGATCATTTGGAGATACTGGCAACGGATTTTGAGACGCGATTGCAGGGCTACCTGAATTTTGAGCCGCCGTTTGAGTTGCAACTGACTGCCCGGGGGCAGTTTGAAAAAGCCATGGAGGTGGGTCAACCGGCCTTTGCCGTCCCCTTCAGCCTTGAGGCCTCCGGAGACCTGGAAAAAGTACACCTAAACCTGGTGAGTCAGAAATTTGGTCTGAACCTTGACGGTGAATTACATGACCCTGTGATCAGTCCCGCGTGGAACATCAAGGCGGTACTGGATCAATTCCAGTGGCCTGAACAACCGTCCGGACAGGGTCTTACGCTTTCCGGCGTCAACCTGGTCAGCCAGGGAAATATCAATGACTGGTCATTTGTGTTGGGATCGGGTCTGCAAGCGGGCCAGTTAAGTGATGCCCATATTGATATTTCCGGTTCAGGCTCTGCAACTGCCGTTGAAATTGATGATGTAACCCTGACCGGTCCCGGCATGGATGTGGGGTTAAGTGGAACACTGGACTGGTCCGGGAAACCTGAAGCCGGCATGAAAGCAGTTATCAGACAACTCGATCTGTCGCACTGGACCAGCGGTTGGCCGGCCGGTGAGCATTTGGCGGGCGAACTGGAGTTGAGCTGGACAGATAACAGGCTTTTTATTCCCGCAAGCCGGCTCACAGTGAGCGATACCGGTTTACTGGTCAGTATCGAGGCTGATATCGACCCCGAAGCCAATGACGTCAATGCGCGGCTTGGCTGGAGCAACCTCCGTTGGCCGCTGACCGATACCACGACCGCTTTTTCCAGTGAATCAGGACAGCTGAGCGTCAGCGGTAGTTTTGATGACTGGATGGCCAACGGGCAATTGGAATTGCAGGTGGGCGACTATCCTAAAGGCCGCTTCGAGGTTCGGGGCGGTGGTGACCGGACCTCCGCACATTTGTCCATTCCTGGCGGTGAAATACTGGGAGGCACATTAAGTGGCGAGGGTAACGCAGACTGGTCCAATGTCCTGAACTGGGATGCCGCTATTGAGACGCGCGGGATTGATCCGGAACCGCTTCTGCCGGGGTGGCCGGGGCAGCTTGACATGGAAATTGATATAAAGGCACAAAGCGAACCGCAACAGATCCAAATCAAACTGGCAGCGCTGCAGGGTCTGCTGCGTGAGGTACCGGTTTCCGCCCGTGGCGGATTGCAGGTGACCGATGCCGGTGTGGCATTCGAGTCGCTGGAGTTCCACACCGATGAGGCCGTGTTGGAGTTGAATGGTGCCGTGATGGATCCTGAAGGTGCAGAAGTGAAGTTTAGCGGTCGTTTGCCGTCTAAACTTTTGAGTGGGGCCAGCGGTAGCCTTGAACTGGAAAGCCGGTTTTCGAGTCATGCCGGCAAGCAATTGCTGGAGCTTGAATTACAGGCGCTTGACCTTGCCTGGAACGGCTTTGACATCAGGAGCCTGGCCGTCCGCACCACGGGCACGGAGATGTCCGAATCTTTACCGGCGCTGCAACTGGATGCCGCAGGTATAGCCTGGGAAGACCAATTTCTTGATGAGCTTTCTTTGACTTTCGGCCCAATCGGTGACCAGTATGAACTGAGGGCAAGCCTGTTGAGTGAACAAATCGTACTCAATAGCGCGATGAACATGGCACCTGTAGATCGCGATGATCCTTTAAGCGGATCCTGGCAGGGCCAACTTGCGGCCTTGGAATTAACAGTTGGTCCGGCCTACACATTTGAATTGCTTGAGCCGGCAGCCTTTAAATGGTCTGCCGGTTCCGTGTTAATTGAGCCGGCATGCCTGTCCGAAAATGCAGGTGGATCTTTATGTCTTGGCCTCGATTACCAAAGCAATGGTGACTGGTCGTTGGTGGCTGACGCCAAGTCAGTTCCGTTTGATTACCTGCGGGATTTGCTGGAACTGGATGTCCATTTTGAGCAGTTGCTTGAAGGCCGGATGGAATGGAATCAGCCACATGATGGTCCACCAACCGGTGGAGCAGATTTCCGCATCACGGCCGGGCGGGTACTGGATCTTCTGGATGATGATGTACTGACGCAGAGCAATGAAGGCAGGTTTGCATTCAGTCTGCGAAACGGCAACCTCGAATCCGGTGTTCTTGATGTTGAGTTTCCGGGCACCGGATTTATTGATGTCGATTTCGATGTTCTCGATATCGTTGTAGACGGAAGGCGGGAAATCCAGGGACGCGCCATAGCTCAACTGGATCATTTGAAGTTGCTTGGACAGTTGGCCTTACCCGGTATGGACGCGGTAGATGGCCGATTTGAGTCAAATATTCTGCTGGGAGGAAGCGTCTCGGATCCTGAGTTTGACGGTGCATTCAAGTTATCAAATGGATTTATCCACTATGCCCCCATCGGGTTTCAGCTGGAAGATATTGAGTTTGAAGGCCGGGTGACACAGCGTGACCGCGGCAGCTTCAAAGGTCAGTTCCGTGCGGGGGAGGGTGTAGCATCATTGAAAGGTGGTTTTCTTTTTGAAGACCTGGAAAGGGTAAAACTGGAAGTTGAGCTTGCCGGCGAACAGTTATTGCTGGTTAACACGGATACGCTGAAAATACTCACCGACACCGATCTCACATTAGGGCTTAGTCCACAACGTATCGATATTAGTGGACAGGTGATTGTCCCCAGTGCGCGTTTGACACCGGAAAACCTGCTGCTTGGGGAGGTCAGGGACAGTGAAGACCTGGTGATTGAAACCCCGGAGGGTGCAGTGGAGCCTGAAGCAACTGAAGCGCCTGTGAAGACCCAGGTTTATGGCCAGTTGGAGGTGGCATTCGGTGATGATGTACTAATTAAGGTCCCCGGAATAGAAACCAGTATCAGCGGCAGCACAAGGTTCAACTGGAGTGGTGAGCCCGTCCCCATGGCCGATGGTGCCTATACTTTGCAAGGCAAGGTTGATGTCTATGGGCCAAGGCTGGATATCAACAACGGTAGCATTAGTTTCCCCGGGGTTCCTGCAGATAATCCATTGCTGAATATCAGGGCGGGACGGGATATTTTTGGTAATACCCAGATACGCCGCGCTGGTGTCCAGGTGATTGGCAGTCTCAAACGCCCTGTGCTGGAGGCCTATACCGTTCCTGTTACAAACGAGGACCGTGCCTGGACCCTGCTGATTACCGGCTCTGATTTTGACCAGGGGCAGGGGGTCAGTGGTTTTGATGTGGGTACCTATATTGCACCCAGGCTGTATGTCAGTTATGGCATCAGCCTGTTTGAAGATGAGAATGTGATTAGCGCACGTTACGACCTTAAGAGGGGATTTGGTGTGAAGGTGACTTCCGGTCAACGGGAGACGGGCCTTGATGTCTCCTACACCATCGATAAATAATGAACCCTCTAATTACACCCGTCTTCCGGCTCTGACTTGTTCAGATATCACTGGACTTGAGCTTCACGTAGGGTGGGTAACTTGTTACCCACGCGTTTTCTGCAGTGAGCCAGGACGGCGTTGGATGACCCTTTATGGTGCGTAACGAGTTATGCACCCTGCGGCCGGATGAAATGGTGCGTAACTTGTAACCCACCGTTAAGATTCAACCGGGTTAACGCGTGGGTACGTAGGGTGTGTAATTAGTTACGCGCCGTTAGGATTCAACCGGAGAAACGCGTGGGTACGTAGGGTGGGTAACTCGTTACCCACCGTTAGGATTCAACCGGAGAAACGCGTGGGTACGTAGGGTGGGTAACTCGTTACCCACCGTTAGGATTCAACCGGAGAAACGCGTGGGTAACGAGTTACCCACCCTACGACAACCAAAAAAAAACGGACCTCGTGAGAGGTCCGTTTTTCTTTTTCTCCGGTCGGGGTGACCGGGCCTGCTGGTTGATCAGAAAGCGTATTTCGCTGAGAACTGGAGGCGTGTCAGGTCTCCGTCATCACCACTTTCAACCTCGCGGTCGGCATACATGAACTCTAAACCGAAGTCGAGTTTGGGTAGTGGGCTGTAGATTGCGTTGATATGGTAGCTCGTCGCATTCTTGGTGACGCCCAAACCGGTCAGGCTGATATCGTTGTCAACGGCCAGATAGCCAATGGTGAAGTTACTACGCCATTTGCTACTCCACAGATGACGGTATGAACCAAAGACACCGGTAGAATCAATGGCTTTCAATTTACCATCCTCATTAAGAACAGCGCCGTTAGCCGTGTTCAGACCCATATAGCGACCCATGCCTGAGCCGGTGCTCGCCATCCAGCGAAAATCGTCCTTGTTGCCAAACACGAACTTACCTGACAGGCTGATGCCCCAGCCGGTCTCGGAGTCGCTGACACTCAGAGGTCCAGCTACGCCTTCATACCTCAATTGCCGTACGATACCTGCAGCCGTGAAACCTCCCCAGTCGCCTTTCAGGTTGTAACGCAATACGAGATCGGGAACCTTGTTGTCATCCGTGACGATGCGGCCGCCTCCGCCGTAGGGCGTGATGGTCGTTTCCGGATTTTCGATGGCAAACTGCCAGTTACCGGTGGTATAACGAATCATGGCCTGGCGACCGAATATGGTTGACTCAGCCGGACCAACGAAATCGAGGTTCTCGGGCAATGCGCCAACATTAAAGAAAGTCATCCAGGTTTGGCCGAATAACCAGTTGTTATACGTCAGGAAGGCGTGGCGGAGGCGCGGAGAGTATGAACCGGAAACACGTTCGTTGCCCTGGCCGGATAACAGGAAGTCCATCTCGATGAACGTACCCAGCTTGGAGCCATTGTCCAGAAGATGAGTGCTGCGGAAGTTAATACGTGATTCCTTGGCATGGAGATCCAGGTAGCTTTCGCCATCCGCGCCTTTAGGCCCCACCGGCACGGTGCCGGCAATATAGAAATCCCGGCCTGCACCGGAGTAGGAGCCAGCGCCATAGTCACTGTAGATCGTATCAAGCTTGATATAACCGCCAAATTTGTAGCTGTGTTTGTGGGTTTTTTCCGCCACAGCTGCTTCGTGCTCGCCCAGCATGGCGGTCACCTTGGCTTCAGCAGCCTCTTCTGCTTTTGCCTCGATGGCCGCTGTATCAACAGGCGCGGCTGGTGCGACCGGTGCCTGTTGGTTTTGCAGCAACTTGTGAACCAGTGCCTCGAGCTCAGTAATACGTTGCTCAAGCGCTTCTGTACTGTCCCCGTCTGCAAAGACACTGCCAGACCAGCTACAGCCTAGAACTGCTGCAATTGACAGGCTCAGAAGGGTCTTTCTTAACGATTTTTGGGCCATGATAGCCTCTCCTTCAATTTAATGAGTTGTGTGCGTCCGCAATAATGCTTAAGTTCAGTCCGTGGGTGTATTAGTCTTTGGTCTAATAATCTGTTTTCGGAGGTCTTACCGAATCTTGAAAAACGACTATCGGTGAAAAGTGACTATCGGTGATGTTGTCGACCAATGTCTAATGGGTGT
This sequence comes from Lysobacterales bacterium, assembly GCA_033791845.1. Classification (GTDB taxonomy): domain Bacteria; phylum Pseudomonadota; class Gammaproteobacteria; order Xanthomonadales; family SZUA-36; genus SZUA-36. Next base: position 4,722 of record JASJFX010000021.1, on the reverse strand, counting down.
GGTCGCCACTTGGGTGCGAGAATCAAAGATCAGTCTAAATTAAGGGTGCATCGCATGGACAAGATTTCTCAGATTGCTGAAAATGTAATGCTGATGTGCTTATACACTGACGCATATACGGTTAACTGGTCAGAATGAAAAGCTGATGGCAAATCGCTTGATTGCATTGCAGGCTGAAAAGGTGATTGTCGCCGATGATCACCCGTTGTTCCGCACTGCAATCAAGGAAGCGCTGCAGGCCAGTCAGGGTGAGACGACTTTTCTGGAAGCCAATTCGTTTGAATCCCTGCAGTTGCTGGTCGATGAGAATCAGGACGTTGACCTGGTTCTGTTGGATTTGCATATGCCCGGTGTCAGTGGTTTCGCCGGACTGGTCTACCTGTGCAAACGTTACCCCAGCGTTCCGGTAGTGATGATTTCTGCAAATGAGGATCCGGTCGTTATCCAGCGCGCCCTGGATCATGGCGCTGCCGGTTTTATCCCCAAGTCCTCCGATATCAAGACGATTACCAATGCGATTAACGACATCCTGATGGGTGAAATATGGGCGCCGGTCTCGACGCAAGCTAATTTGCCGGGTAAGAATGTTTCCGAGTTGGCACTGGCTGAGCGCATGTCGAAATTAACGCCACAGCAATTCAAGGTGTTAATGATGGTCTCGCAGGGGATGCTGAATAAACAGATTGCCTACGACATGGGTATTTCGGAGGCTACGGTCAAGGCGCATGTGACGGCAATCATGAATAAACTGGGAGTCAGTAACCGAACCCAGGCCGTGTTGGCTGCAAGTAAACTGGATGTCATGCTGCCTGTGTCGTAAACCCGACAGGCTCCTGGTGTAGTGTCAACCCTGATCCTACGTCACAGGGTTGACACTACACTATGTTTTGGTTTTCATCATGTTGGTCATGAGCGCCCGTAATGCTGCCGGTCTGATCGGTTTGCGTAAAAGTCCATAACCCCTGTCTTTAACGGTTTCCTCCAGTTCGCTTGAACGGTCGGCAGTTATGACAATGGCCGGCAGTTGGGTCGCGAGAATTTTGTCCAGGTGTTGCATCACTTGCAGACCATTGCTTTGATCGTTGAGCTGATAATCCATCAATACGAAATCGGGTGTTCCATGTATGAGCACCTGCTGCGCAGCCTGTGCCTGGGTCTCGGCCAGCAATACGGTAGTACAGCCCCAGCGGTCAAGAAGCAGGTTCATGGCCTCGAGTATGTCGGGCTCGTTATCCACACACAATACGACCAGGTCTTTCAGGCCGGTCGGTGCTGTTTGGATGATGACCGGGGTCTCTGACGGCGCCGGATCGGTATCCAGGGCCAGTGGCACCGTGACTGAAAAGCAGCTTCCATGTCCCGGTTGCGAACTGACATCTATTTCGTGATTCAGCATCCGCGCAATCCGGTCACAGATTGCAAGCCCCAGCCCCAGTCCCTTTTCATCCAGACGGCGGGCATAATCCAGGCGGTGAAATTCCTGGAAAATGGCCTTCACTTCAGACTCGGCTATACCGACACCGGTATCCCAGATGCTGATCCGCAACTTGCCCCCTCGTAGCCTGCAGCCTAGCAGCACTCCGCCGGTTTCGGTGTAGTGGATAGCGTTGGCCAGAAAGTTTTGCAATATGCGATATAACAGGTTTCGGTCACTGTGAATGATACGATCCATCGGGCGAACCCTTAAGACCAGATTGTGATTACCTGCCAGGGCCTTAAACCGTCTGCGTAATTGCTCAAACAAATCGGTAACGCTGATGGATTCGGGTTCCGGGTCATACATGCCGGAGTCCAGTTTGGATATGTCCAGTAAAGCGCTCAGCAACTGCTCAGAGGCTTTGAGACTGCGGTCAATACGTTTTACCAGTTGTGACTGCTCATCATCGGACCCTTCCTGTTGCTGACGCAATATGGAAACAAACAGGCTGGCGGCATTCATGGGTTGCAGCAGGTCATGACTGGCGGCTGCGAGAAAGCGGGTCTTGCTGTGGTTGGCTTCTTCGGCGGCCAGCCTGGCTTGTTCCAGTTCGGTATTGGCTTTACTGAGCTCGACAGTGCGCTGCTGGACACGTTGTTCCAGTGTCTCGTTGACCAGTTGCAATTCGTGCTCGATGTCCTTGAAATGTGTTATGTCGGTGAAAGTTGTGACATAACCACCCCCTGGTAAGGGGTTACCCTGGATTTCGAGGACCTTGTTGCCCAGCCATTTGCGTTCGTATCGATAATCCTGGCCACTGCGTAAATGTGTTAGACGTTTTTCTATTTCATTTTTCTCGTCGTCAATCAATCCCCGTTTCGCATTCAGTTCCATCAGCTCTGAAATCGGTTTTCCGATATACAGAGTACCTTCCGGGTAGTCCATCAAATCCATGTAACGCCGATTCCAGCCCACCAGGCGTAAACCCTGGTCAACAACGGCGGCACCCTGTGAAATGTTATCAAGTGTTGACTCCAGTAATTCACGATTGAACTGCACCGCCTGTGATGTTCGGTCCAGCAGTTCCATGACTGCCTCGGGTCCCAGGCCCTGGTGATGCAATGCCGTACTTAACACGGTTCTTGCAGAGGCCGACCCGATGGCACCGGCCAGCAGGCGTTCTCCGAACTGGATTGTTTCCGGCGTTGCCAGTGCACCCGGTGATACTTTGGGTAAGCCCAGGTGAGTTCTCAGGGCCTTGCGCGTTCTATTCATTCCGAGGAAGCGGCCAATGGTGTTTTCCAGTTCCTCAATGGTGATCAAACCGTTGTTAATCTCCGCGTCAGCACCGCTTGCCGTGGTTGATTCTTTATCCGGTTTGAACAGGGATACGAGGATAATCGCTGTCGCGTTTAATACCAGCGAAAACATTGCACCCTGGTTAAAGCTCATTGAAGGAATGATGCTGGACAGGGTTTGTTGCTGATCACCGGTGGTGACAGATGGCAGTAGCAACCAGATAACCCAACTCGCGACACCCAGTGAAAGACCCCAGATAGCGCCGGTTTTGCTGGCCCCCCGCCAATAGATTCCGATTAACATGGCCGGCGCGAACTGTGCGGCGGCTGAAAAGGATAACAGGCCAATAGAGGCAAGCGGGACTCCCGCTTCGATGGCCTCGTAATAGGCAACGGCCGCAAGAACGAGCAGCAGGATTGATATCCTGCGGACACGCAACAGGGTTTGAGAGAGGTCACGCTGGCCGCGGCCCTTGGTCACGGCGCTGCGTAATAGCAAGGGCATCACGATGTCATTGCTGATCATGATTGCCAGCGCGACCGTAGAAACAATGACCATGCCGGTGGCTGCAGAAAACCCGCCCAGGAACGCCAGCATGGTAAGCACGGGCCGGTCAAACGCCAGCGGCAGGGATAATACGTAGGTATCGGGATTAACCTGTTGGCCGGAAAACTGTGTTAGTCCGGCCAGGGCAATGGGTATGATCAACGCAGCGAACACGATCAGGTAGGCCGGGAATATCCAACGCGCGACACGCAGATCGGTCGTGTCCCGGAACTCCACGATGCCCACATGGAACTGGCGAGGCAGGCACAGGATAGCCACCATGCCCAGAATCAGTTGGATTCCAAAGCCCTCCGGTAATCTCCATGGGGTAAACAATTGCTGGTAGTCGGCATTGTCACGCATGGTCTCAGCAACACTGCCGAGACCGTTGAATATACCGAATATGGCGAACAGACCAATGGCAACAAAGGCAAGTAACTTGACCATCGATTCGAAGGCGATTGCCCACATCAATCCCCGCTGATGTTCGCTGGCATCCATGTTCCGGGTACCAAACATTATCGCAAAAGCGGCCAATAACAAGGCGATGTACAAAGGGAGTTGGTCGGGCACAACAGAGGTGTTGCCCGTTGCCCGTGTGATCACATTGATGCCGGTCGTGATGCCCTTGAGCTGCAGAGCAATATAAGGCACCACACCGATAACTGCGGCGCATGTGACCAGCACTGCAATCGTGTGGCTACGGCCATATCGATAGGCAATGAAGTCCGCAATGGAAGTGATGCGCTGGTCTCTGCTGGTGACGGCAATTCGACGGATGATATCGTAGCCGAACAGCATCATCAGTACCGGCCCAAGGTAGATGGGCAAAAAGCCCCAGCCGGTGGAAGCCGCACTGCCGACGGCCCCGTAAAACGTCCATGATGTGCAGTAAACCGCCAGTGAAAGCGAGTAAATAATGGCCTTGAACTTGCGATGATCGCGCCCGATCCTTTGCTTGTCACCGTACCACGCGATCGCAAATAGCAGGCCCATATAGGCCAGTACGATCAGGCTTAGCTTCCAGGGATTAAGCATATGTCTCGAAGTTTTATCAGTATTATTCGACGGACCATTCTTAAGGTTGAACGCTCTCTACGACTAAAGTAGGAGCGTTATGCTTGTGGTCTCAACGTAACATAGCGATCGGGAATTTACCATCTGAGAGAGGCTACCCCATGAGTGAACAAACACAAAGACAAGCTTACTGGATCGCAAACCTGAAGCTGGTGGCATTGTGCCTCAGCATCTGGTTCGTCGTGTCATACCTATTTGGAATCATCCTGGTTGACCAGCTTAACGCTATCAAGATTGGCGGTTACAGGCTGGGCTTCTGGTTTGCCCAACAGGGTTCAATGTATATCTTCGTGGTCCTGATTTTTTTCTACGCCCATAAAATGAAAAAACTCGACCAGAAATTCAATGTGCACGAAGACTAACGGAGAAAAATAATGGATCTT
>JASJFX010000020.1:0-10358 GCA_033791845.1 Lysobacterales bacterium | reverse complement strand
GGTCGTACGTCTCGGATGGTATGAGGATGATCGACCCGTCTGGCGCGTCAGCAATGGTAGTGGCGAGAGCCGTGCCGTTGACAAGTGAATCCATGGTGACCGGAACGGTGATCTCCATTTGAGCCAGAGCGATTTCAGGGGCTGGCGGTATAGCATCGATAGAACCGGTTAACAGAATTGCTCCAGCAGCGATAATTGATTGAATGAATTTCATAGGTATCCCTCCTTCAAATGATCACTTGATACTCAGTAATGAGTGCGGCCTGAACCGCTAATGGATCGGGAGGTTATTGGGTTCTTATTTGCAGACTTTTATGAATAATCTGGCGATGTAATAGCGTTCAAGAACGCAACTAGACTATACACCTGAACTTTAATGTTTGCTATTGAAATCGACGGCTTACGACTGCTTATCTGGCCGATAGCGCCACTTTATCACGCAGAAAATGATGATTAATGACTAGCAGCTTTGTCACAAAAAGCGGACGACTTGACCTGATCTAATCGGACGCTGCCCGAAAGATCAAATCTGACATATTACAAATATCACTGTTAACACCGAGCGACTTTGTCGTATCTTAATTACCAGGCGATTCTGTCGCATTCATCCGGATGATTTTTGACTCCAGGGGTGCGAGGGAAAGCTGAATCGTTCCCGTGCCCCGGCTCACAACCAGGTGATCCGGTACATCAGAAAGGATATCAACCAGCTCATAACGGCCATCGGACAGGTTCCAGACGTCAACTATACGGGCCGGAATCAGGAGGTCGAACCGGTAGGTTTTTCTGTCTGAGAAATTGCTGATAATGACCAGTTTCTCATCAGAATCCCAGCGCGAGAAAGAGAAAAGCCGTTCATCATAATTTGCAGCGTATTCGAGGTTATATTCGTGCAGGTCAGCGTATTGCCCGTTCAAGGCCGGGCTATTAGCACTGAAGGAAAGCAACTTAACATAAAAGTGCCGCAGCGATTGTTCCTGTGCAGTTAACCGGCCACCATCAAACTTGCCATCGTTTATCCAGCGTTGCAGGCTGGGTATGCCCCAGTAATCGAATATGCTTGTGCGTGTCGGGTCACCAAATCCTGCGTCGCCCTCAGCCGGTTCACCCAGCGCCTGGGCGTAGAATAGCATGGTGGGTCCCCTGCCGATCAGGGCTGAAACCACCATCGCGGGTTTGCCCTTGTTTGCATCACCGGCAAAAGCGGGACTGGCGATCCTTTGTTCATCGTGGTTTTCGAGGAAATGCAACAGGTGCTGATCGATATCGGTGTATTTGTCGATGATGGGTAACAGGCTCGAAGCCGGTGCCTTGTCCCGCATAATCAGTTTCAGGGTGTCATAAAGGTCAACCTTGTCATACAGGTAATCCATCTTGCCAAGATGAATGTAGTCCCGGTATAAATCCGGGTTGTAGACTTCTGCAATGATAGTGGCCTCGGGATTACGCATCTTGATGGCGGAATTCAGATAGCTCCAGAACTCGACCGGCACCATCTCGGCCATGTCGTAGCGAAACCCATCGATGCCAAAATCCGTCCAGTAAAGTGCAATATCGCGGAATTTTTTCCAGGAGTCCGGCACGTCCCTGTTTCGCCAGAATTCATAGTGTTCCAGGAAACCCTTGCTACGATAGACATCCGGCAGGCGGTCAAAATCGTAGCTTCCATCGGGTCGCATACCATAATTAATCTTGACGGTCTCATACCAGTCATCGATGTCCGGTTGGGCCTTGCGTGAGCCATTACCGGTCCACTTGGCTGGCGTCTCGTCAAATTTGCCATCTGCCAGCGGATGTCGCTCACCACCAAGGGGTTGATAGCCGTCGTTTGAAACAGGGACTTTGAAAGACTCGCCAACGATATAGTAGAAGTTGTTGTCTCGTGCATATTCGACGCTGATTTCATCATTTTCACCGAAATCTTTAACCCCCGCAGGTTTTGAAATCGACTGGTAATGACGTGCGACATGGTTGGGTACAATATCGATGATCACTTTCATGCCATGCTGGTGGGTCCTTTCAACCAGGGCTTTGAATTCCTGCAAGCGGTTTGCCGGATCTGTCGCCAAATCAGGATTGACGTTGTAATAATCCTTGACCGCATAGGGCGAGCCTGCACGTCCTTTGACTACATCCGGATCGTCACTGGATATACCGTACATGGTGTAATCACGAATCAGGGCGTGGTGTGGGACACCGGTATACCAGATATGCGACACACCAAACTCCCTGATACCTTGCAGTGCTTCATGGGTGAAGTCATCAAACCTGCCCACACCGTTTTCTTCAATCGTTCCCCAGGGTTTGTTGCGTGTGATCGTATTGCCGAATAAGCGCGGGAAGACTTGGTAGATAACGGCTTTGCCGTTTGGGGCCTGAATAATCAATGAATCATCCTCTGGCTGCTGGTAGGGATTTTCCTGGACATCATCTTCATCAGGAAGTGAGCATGAAAACAGCAACACCGCACAACCCAGAAAAAGTGCGCTGAGAACCGAAACCCTAAAGCCAAAAATCAGCTTGTGCATAAACTCTGATGATCTTCCGTGGATGAGGAGCCTGTTCAATATTACCCTGTCATCGGCAAAGATAGTGTACAAACAAAGACGGTGAATACCTTCATACGCCATGAATACGTATGTAAATATCTGAAAACAGTTCAATCTTGTTAAACTGTTGGGTATGGAAACGAACAATCGGAATATACGTCGTATCGCCATCATTGGTGGTGGCTCTGCCGGATGGATGACGGCTGCAGCGTTGGCAAAAAATCTCACCGGTGACTGCCAGGTCGAGTTGGTCGAATCAGATGAAATCGGCATTGTTGGTGTGGGTGAAGCCACCATTCCACCGTTGAAGCTGTTCAATGCCAGCCTGGGTATCGATGAGCACGATTTTCTGAAAAACACCCAGGGCACGTATAAGCTTGGTATCCAGTTTGTGAACTGGGGCAAGCAGGGCCACAGTTATTTTCACCCATTCGGTCAGTATGGTGCTGATTTTGACAAGGTGCCCTTACACCATTACTGGTTACGCGCCCGCGCACAGGGTAATACAACACCACTGGACGAATATTCCATGGCCTGGGTTGCCGCTTCCCAATGCAGATTCAATCAGCCGACCCATGATCCACGCCTGGTTCAATCCACCTACGATTATGCCTATCATTTTGATGCCGGCCTGTATGCGAAGTATCTGCGTAAGTATGCCGAGGCGCGTGGTGTAAAACGTACCGAGGGACGCGTCGTTGATGTGAAACTGGATGCTGAGAATGGTTTTATCAAACATGTCGTCATGCAGGATGGCAGTGAGATTGGCGCTGATTTGTTTATTGATTGCTCCGGCTTCAGAGGATTGCTGATAGAGACCGCCCTGGAAACCGGATTTGAGGACTGGACCCATTGGCTACCGGTTAACAGAGCAGTCGTAGTTGCCTGCGAACGGGCAGGTGAGTTCACGCCATATACACGGTCAACAGCCACTGATGCCGGTTGGCAATGGCGTATCCCATTGCAACATCGAACCGGCAACGGGCATGTCTATTGCAGTGATTACATTTCGGATGATGAGGCGTCTGCAACCCTGTTGGCTAACCTGGATGGCAAACCGCTGGCAGATCCAAGGCTACTGCGTTTTACCACCGGCAGACGCAAACGCTTTTGGAATCGTAACTGCATCGCCATCGGTTTGTCCGGTGGTTTTATGGAGCCATTGGAATCAACCGCGCTGCACCTGATCCAAACCGGTATTACACGTTTTCTTGCGCTATTCCCTGACCGTGATTTTGATCCGCTGGTCATTGAGGAATTCAACCGGCTGACCACCCAGGAATATGAACGTATCCGCGATTTTATTATCCTGCACTATTGCGTCACGGAACGTGATGATACTGCCCTTTGGCGTTACGTTGCCAACATGTCGATACCTGCTACATTGCAATACAAGATAGATCATTTCCGGCATTATGGCCGCCTCGTGACCGAAGGCTTCGAACTGTTTCAGAACCCCAGTTGGCTGGCGGTGCATATTGGACAGGGCAATTGGCCACAGCGCTACGATCCGTTGGTGGATGAGCGCAACGAGGTTGATGCAGAAGGCAGGTTGGCGGGTTTACACCGTTTAATGAGGGAAACTGCCCTGAGTATGCCCACTCACGATAAATATATTCGCAGAAACTGTCGGGCCACATTGAACTGAATACGTTTGCAGTAACTTGCACCCATTAACGGACGTCTCTAGCCTTCTACTACCAAGCTGGTAATTGGGTAAAAAGCCCTGGCTAATCCGGCGATGTTGACATGAGCGACTGTGTGTTACGCCTGCAGAAGTCCAAAAGGTTAAAAATGAATTATCAGTTAAAGACAAACCAAGTCGCCATGGAAAAACCTGGAATTTTGTCCCGAAGGAAAAAGGCCGGTGTGGGTATCCACTTTGCTTCGTTGGCCGGTGCGTATGGAATTGGAGATATTGGCGATAGTGCACTGGCTTTCATCGACAAGCTGGTCGAAATGAAAATTCACGTGTGGCAGTTTCTGCCAACCGGCCCCACTGCCTATGGTGATTCACCGTATCAACCCTTATCGGCATTTGCAGGCAATGAAATGCTGATCGGTATTGAACCCCTCATTCGGCTTGGATTGTTGAGTGTAGAGGAGGCCGAAGGTCTCACAGGGCTATCCACCGGGCAAGTTGATTATGGGCAGCTGATTCCGAAAAAACATGCCTTGCTGACCCGGGCTGCAGAACGTTTTTCTTTAGTGGCAGATGCCGGCTTGCAGGAAGCTTATAAGAATTTTCTGGAATTACATGGCAAAGCCTGGTTAAACGATTACGCCGTCTACCGTGTTCTCAAATCCATGCACGAAGAGCGTGCCTGGCCCGAGTGGGACAGTTCTTTTGTCCATCGTGATCCGGATGTCATGCAGCAGGTGGAAGAATCCCATCGCAAGGTCATTGAGAACATCAAGATCACCCAGTTTCTGTTTGATCAGCAGTGGCAAACGCTAAGGCAATATGCCCGGGAGAACGCTATCCTCCTGTTTGGTGATATGCCCATCTATATCGCCTTGGACAGTGCTGATGCCTGGGCTCACCCTGAAATCCTGATGATCGACAGGAATGGCCGCCCATCCCATATCGCCGGTGTTCCACCGGACTATTTCAGCGATGATGGTCAGCTCTGGGGTAACCCTCTATACGACTGGAGTTTCCATGAGTCCAATGGTTACCAGTGGTGGATAGAACGTATACAGCATGCTGCCGGTCAGATGGACCTCGTCAGGATTGATCACTTTCGTGGTTTTGAAGCCTATTGGTCAGTTGAATTCGGCGCTGAAACTGCGCGCAACGGCAAGTGGATTCCAGGCCCTGGGGCGGCTTTATTTGATTCCATGAAGGAAGCCCTGGGCACCTTACCCATTGTGGCCGAAGACCTCGGTGTCATTACACCCGAAGTGGATGCCCTGCGCCACCGTCACAACATTCCAGGTATGAAGGTACTTCAGTTTGAAGTAAGTGACCCGGCTTTTAATCTGTCTGATGTCTATGAAAATTGTGTTTGTTATACCGGCACCCATGACAATGACACGACGGTGGGTTGGTTCAATGGCGGAAATGAAGATATCCGGTCTGAGCAAGAAATCATTGAAACCCGCAAGAACGCCATCAAGGTCACTTGCGGTAAAGAAGAAACCATTCACCTGGACATGATTCGTTTGGCGTTCAACTCTCAAGCCAGGCTGGCCATTGTTCCAATACAGGATTTTCTTGGCCTGGGATCGGATGCGCGCTTGAATACACCGGGCACGACATCAAATAATTGGCGCTGGCGGGTGACTGCAGAACAGTTATCACCGGAATTTTGTAAATCTGTTGCCAATTTAATTAAGGAAGCTGCCCGCTCCTGAGCAATTCACGTTACACTTTGTCTGAAACTTTATCGTAAGAGGACAAACTGATGCCCACTAAAAATGCAGCGGACGAGGGCCGTTATGTAAGTCTATTAACCCGTGACACAGTGGCCATGATTCTTGCCGGCGGTCGTGGATCCCGTCTCTATGAGCTAACCGACTGGCGCGCCAAGCCGGGCGTCTATTTTGGCGGCAAACTGCGAATCATTGATTTCCCCTTGTCCAACTGCATCAACTCGGGTGTTCGACGCATCGGCGTGGCGACCCAGTACAAGGCGCACTCGTTGATTCGTCACCTGGTGCATGGCTGGACCGGTTTTCGTTCATCAGATCGCGAGTTCGTTGAGATCTTACCGGCTTCACAGCGTACCGGAGATGACTGGTACCTGGGTACTGCAGATGCGGTGTTTCAGAATCTCGATATCATCCGTACGCATCACCCAAGGTTCGTGCTAATCCTTTCGGGTGACCATGTTTACAAGATGGATTACGGTAACTTCCTCGCTTTCCATGCTGAAAAAGAAGCGGACATGACAGTCTGCTGCATAGAAGTGCCCTTGGAAGAGGCTGCAGGTCAGTTTGGTGTGATGACCGTGGATGAGAATGGTCGTGTGATTGAATTCAATGAAAAGCCGGAGCACCCTGCGTCGATTCCCGGCAAGGAAGGCTATTGTCTTGCATCCATGGGTAACTACATTTTCAACACAGAGTTCCTGTATGAGCAGGTCATCAGGGATGCCGATATGCCAGGCTCTGACCATGACTTCGGTAAAGACATCATTCCATCGATCATCGACAAGTACCAGGTCTTTGCTTACCCGTTTCGTGATCCGAAAACGGGGCAACAGGCTTACTGGCGGGATGTGGGTACGCTGGATGCCTATTGGGAGGCCAATATGGAGTTGGTTTCCGTTGTACCCCAGCTTGACCTGTACGACAAGGACTGGCCAATTTTGACCGAACAACTCCAGTCGCCTCCTGCGAAATTTGTTTTCGATCATGCGGACAGACGCGGTGAGGCGATCGATTCCATGGTATCAGCGGGTTGTATTATTTCCGGTGCCAGCGTCAAGAAGTCACTGATCTTTTCCAATTGCAAAATTCATTCATATAGCCGTATCGTCGATTCATTGATTCTGCCGGAATGTGAAGTTCTGGATGGCTGCACGATTGTCGGAGCGATTATCGACCGTGGATGTGTCATCCCGGAAGGTACGGAGATTGGTGTAGATCATGATGAAGACCGTGCCAGGGGTTTTCGCGTAACGAAGGGTGGGCGGACGCTGGTCACCCCCGGTATGCTGGAACAGTCGTTGCACCACACACGTTAGAAAACCTTGTTAAAGACCTATATGACCCGTTTAAATAAATCGACGCTTAATGCATTGGCCGGTGGCCGGCATGGTAATCCATTTTCCCTTTACGGACTGCACCGGGAGGGTGGTAAGCGAATTGTCCGGACGATTCAGCCCCAGGCTGATACCGTGGCGCTTTTACTGGACGGTGTCGAAGATCCCGTGCCGATGCAGCGGGTTCAGCCGGATGGCATATTCGAGGTGGAAATGCCGCCACGAAAGCGCCATTACCGTTTTCGTATCACACAGGCGAATGGTAACAGTTGGGAAGTTGAGGATGCCTATCGTTTTCCTTCCATGCTGGGTGATCTCGATCTCTACCTGATGGGACAGGGATCACACCGGGATATCTTCAGGAAGCTGGGTGCACATCCCGCCCGCTCAATGGGTGTCAGCGGTACGTTCTTTGCGATCTGGGCGCCTAATGCCTCACGTGTCAGCGTTGTTGGTGAGTTCAATAACTGGGATGGACGCTGTCATGTGATGCGTTTGCACCCCGGTAACGGTTTGTGGGAAATATTCGTTCCCGGGGTGGGGCAGGGCACCTATTACAAATTTGAATTACTGGACAAACAGGGCGAGCTTTTGCCTTTTAAGTCCGACCCCCTGGGGCAGTTTCATGAAGCCCCGCCGGGTAATGCATCGGTGGTTTATGAGAGCAAATATCGTTGGCGCGATGCTGAGTGGAACAAAAAGAAAACCCCTGACCCGAGAATGGATCAGGCCATCAGCATTTACGAGGTGCACCTCGGTTCCTGGCGACGCGGCGAGAATAACCGGTTTCTGACTTATCGTGAGTTGGCTGATGATTTGGTGACTTATGTAAAGGAAATGAACTTTACACACGTAGAAATGATGCCGGTAACCGAACATCCCTTCGATGGTTCCTGGGGTTACCAGCCCATCGGCATGTATGCACCGACACAACGGTTTGGCGATCCGGATGATTTCCGCTTCCTGGTCGACCGGTTTCACCAGGAGGGTATTGGCGTCATCATGGACTGGGTGCCCGCCCATTTTCCAAAAGATGAGCACGGTCTCCGGCGTCTGGATGGAACCGCCCTTTATGAGCACGAGGACCCCCGCAAGGGCGAGCACACGGACTGGGGAACACTGATTTTCAATTTCGGCCGCCGGGAAGTGATCAATTACCTGGTAGGCAGCGCACTTTACTGGATTGATAGTTTTCATATCGATGCCCTGCGTGTCGACGCCGTGGCTTCGATGCTTTACCTGGATTATTCCCGTGAAAAGGGTGAGTGGGTTGCGAATGAGTTTGGCGGCAACGAACATCTCGAAGCGGTTGAATTCCTGCGTCAGCTCAATTCAATTATCCATACGTACAGCGCCACCAGTTACGCAGAAGAGTCTACCGCCTGGCCCGGTGTATCGCGGCCTACAGACGCGGGAGGTCTCGGTTTTACCTATAAGTGGAACATGGGCTGGATGAATGACACGCTGGCATATATGAGCGAAGACCCGGTACATCGCAAATATCATCATGACAAGATGACCTTCGGTCTGGTCTATGCCTTTGATGAAAATTTTGTCCTGCCCCTGTCACACGATGAGGTTGTGCATGGCAAGCGTTCCTTACTTGGCCGCATGCCGGGTGATGAATGGCAGCGTTTTGCCAATCTACGTGCTTATTACGGCTTTATGTACGCCCACCCGGGCAAGAAACTATTGTTTATGGGTGCCGAGATCGCGCAGGAAAAAGAGTGGAATCACGATCAATCCCTTGACTGGCATGTGCTTGAACAGCCGCTGCACCAGGGTATTCAAAACCTGGTGTCTGACCTTAACCGGGTGTACCGGGATACCGCGGCCTTGCACCAGTTGGATTTCAGTCATGAAGGTTTTGAATGGATAGACTGGCAGGATGCTGACAGCAGTGTGCTTTGCTGGTTGCGTCGTGCCAGTGACGGCGCCTTTGTAGTTTGTGTCAGTAACTTTACTCCGCTGGTTCGTTCCGGTTATCGAATCGGTGTGCCGAAGGGCGGGTGTTATTCGGAGTTGCTCAACACCGATTCCGTCAGGTACGGAGGCAGTGGTGTAGGGGTGCATGATGACATTTATACGGAAGATGTTGCCGCACACGGGCACCAGCAATCCTTGCAAATAGACCTGCCGCCATTGGCGACAATAATGCTAAAAATTACCAATCCCGTTTAAGGGGAATACGGAGAACAAATCAATGACTGATCAGTCAAAAACTGACAGCGTAGGCGATATGGAGCTACTGCACCTGCCCCCGCTGCGCATGGGAGCCGATGACATCCTGGCGGATACCATACATTATCACAGCCGCATGCTGGGTAGACGTACCATTCGCAAACATGAAAACTTTCTTTACCAGGCGCTGGTTTATGCTGCCCGGGAACGGCTCCAGGAGCGCTGGATCGAGACCCGCACCAACCTGGAAAGAAGCAAGGGCAAAAGGGCATGTTACCTGTCTTTGGAATTTTTGATGGGGCGTTTGTTGAGGAATGCGCTACTGAACTTGGGAATAACGGAAGAGACTGAAGAGGCTCTGCATCGTCTTGGCGTGGATTTAGAAGACCTGCATGAGCAGGAGTTGGATGCAGGACTGGGTAATGGTGGTCTGGGACGCCTCGCAGCCTGCTTTCTGGATAGCTGCGCCACCCTGGGCTTACCCGTGGCCGGTTATGGCATCCGGTATCGCTATGGCATGTTTCATCAACGTCTGGAAAACGGGCGCCAGGTGGAAGAACCGGATGCCTGGCTAAGGGATGGTTATCCCTGGGAAGTTGAACGTAACGAGCGCGCACAGAAAATTAAATTTGGCGGCCGGGTAATCCATTACAAAGACTCGCTCGGTAGAAATCATGTTGATTGGGTGGATACACGGGATGTGTTGGCGATTCCCTACGATCTGCCCATCCCCGGTTACCGCAACGATGTTGTCAATACACTGCGTTTGTGGTCAGCGGCAGCCACCGACGAGTTTGACCTGGAAGAATTCAATGCCGGTGACTATTCGGATGCGGTGGCGGCCAAGAACGAGGCCGAGAATATCACCATGGTTTTGTATCCAAACGCGGAAACCGAGAACGGACGGGAACTGCGTCTG
>JASJFX010000019.1:0-2642 GCA_033791845.1 Lysobacterales bacterium | reverse complement strand
GCTACATGATATACGTGAATCACTTAACCATGAGCTGGTGCTAGGTAGATCGTATTTCAAAGATAAAATTGAAGAAATAACAAACAGGCAAACCCGGTTGGGTGCACCAGGCAGACCAATGATTGGAGAAGAGGGCGCAACCTATGTTGTGTATTAGTATATTAGAAACAATTGCTCTCTGACCCCTGTTTTTCCTGTTTTTGCTGCTGTTTTTGAGGATGTGTTTTGGTTTGACTATGGATAGAAAGGGTGTTTATACTTCCTATACTTTCAGTTCACCACTGGAGGGTTCATTGACCCGATGAAAACGGGCGCTTGCACCCTTGGTGCCAGCGATGTAAACACCGTCCAGGAACAGCATGTGAAAATGAATATTCAGATTCAAGGCACTACCAAAACGCTGGATCAGCATGTCCGCACCGGTGTCAGCAGTCTTCCTGGTGTAACCGGCTTTATCGATCAGGTGCGTTGCAATGGCACGGTACACGATGCCCAGCACCCCGGTCATGATCGCCGGCTGGGTGGCGAACAGAAATTGCAGTGGGTACGGGATGCTCAATACCCATTGGCGCACGGGCTGTTCGGGCAAGATCTCGTCGACCAACAAGGCTGCGCTTTCAGCCATGCGACGCGCCCCGCAACTGGGGCAAAAACCGCGACATTTGCAACTGAAGGCCACCAGATGCTCAGCATGGCAGTGGTTGTATTGCACGCGCAGGAAGCCATGTTCCAGGCGACCGCATTTGAGGTAGGCTTCGAATTCGCGCTGTACATACCGCGGCAAAATCGCGCCCTGCTTGGCAAGATAGGCGGTGAATTCCGGAAAATGAGTTTCAATTATCCGGTAAAGCAGGTTGTTTTCGGGCTGGTGGCGTTGATAGCGATACGCGCCAGCTTCCTTGTCGCGGCTTCCTGCCGCAGTGCCGGTGGGCATGAGCTGCATCCTTGCGAGACTGTGGATTATAAAGTCTACCATCCAGATGCAAGCAAACGCAGCCAAAAACATGCCGGGATGACGATCAAGTGGGAAAGCAGTGCCTTCGCCACCTTTTAATCTGATACGGTATCTGTGTAATATAACACCATGTCAGGCATTAAACCGTCGTCGTTTCGCCCGCGAATGAGCCCGCAACCGGTGCCCAAGATCGGTAATTCGGAGCGCATGCGTGCCGCATTTCTGGATGCGGCGCTCGAATTCATCTGGTCGCATCCATTTCGCGACATGACGGTCAATTCGCTGATGGCTTCGGCAGGGCCTGAGCCGCCCAGCGTTTTACCCGTATTTCAAAGATCTGCACGAGATGATAAGGCGAGCAATTGATCTGGTGAGACATTGTCACGGACAAACCGTATGGTTTTTCTTCACCAGTCAAGTAAGCCGTTGTATCAGCACGCCTCGTGTCTTATTCCTGCTGCTTATCATCAATCCCATCGTGGCTTTCGCCGGACCCGCCATAGATATAGAGATAAAAGGGCTTAATCGCACATATCGGAATAATGTGCTGAATTATCTTGATCTTGAGAAACGCAAGGACAACGAAAATTTTACCGTTACCTGGCTCAAGCGCCTGCACGCCAAAGCACCAGATCAGATACGCGCCGCACTGGAACCCTTCGGCTACTACAATCCCGAAATTGAGGCCTCGTTGACCGAGAAAAACGGCAAGTGGTTTGCCGTCTACGTCGTGGATGTCGGCCCCCCCCTGACGATTTCCAGGGTCGATGTCCGCTTGCTCGGCGCCGGTGCGAAGGAGTCTACTATCCAACAAGCGGTAGCAGACTTTCCCCTCAGGGTGGGAGACGTACTCGACCACCAACGCTACGAACAAGGTAAGAATGCGGTCATCGACGCGGTTTCCGGCGTGGGGTATGTCAAGGTCAAACCCGAAAAGGCGCAAGTCAGGGTCGATAAAGAAACCAACCAGGCCGAGATCGAATTGACGATCGACACCGGACCCCGTTACTACTTCGGTGAGGTCAGGATGCAGCAGGATTTTCTCGACAAGGACCTGGTCCAGGATTTTATCACGATAGAAAAGGGAAAGCCCTTTCTGAACGAAGATCTGCTGCGATTTCAACAGGGTCTCATGGCATCGGCTTACGCCTCTTCGGTAAAGATCGACCCCATATTCGAAGAAGCCGTGGACAATCACGTCCCATTGGACGTTTCCATGGTGCCAAACAAGCGCCATCGTATCTCGATCGGTGCCGGTTACGATACTGACCTGGGACCGCGGGTCTTGGGGCGGTGGACGAATCGCCGCCTGAACCGACATGGTCATCACTCGGAGGTCATTCTTAAACTTGGAGCCACCCAGCGGGAACTCAGAGGCTCCTATTTCATCCCCGTGGTCAATATGCTAACAGATCGGTTTACCACCTCGGCGGGATACGAGTACGAAGAGTTGGACTCGACAGAACGAGAAACAACCGATGTAGAGTTAGGCTTTGTTCGGCGCAATCTCGACGATACTTATCTGGCCAAGCTGTTTCTGCAGTTCTTGCACGAGACTTTCCGTGCCGGTATCCAGCCAGAGACAACGACCAACCTGCTACCCATCGGTGGTACTTTGCGTTTTTCACAGATAGAGCAATCACTGTTCCCCCAACACGGACCTAACCTGTTCGGGGATTTGCGTGGT
>JASJFX010000018.1:0-15027 GCA_033791845.1 Lysobacterales bacterium | reverse complement strand
CAGGCTCAGACCCGTGGTTTCCGGGCGGGAGCAACTCATTGGTTCTACGGGTACCGCACTGACGGATATTTATCACGAGGGAGAGGTATTTGTTCACAGTGAACGCTGGAGTGCCTTAAGCGACTCACCATTAAGCAAGGGACAGACTGTCGTGGTGACAGGTGTTGATGGTCTCACCCTGACCGTTCGTCCCGCTGATGAGTGAGTGCCGGTCTTTAATTTGATGAAGGAGTAGGGACATGTTCGAATATACAGTAGGCCTCGTCCTGCTCGTCGTCTTTGGCCTGGTCTTCAGTGCGATCAGGATTTTGCGCGAATACGAGCGTGGTGTGGTTTTTCAGCTTGGTCGTTTCTGGAAGGTTAAAGGTCCGGGCCTGGTCATCATCATTCCGATAGTTCAGCAAATGGTGCGGGTTGACCTGAGGGTTATCGTGATGGATGTACCCACACAGGATGTCATCTCACGTGACAACGTTTCGGTCAAGGTCAACGCGGTGGTTTACTTTCGGGTCATCGATCCGGAGAAAGCGATCATCCAGGTGGAAAAGTACCTGGATGCTGTAAGCCAGTTGGCGCAGACGACCCTTCGCTCAGTGCTGGGGCAGCACGAGCTGGATGAAATGCTGTCTGAACGCGATACACTGAACAAGGACATCCAGGCGATCCTGGACCGCCAGACCGACGCCTGGGGTATCAAGGTCGCCAATGTCGAGATCAAGCATGTCGACCTGGATGAGCGCATGATTCGCGCCATCGCCGCGCAGGCAGAGGCAGAGCGGCAGCGGCGTGCCAAGGTCATTCATGCCACCGGTGAGAAGCAGGCCGCGTTTGAACTGGTGGAGGCGGCAAAAACGCTCAGTGCCGAACCCAACGCCATCCAGTTACGTTACCTGCAAACCCTGACAGAAATCGCCGGCGACAAGAGCTCAACCATTGTCTTTCCCGTGGATTTGATTAAAAAGCTGGGGGATATTTCAGGTAGTGGATGAAACTACTTAGGTGCTTTCCACTCAAATTAATAACGTAGGAGTTTTTGCAAGCCGGGTGAAGAGCTTCATCCGACAGGAGTTAATTTTATGAAAATGATCTGGATTCTTGTTGCGAACCAGGCAGAGGCGCAGATTTACTCGAGCGGCCAACTTCCCGGAAATATTTTGCTGGTCGATGTGTTGGCAAACAAGGAGGGAACAGCTCATCCGGGAGACCTGATTTCGGATGCGCCGGGCAGGGCTTTTGACAGCACCGGTTCGGGCCGGCACGCTATGGAACCCAATACCGGTGTAAAGGAGGAGCAACGAAGAAGGTTTGTAAAAGAGATGGTCGATAGGCTTCAGGCCGCGCATCTGAAGGGTGATTTTGCCCAATTGGTTTTACTGGCTGCTCCCGCCGTTCTGGGTGTCATACGCAAATCCCTGGTCGCTGATCTCAAAAAAATTGTGATCAAGGAGATACCCAAAGACGTGATTGGCCAGGATGTTGGCAAGATACAGTCACAACTGGCGCGTGCATTTGCCCTGCGCTAGGCGAAAGTCGGCTGGTACGTTGGCGATTGACGGGGTAACCGGTTTTCGCGGGAGGCGTTTTAAAAGCCTGTCATAATAACAATACGATGACTGATCAGTTCTGGAAAACCAAAACACTGGAGCAGATGACCAACGCCGAGTGGGAATCACTTTGCGATGGTTGTGCCCTATGTTGCATGAACAAGATCGAGGATGAGTACAGCGGCGAGGTCTTCTATACCAATACCGCCTGCGGCTTACTGGATTTATCGACCTGCCGCTGTTCGGATTATGCCAACCGTCTGAGAAAAGTTCCTGATTGTCTGCAACTGACAGCGGCCGATATTGATTCTTATGACTGGTTGCCCGGCAGTTGTGCCTATCGCCGGCTGGCGAACGGGCGGGGTTTGGCAGACTGGCACCCGCTCGTCAGCGGGCGGTCCGAATCAGTCCATGAGGCCGGTATATCCATGCTCGGCCAAATGGTCCCCGATGAGGACCACGAGGATTTCAATATTTTCCAGTTGCTGGAACCGGTCTGAGGAAGTCCCGGTTCAGTCGATCTGTAACTTCTGTAACACCTCGTCCGCAAGTTCTTCAGCTGAGCGTTCACTCGCATCAAGGTGGATATCAGCTCTTTCAGGTGGCTCATAAGGTGAACTGATACCTGTGAAATTGGGAATTTCCCCCTTGCGGGCCCGTGCGTACATGCCCTTGGGGTCACGCGCTTCACAAACCTCAAGCGGTGTATCCACATAAACCTCGATAAATTCGATGTCTCCGACAATGTCTTTGGCCATTCTGCGTTCGCGCCGGAAGGGCGAGATAAAGGCGGTCATCACGATCAGGCCCGAATCGGCCATCAGGCGGGCAACTTCGGCAACCCGGCGTATGTTTTCAACACGGTCGGCATCGGTAAAACCGAGGTCCTTGTTGAGTCCATGGCGGAAATTGTCACCATCGAGCAAGTAGGTGTGCCGGTTTTGTGCGGCAAGCTTTTGTTCAACGATGTCAGCTATAGAGGATTTCCCTGAGGCTGACAGACCCGTGAACCAGATAACGCGCGGTTTCTGGCTCTTCATCCGTGCACGTGACTCACGACTGATTTCAAAGGACTGCCAGGACAGGTTTTGTCCACGATGCAGACCGAAATCGATCATACCGGCACCCACTGTATTGTTGCTGATACGGTCAATTAATATGAACGCACCGGTTTCCGGGTTATCCGCATAGGGGTCAAAGGCGATGGGCTGTGCAGTGGCGAAATTGCACACTGCGATTCCATTCAAATCCACCTTGGTCGCCGGCATGTGTTCCGAGGTATTAATGTTAATGGCATATTTCAGATCGGTGATTTGCACCGAGGTGTCCTGTGTGCCGATCCTCATCAGGTAACTGCGTTCCGGCAACATCGGATCTTCATGCATCCAGATGAGGTGTGCCTGGAATTGATTGCTGCGTTCAGGTGGTTCGCCGGGTCTGTGCAACACATCACCCTTGGAAATATCAATTTCATCTTCCAGGACAAGGGTTACAGCATCGTCTTTGACGGCACGCGGCAGTTCACCGTCCATTGTCACGATCGACTTGATACGACTGCGTTTTAACGAGGCGGCTACCATGACCTCATCACCCACCGCAATCTCACCGCCAACCACTGTGCCGGCATAACCGCGAAAATCCAGATTCGGGCGTGTGACACGCTGGACCGGGTAACGGAACAGTTTTGAATCGTCCCGTTGTGCATCCAGTTCTTCAAGGTAAGTTAGCAGGGGCTTGCCCTTGAACCAGGGCATGCGCTCACTGAGCGTGGTGATGTTGTCGCCCTTGAGGGCTGATATCGGGATAGCATAAACACTGCTAAAGCCGAGATCTTTCGAAAAGTGTTCGAAATCCGCGCAAATATCTTCGAATAACTGGCGTGACTAGGCCTTAAGGTCGATCTTGTTAATCGCCAGCATGATGTGTTTAACACCAACCAGCGAAAGGATATAGGCGTGCCGGCGTGTTTGGGTGGATACGCCAAGACGGGCATCTATCAACAATACAGCCGCCTCTGCCGTGGATGCACCGGTGGCCATATTGCGTGTGTACTGTTCATGACCGGGTGTATCAGCGACGATGAACTTTCGTTTTGATGTAGAGAAGAAACGATAGGCAACATCAATGGTGATGCCTTGTTCCCGTTCTGCTGCGAGGCCATCTACGAGTAATGAAAAATCAATATCCTCTTCAGTGGAAAGCCGGCCCTTGCTGTCCCGTTTCAGTTCTTCCAACTGGTCATCGTAGAGTAATTGGGAGTCATAGAGTAATCGCCCGATCAATGTACTCTTGCCATCATCCACGCTTCCGCAGGTGATGAATTTCAGCATACTTTTCGAGCTTTCCAACTCGATAAACTGCTGCATGTCGAGGTGTGCTTTATTGGCAGTAGACATCAGAAGTACCCTTCCTTTTTCTTTTTTTCCATTGAGGCTGACTGATCTTTATCAATCAATCTGCCGGAGCGTTCGGAGGAGTGTGTGGAGCGCATCTCAATGATGACTTCAGCGAGAGTGGTGGCAGTGGACTCTATGGCTGCGGTCAATGGATAACATCCGAGTGTCCGAAAACGGATGGAACGCATTTCCGGTTTTTCGCCTTCGTTAAGCGGAAAGCGATCGTCGTCCAACATGAACAGGGCGCCGTCCCGTTCAACCACCGGACGCTCAGCTGCCAGGTACAGATCAGACATTGGAATGTTCTGCATATAGACGTAGGCCCAGATATCCGTTTCAGTCCAGTTGGACAAGGGAAATACACGCAGGCTTTCATCCGGGTTGATACGGGTGTTATAAAGTGACCAGAGTTCCGGTCGCTGGTTTTTTGGATCCCAGATGTGGCCTTTTGCGCGGTGGGAAAATACCCGCTCCTTGGCGCGTGACTTCTCCTCGTCCCTGCGTGCTCCGCCGATGGCGGCATCGTATTTGCCTTTATCCAGCGCCTGTTTTAAGGCCTCTGTCTTCATGATATCGGTATAACGGGAACTGCCATGTGTGAACGGATTGGTATTGGCAGCAAGGCCCTCCGGGTTGGTGTACACAATCAATTCCAGACCGAGGCGTTTTGCAGTGGCATCCCGAAAGGCGATCATCTCCTTGAATTTCCAGGTGGTGTCTACATGAAGTAAGGGGAACGGAGGTTTTGCGGGGTAAAAGGCTTTCATCGCCAGGTGCAATAACACCGACGAATCTTTGCCAACAGAATAAAGGAGGACCGGTCGCTCAAAATCGGTCGCGACCTGTCGCAGAATGCGAATACTTTCCGCTTCCAGTCGCTGCAGGTGAATATGAGACGCTGTTGACATAGTATTCCAAAGTGTAAATACGCTATTGTCAGCTCAGATGACTAGCGAGACAATAGTTGATTGGCACAAGCGTACCGATTTTGCCCCGGATCGAATGAAAAGTAGCGAATTATGCGAAAAATGGAATTGAATGATTGAACCCCGACAAGGCTTACGGCACAATTCCGTTCCCGCAGGTTTGAGTACTCAAGACTGCGGTTCAGTGGTGGCCCCTGTCGGCCTCCCCGCGACGATATGTTGTGAACCCCGTCAGACCCGGAAGGGAGCAGCGGCAGCAGCAGACTCGGGCGCCGGGGAACGGTGGGCAGGGGTTGCCATCATTCCTTCTGTTATTATCACCTCTGGAACGAAAAAGCCGGGTTCCTTAGGTTCAAGGCAATCTTCTAATAGGATGATCAAAGGATTCACTGAATCCTCCGAAGTACTCCGGGGTGAATTGAATTGAGAATTAAAATGTTCAGATCTGAGGCGCGAAGTGCAGGTAATAGCTGGCTATTGGCCAGCTTTGGAACGAAAAAGCTGGGCATTTTAAGCTCAAGGCAATCATCCCGGAGTGCTTTGGAGGATTCCTTATGAGCTATCAGGTGTTGGCCAGAAAGTGGCGGCCGCATACATTTAGTGACCTTGTCGGTCAGGAGCACGTGGTGCAGGCACTGGTCAACGGCCTTGACCAGGATCGTGTCCATCACGCTTTTCTACTGACCGGAACCCGCGGTGTTGGCAAGACCACCATCGCACGTATCCTGGCCAAGTGTCTCAATTGCGAAAAAGGCGTGTCTTCAACACCCTGTGGTGAGTGCGGTAGTTGTATCGACGTGGATGAAGGCCGCTTCGTTGATATGATGGAAATTGATGCGGCCTCAAAAACCAAGGTGGATGATACCCGCGAGTTACTCGAGACGGTTCAGTACACACCGAGCCGGGGCCGGTACAAGATCTATATCATCGATGAGGTCCACATGTTGTCGGGCCACAGTTTCAATGCTTTGCTCAAGACACTGGAAGAACCGCCACCGCACGTAAAATTTGTCCTGGCCACGACCGACCCGCAAAAACTTCCTATAACAATTCTGTCCCGTTGTTTGCGTTTTAGCCTGACCCGGCTTTTGCCTGATCAGATCAGCGGACATCTGGCCAAAATCCTGCAGGCGGAATCAATACCAGCGGAAGAACCCGCGATCATGCGTATTGCCCGGGCTGCCGACGGCAGTATGCGGGATGGCCTGAGTCTGCTGGACCAGGCGATCGCCTATGGCGGTGGCGAGCTGAAGGATGCTGATGTGGCGAGTATGCTGGGCAGTATTGAGCATGCGCATATTGCCGCCATCATTGATGCATTATCAGGCTCGGATGCACCTGCATTAATGACCATCGTTAGTGAATTGGTCCAGCAGTCGCGAAACCTTGAAACTGCACTGGATGAGCTCGCAGAAGCCATGCATCGTATTGCCCTGATCCAGGCGGCACCGGATTTCCGAGACCCGGTGAGAGATGACTGGGATTCACTGGTGGAGCGCTCCTCACAGATTTCACCGGAAGATGCACAGCTTTATTACCAGATTGCCATTACCGGTCGCAGGGATTTGGGTCTGGCACCTGACCCGCGCACCGGTCTGGAAATGACCCTGTTGCGTATGCTGGCGTTCAAACCGGCAGATGCAGCTTCCGGCGGAACCCTCGCTGCAACAAAACCGCTTGTCGCAGGCAGTAGTCCCGATAGCCCGCCACAGACGGCGCAGGCGCCGCGAAAGAAAGCCTCCAGTGGCGGGAAAGCGGCACGCGCGGCATTTGATGCACTGCAGAAATCAAAACTGGCAAACACTTCGGCATTACCGGAACCGGAACTGAAACCGGAACCGGAACCGGAACCGGAAATACAGCCCAGGCCGGATTTGGACTTCGGACGTCAGCTTGGGCTTGAGGACAGGGAAGAAAAGACTCCCCTCGAAAGTGACCCTGCACAGGACTGGTCCAGTTTGCAAACCAATCTTGAGTTAAGCGGTGCCGCGCGGGAGTTTGCAAGGAATATCCAGCTCGAATCTGTAGATGAAAACGACTGGAAGTTCCTGGTGCCCGACACCTTACTTCACCTCGGTTCCCAGAGCGTGGTTCAGAGTCTGCAATCAGCACTGGCGGACCGTCTTGGGCATCCGGTAAAGCTGGACCTGCACAAGGCTTCTGAGCCGTTGAAATCCGTAGCTGCCGCCGCACACCGTGCCGAGCTTGATCGTATGAGTGAAGCGGAGCTCATGATCGAGGAAGATTCAACTGTACGGGACATCAAAAAGAAATTCGGGGCAAAGATTATTCCCGATTCTATTCAACCACTTCAATAGTTCAGGGCGCGATGCGCCACGGCTTGATTTATAGAGGAAAGCAGAATGAAAGGAAATATCGCAGGACTGATGCAGCAGGCTCAGAAAATGCAGCAGGATATGCAAAAGGCGCAGGAAGAATTGGCGCAGATGGAAGTGACCGGTCAGTCCGGCGGCGGCATGGTAAGCGTGGTCATGAATGGTCAGCATGCAGTCAAACGTATCAGCATTGATCCGGCCCTGGTGGACGATCTTGAGATGCTTGAAGACCTCGTTGCCGCCGCTATCAATGATTCGGTCAACCGGGTCAAAGAAGCATCAGAAACGCACATGTCCGGTTTGACCCAGGGTATGAAACTGCCACCGGGTTTTAAATTGCCTTTTTAGGTAATGTATTAACCTTGCACGTATACCATGACAACTGAGCCGCTTTTAACTCAATTGATCGATTCGCTGCGCTGTTTGCAGGGGGTAGGTCCCAAGACTGCCCAGCGAATGGCATTGCACCTGCTCGAGCGTAACCGGGAAGGCGGTTTGCGCCTGTCCGTGGTACTCGAAGATGCCATGCAGAAAATTGGCCGCTGCAAACTGTGCCGTGATCTCACCGAGTTGGAGACCTGTGCAATCTGTGCCAATCCAAGACGGGATCAATCATTGTTATGCGTGGTGGAATCGCCGGTTGATGTTTTGGCCATTGAACAGGCAACAGCTTATAAGGGGCGTTACTTTGTCTTGCTGGGACGTTTGTCTCCGCTGGATGGCATCGGACCGGCTGAACTGGGGCTGGATCAATTGGCGGAACGACTTGAGAAAAACCCGCCGGAAGAGATGATCGTTGCGACCAACCCGACAGTGGAAGGTGAAGCCACCTCGTATTATTTGCAAAGAATGGCAAAGACACACGATGTCCGGGTAACCCGTATTACCCATGGCGTACCCCTGGGCGGTGAACTCGAATATACCGACCAGTCAACCCTCGCACATGCTTTTGGCAGTCGATCACAGCTAGTGTAGTGTCCTGTATTAAGTGACGATTAAGCGAGACTGAAGCGATCCGGGCGACTGTGTCGCCCGGGCTGCCTGGTGCCTTTAACGATTTACTTACTGGCGGCGAGTTTGCTGTTATCCAATTGGATATATTCACGGTTGATATCTACCGTGCGTATACCGATGCCCTTGACGTTGACCAACTCATCAACATGTTTGAACTCGCCGTGCTCGCCCCTGTAACTGACAATGGCTTCTGCTTTACTCAGACCGACGCCCTTTAATGATTCGGCGATTTCCTCGGCACCGGCGGTGTTTACATTGACCGGTTGTGCGGCCCAGGCCCAGACGGAAAACAGGCCCATTGCCAGAAGTGCGGCCAGTGACTTCATTGTTATCGATTTCATAAGTACTCCTTTTATATGTGAAGACCAAAATTGTTTTTGGTTTACCCGCCAATGCGGGGCATGTACAGACTACGATTTGGTGCCGTAAACAATAAGTGGTTAAACGCCGATAGTTCTGTAGGAAATCATGATTGTCGAAAAAGACTTTATGCGGTCTCTCATGATTTGAGAATCGTTCCTGTTTTAATGTCACTCAACAGATTAGGAGCAGGCATCATGGATAGAGATTTTCAGTTGGTAGGCAAAACGATTACCGGCGTTGTTGCAACACCTGGTAAAGATAATGATCCCCGTAGAATCTGGATGTTACAGTTTTCAGACGGTACCCACGTGGAGTTTGTTTCACCGTCGGCCAGGCGTCGACTCAACAGGGTTACCGGAGGTCATCAGCGGGCGATACACGCCTATGAGCAGTCCGAAAAAAAGACAGTCAATGCAGCGTAATCAGTTATCCACAAATTCTGTGGATAACTCTGTTAGTAAACTCGCCCGGCGGTAGCCACTATAAGCCGGACTCAGAATTGATCAAAAATTGATCAAATTTTTTTAAATCTATAAAAAACAATAGCATATGGATATGACCTTGATGCCGCCAACTACAAATTTAATGTCATATTAGTGTCATACTAACAATCAGCGACTTGTGCATAAATAATTCGAATTGAATCGAGATAGTCCCGATAAGTTGTTGATTTGGGGTTTTTGCCTACAGATTAATCATCACTGCAGATGTCATTACCCCAGGATTCGAGCTGATCCAGTATGTTCAAAGCCTGTCTGTTTTCCGCGTGCGCTTGTCTGGCTGTCAAAATTTCCAGCCTGAAGGTTTCAGGGTTGAGTTGCCGGTCATCCGCAGGCCGGTTCAGCCTGTCCAAGCGCTGGTTTTGCCATAAGCGGCTTTCATCCAAACTCAGTGTGTCGGGGTAATTGCGCGCCCTGTAGCGAAAAAGCATTTCTTTTAACCTTGGGTCGTTAAATGGCCAGGAAAGCCGGGCCAGCTTG
Organism: Lysobacterales bacterium; assembly: GCA_033791845.1. Classification (GTDB taxonomy): domain Bacteria; phylum Pseudomonadota; class Gammaproteobacteria; order Xanthomonadales; family SZUA-36; genus SZUA-36. The sequence goes on along the minus strand of JASJFX010000018.1, from coordinate 5,468 downwards.
TCGGCCGCTGTGGAGCGGATTTTATCCATGAGTTGGCGGTCCTGATTCGAGAAAAAACCTCCTGAATAAATCATGTGATCAGGATCTGTGTCTGCTCCGGGCGGGTAGGGTTTAAAGACATCCATTACCTTATTGCGGATTTGCGGCAGGGCCCGGATAAGTTTTTCAGCGTTTTCATAACAAAGCTGTGGATCAAGACCGATACGTCCGCAATCTGCGTTTTTCAGGGTTGCCGCCGGTGCGAGCATCGGTACGTGGTTACTGTGAATGGCTTTTAACGGGATGCGTTCGACACCCTCTGGAAGATCGTTCGCCGGGGTGAACAGGCGGTCCGAAACCTCCTCCGGTGTCAATTCCAGCAGGGGCCCGGGATCGGTCATCAGGTCATAAACTATGACGGACTTTTTCCTGTCCGGGTAGATTGAAAGAGGCAGCACGAGTGTCGTGCAACCCCGGGTGGCCGGGATGCGCGAAGAGGTGTGGAGCAGTGGTTCAGGGTTTGCCGGACTCAACATCCGCATAACGAAATGCTGATCGCGCATCTTCAGAGCCCAGTCAAACAAACGCGGCTGCCGGTCGCGTATTAACCGCGCGAGTCCGATAGTTGCCATAACATCAGACAATGCCTCATGCGCGCCCAGGTGTTCGATCCGGTTGATTGCACTTAAGTGTTCAAGCTTGAAACTTGGTTTACCCGGCTCATGTTCCGGCCACTTCACCCCCTCCGGGCGAAGTGCGTAACACATCCTCGCCAGGTCAATCAGGTCCCAGCGTGAGTTGTTGTTTTTGTACTCGCGCTCATAGGGGTCGAAAAAGTTCCGGTAAAACAGGTTGCGGCTGAATTCGTCGTCAAAATGGATGCTGTTGTATCCTGCAGTGCAGGTGCCCGGTTCCATCATTTCTGCGTGAATTTTTGCAGCGAACTCAGCCTCGACAAGTCCCTTTTCTAATGCTTTCTGAGGCGTTATGCCGGTAATCAGGCTGGCAATGGGGTGCGGCAGAACATCTCTTGCCGGCTGGCAATACCAGTTGATGGGTTCACCCACTGGCTCAAGCGAGGCATTGGTCCGTATCGCGGCAAACTGCGCTGGTCGGTCCAACAGCGGGTAGGCACCGAAAGTTTCGTAGTCGTGCCAGAGAAAAGTCTGTTCAGAATTCATGCGGGTCCATTCTGCCTGGTTTGAATAGATTCGGTCGTATTGTGTCACAACCAGGGCATTGTGTTTATAGACTCGTAACCCAATCTGAAATCTTCACACAGCGCTATCTCACCATGTGGGATACACTGATAAGTTAATCGCTCAAAACAGAATGGTCCGGAAAATGCCATACTCAAATAACACGATAGAAGAACTGCTCCAGTTAATGGAGCTGGAGCCCCTGGAAGTCAATCTTTTCCGTGGCGAAAGCCGGGATATCGGTACGTCACGGGTGTTTGGCGGCCAGGTACTGGCACAGTCAATCATTGCAGCCAGCCACACGGTGGATGAGGGCTCAATTCATTCTCTGCACGCCTATTTTTTGCGTGCCGGTGATGCCGAGGCACCCATTGTTTACAACGTTGAACGAAATCGCGATGGCCGTAGCTTCAAATCACGCCGGGTGGTAGCCATCCAGCATGGTCGTCCTATTTTTACACTGGCGGCATCATTCCAGTTGGAGCAGGCAGGCCTGACGCACCAGTTCGATATGCCGGATGTACCGATGCCCGAAGATTTGCCTTCAGAAAGTGATATTCCGGAAGATCGCCTCGAGCGGGTTCCACCGCTGTTGCGCCGTTGGTTTACACGCACCGGCCCGTTTGATTTTCGCCCGGTTCAGAAAACAGATGTGTTTAATCCGCAACCGCAGGCTCCACGCTCCAATATCTGGTTTCGCTTAAGTGAAAAAATTGATGTATCCGATATGATGCACAGGGCATTGATGGCCTATGCTTCTGACTTTCACCTGGTGGGTACCGCCACGCTTCCGCACGGTATTTCGTTCATTCAGGATGACCTGCTGATGGCCAGTCTCGACCATGGAATGTGGTTTCACCGGCCGGCGCGTGTGGATGAATGGATGTTGTATTCCTGCGACAGTCCCAGTAGCAGCGGAGGCAGGGGGCTGGCGAGAGGCCTGATCTATGACCGCAGCGGCAGACTGGTCGCCAGTACAATTCAGGAAGGTATGATAAGGGTGGGTAAACCACGTGGTAGCGGGAATAAATCATGAGCAGTCAAATTGAAATCGCCACTTTCGGCGCCGGTTGTTTCTGGAGTGTGGAAGCGCGCTATCGCGCAGTTGAAGGTGTGCTTGATGCCACATCCGGTTATATGGGTGGACAACCCGACCCAAACTACAAACAGGTCTGCAGCGGCAATAGCGGGCATGCGGAAGTTGTTCAAGTCAAATTTGACCCGCAAAAGGTCAGTTTTGAAACCCTGCTGGCCCTGTTTTTTGACATGCACAACCCGACTACACTGAATCGGCAAGGTCCTGATATTGGCAGCCAGTATCGCTCGGTGGTTTTCTTCCACTCGGCCGATCAGAAAGAAATCGCGTTGCAGACAATTGCTGCCCTGGATCAATCCGGTCGCTGGCCGCAACGGGTGGTAACACAGGTGCAGGCAGCGATGCCTTTCTGGCCCGCCGAGGAATACCACCAGCGTTACCTGGAAAAACATGGCTTGGGATTCTGCTCGATTTAGAAACGGAGCACTCGAAAAAAACTGCTATATTTTTATTGTAATAACTGACGCAGTAAAAAGTGGTCATGGTAAAGAAGCTGGTCTGTTTTATGCCATAATCAGCCTGCATATGCTCATGGAGCGAGATGAAAAACATGCTTAACAGGGTAGGAAAACTTGCCGGTTTACTGGTTTTTTCAGGTTTGTGTGGCATGTCCTCTGTATCTGCTGAAATGTATAGATTTACTGACAAGGACGGTATTGTTCACTATACGAATGTCCGGCCCAGCGGCCAGAAAAACGTTAAAACATTTTCATTTCCCTGTTACGCATCCGATCTCACTTGCAACCAGCTCGACTGGGAAAAGATACCTCTGAACCGGTCGGCATTCAGTGAGGCGATACAGTCGGCTGCCGAGGTGTTCGCCGTTGACGATGCGCTGATTCGCGCGATCATACACGCAGAGTCCGCCTACCAACCGGAAGCGCTTTCGCCCAAAGGCGCACAGGGATTGATGCAATTAATGCCTGATACCCAGGCCGAGTTGCAGGTTGTTGATGTGTTTGACCCGGTCAGTAATATTGATGGCGGCACCCTCTATCTTTCCCGCCTGCTGGAGCAATTTGATCAGAATGTGGAACTGGCCGCCGCCGCTTACAATGCCGGTCCGGGGGCGGTGCTGGAATATGGCGGGGTTCCGCCTTACAAGGAAACAGTTGAATATGTCCGCCGGATCAAAATTTTATACCGGCGCGACCGATCGAATGAGAGCTAAGGAGCCTCTGATCTATTCATGAACTCGTATCTTGTGTCCAAAATATCCAGCTTCGGCGCCTCAAATCTTGCCAATAGCTCGCTATTACCTGCGATTCGCGACTTGAATCTGAAAATTTTGAACTACAACCTACTTCGCTCAGAATAAATCAGGGGCTCCCTAAGTTCGACATCAGTAACGAAAACCTGCCTGCTTGACGGCATCCAGTTCATTCAGTGCCGCGATTAACTCCTCGCAGGGTTTAACTGTCCAGTCATTCCCCAATTCAAGTGTGACGCGTGCCCGCTGGTTGCGGTAGTGGAGATAGACAGGGGATGAGCCCCCTTTATAAGGGCTGAAGGTGGATGCCAGTAACATGCAAAGATCTTCGTCAGGACCGGAAACCGCAATATTCACGCCTTTGGCAAAGCGGGCCTTGGAATCTGCCAGCGACATAATGTGATTGGCAGTGATTTTATAACCACCGGTAAATTTATCGGCCTCTACCTGGCCTTCAATTACCACGATTGAATCCTTTACCATCAAATCGGCGTATGTGGCATAGGTTTCGTTAGATAAAAATGCATCAATCCGGTCGCTGTGGTCTTCAACTGCAATGAAGTGCCCACGTGGCGTGCGGCGGTTCAGAGAGGTCACCAGCGCCGCCAGGGTCATGCTGACACCACGCCGCCGGTGCTTGTTTTCTTTTGGCACCCGTGTGTGCACGTCCGCCAGCACACAGGTGGTAAAGTTCCTGATGTCCCTGAAGTGCACTCGGACCGGGTGACCGGTCAGATACAAGCCAAGCGATTCCTTTTCTGCCTCCAGTTTTTGTAGTTCGTGCCAGGTTTTTACGTCAGAAAGTCCTTCCGTGTTGCTGATAGTCGTTGGCTGCAAGCTGCCAAACATGTCTGTCTGGCCGGCAGCCTGGTCTCGCTGTGTTTGCTCGGCAGCATGCATGCAGCGGGGCAGGTCGTGCAAAAGCCTGGCCCTGTTAAGGTCGGGATCAAGAACATCCACCGCGCCGGAACGAACCAGGGTTTCCATTGCGCGTTTATTGGCCTTTCTCAGGTCCATCCTGTTGCAGAAATCATCCAGGCCGGTATATGGCCCGTTTGCGAAACGCTCCTCTTCGATTGATTCAATGGCAGCCTTGCCGATGCCCTTGATCGCACCCAGACCATAGCTGATGGAGTGCTGGTCCGTCATCTTGAAAGCGTAGGATGACCGGTTGATATCCGGTGGCAGGATATTCAATCCCATCGTCCGGCATTCCCTGATCAAAAACGCGATTTTATCGGTTGTGTCCATGTCTGCAGACAGTACCGCAGCCATAAAGGCGGCCGGGTAATGGGCTTTTAGCCAGGCCGTCTGGTAAGCGATCAGTGCGTATGCGGCAGAGTGGGATTTGTTGAAGCCGTAACCGGCGAAAGTCTCCATCTGATCAAAAATATAGTTGGCAAGGTCGTCGGTGACACCGCGTTTGGAAGCGCCGTCAACAAACACGAGACGCTGTTTGGCCATCTCGGAAGCCTTTTTCTTGCCCATCGCACGCCGCAGGATATCCGCATCACCAAGCGAATAGCCGGCAAGTACCTGGGCAATTTGCATGACCTGTTCCTGGTAAAGGATGACACCATAAGTGGGTTTGAGAATGACTTCGAGATCAGCATGCGGATAACTGACAATTGAACGACCGTGCTTACGTTCCACATAATCCCCCACCATGCCCGATTCCAGTGGGCCGGGCCGGTACAGCGCTACCAGTGCGATGATCTCGTTGAAGCTGTCCGGTTGCAGATTACCGATCAGATCTTTGATGCCGCCAGATTCAAGCTGGAACACCGCGGTCGTTTTACAGGCCTGTAATAGCTGGAAAGTGAACGGGTCATCCAGCGGCAACTCCTCAAGTACCACGGGTTCCTGGCCTTGTTCCAGACGCTGTTGATTGATGGCTTTCAAAGCCCAGTCAATAACTGTCAGTGTTTTCAGACCGAGGAAGTCGAATTTGACCAGGCCGATGGTTTCGACATCATCCTTGTCA
>JASJFX010000017.1:0-6396 GCA_033791845.1 Lysobacterales bacterium | reverse complement strand
CACCGTGGAATTGATGAAAAAACGGCCAAAAGTATCGGCGCTTTCTCTGAATTTGCCCTGCAAAACCAGGTTCACGTAGGTGACCGGTGCGTACAGGTTTCTGAAAAAATTCCCAACCCCGCGCTGTAACGGATCCGGCGTGATTTTGTCATAACCGACCGCGATTGGCCGTACGACTTTATCCACCCCTTCGTTGAACGCGTATACCTTGCGGTTATAGCCTTCCCATGGGTCATTTTCCGGATCAGTGTTACGGCTTTGTGTGCCCGCACAGCCAGCCAAAAGCAGGGCGAGGATAATGAAACTGATAATTGAGCGCGCTTTGTGCATATACCGGGACCTTACTCAGCCAGTTGTATCTGGCCCGTATTCAGTCGTTCGATGACGCTGTCAATACCATTGGCCTGAACCTCAGGCATGATCTGGTTGCGGTAAGTGGTGATATATGAAATACCCTCAACAACCACATCAAAGGCTTTCCAGCCTTCCGGTGTTTTATGAAATGCGTAATCTACCGGGGCTTCTCCGCCTTCTGGAAGCGCGACGCGTGTTCGCACCCGTGTGAGCTTGGGATTCAGATCTCCACGCTGGGGTAGCACCTGCAACTTGATCTTACTGCTGAACTCCAACAGGGCCTTGGAGTAACGGTCGATCAAAAGGTTGGTCATACTGATGGCGAACTCGTCGATTTTTTCCTGGGCAAGCCCTCTTCCAGCCCGGCCCAAAATTAAACGTGCCGAATAATTGATGTCTAAAAGGGGCATCAGGTCGTTACGAACAAGATCTTCAAGGGCCTCGGGATTGGCGGTGTATTCCTCCAGGTTCTCGGTCACATCGGTAAAAATCTGACCGGTGATGCTTTCTACCAGGGAAACCGGGTCATCTGCCTTTGTCTGGGCAGACAAGCCATTGCTGAAAATTAATGCGAGACCTAATATAAGTAGTATCCTGAACTTCACTCCTCGCCCCCTTTGTCACTGTTAAACAGATACTTGCTGATCAATGTCTCGAGTACAACAGCTGATTGCGTGATGAAAATCTCGTCGCCATCTACAAGTGCTTCCAGGGCGCCGCCGGGATCCAGACCAACGTAACGGTCACCCAATACGCCGGAGGTCAGAATGGAAGCGCCGCTGTCGTTAGGAATTTCGGAAAAACGCTGATCGATCTTCATTTCGACGACCGCGTCAAATACGACGGGGTCGAGGGTGATTTTTTCCACCAGGCCGACCGTAACACCACCGATTTTAACAGGGGCACGATCTTTCAGATCAGCCACGTTGGTAAAGCGGGCAGTTATCTTATAGGTGTCTTTACCAACCTGCATACCGTAATCGGTGGCCTCTGTGGCCAGCCATAACAAGGCCGCAATACCCATCAGCAAAAAAATGCCTGATGACAGTTCTACTTTGTAATTCGCACGCATGATTTTTCCGTTAATGCCTCAAAGTCACATTAGTTCAAATAAGAAATGACGTCATAATAAAGTCAAAAATAAGCACCAGCACCGAACTCATTACCACCGTCCGGGTGGTCGCGGTTCCAACACCTTCACCGGTCGGCTTTGCATAATAGCCGAAATATACAGCAATCAAGCTAACCAGGCCGCCAAACACAACACTTTTCCAAACCCCACCTATAAAATCTTTACCAAAGTATATGCCGGTCTGTAGCTTGCTCCAGAAAATCCCCGGATCAAGACCCATAACCCCGATGGAAAACACCACCGCTCCGAGAATTGCGAAGGCATTGAACATGGCGGTTAACAATGGCAGGGAAAGTAAACCGGCAAGAAAGCGCGGTAATGCAATTCGTTGAACCGGGTCAATCGCCATCAGTTGCATGGCCTCAATCTGGCTGGTGGCCTTCATCAGGCCGATTTCTGCCGCCACAGACGTACCTGCACGCCCGGCAAATAAAAGTGCGGTCAGCACAGGCCCCAACTCACGGAACAGTGACTTGCCAACCAACAGGCTGACCTGGTCAGAAGCGCCGAACTGTTGCAAGGCATTGATGGACTGAAGAGAGAGAACCATACCCACAAAAAAGCCGCAGATCATGATGATAACCAGCGAACGGGCACCAATCAGGTATGTTTGCTGAAGGGTGCTCACCAGCAGGCCGCGTTCAAAGCGTATGCTGCCAAGCATCCGAAACAGGAAAATACCACAATGCCCGGTTTCCGCGATGGGAGCCAATAATTTACTTTTTTGTGTCCAGTGAATGTTCATGGTCAGGATGGGTTTGCAGTTTTGCTGTCCGTGGCTTTCTGGTATCTGAAAGAAATCGGACCATCGACGCGTCCGTTCATGAATTGATCAACAGCAGGGTCTTCATTGCGCGTCAGGGATTGTGGACTACCTTCGGCAATCAGCTTCGCGGCGGCAAGAATATAGCAGTGATCCACCAGCTTCTTCATCTGGTTAACATTGTGCGTGACAATAACACTGGTCAGACCCAGCTCGTCATTGGTTTTACGAATCAGTCCTCTAACTGTTGACATGGCAATCGGGTCCAGTCCGGTCATGGGTTCGTCAAACAATACGATTTTTGGGTTTAAAATGACCGCCCGTGCCAATGCAACGCGGCGTGCCATGCCGCCCGACAGGCTATCGGGCATCAGTTCTTCGGTGCCCAACAGACCGACGGAATCCAGCTTGGCCAGAACGCGCTCCCTGATAGCCTCTTCCGACAGGTCGGTATGCTCCCTCAAGGGTGTTGCGATATTTTCAAAAACGGTCAGGTCAGTAAATAGAGCGCCGTTTTGCAGCAGGACGCCAATATCCTTTCTGCATTCATAGAGCTGACGATGCGACAGGGTGGAGACTTCATTACCATTGACTTCGATGCTGCCTTTGGACGGATGCAGCTGGCCGGAAATCAAACGCAGTATGGTTGTTTTCCCGACGCCGCTGGGGCCCATGATAGCCGCGATGCTGCCACGCTCAATATCCATGCTGACGTCATCAAGTATGACTTTGTCATCACGTTTAAAAGACACATTTTTTAGGCGGATAATCGGATCTTTCAAGCTGGCGTCCCTGTTGGCGGTCTGTTCTGTTTTGATTGTATAAGGTTTTGACCGTCAACCGTCCGATCTTCTTTCATAGTATCAATTGTAGTATGAAATTGATGCAGGGTATGGGACGATTTTGCTGTGATCACTACTTTATTAGGCCAAAAAAAACGAGGGAGACTTGCGTCTCCCTCGTCGTAGAAGTGTAGGAACTCCGCTTGTGGTGGACTGCAGATCCTCCTAAGGCCTTTCCAACTTTGTCCAGTTCCGATCTGTTCTGCCCTTCGGTTTCTGGTCTCGGGTCTTCCTCCCGTTTTTATTTATCGACGTTTTCACGTCTATCTCAAGGAATCGCGTATCCCTATCGAGTCACCCTTAATGGTACGGCCGCTTCTTTTGGCAGAACCCGGCCCGGGTGACGCGTCCTGTACCACCTGGACGCTTACCGTTTCCTTCCACCATCTTCACTTTCAGGCGGGTCGGCCTTCCAGTGTAGTCGCTTTCCAATGGTCGTCGACCTTGCGGTCTTCGCCGTTCGTTTCCAATCTACCGATCTTCTCCGTTAGTCTCCGGTCTCGCGACCTTCCTCTCTCGCTTCCAATCATTTGATTTTCTTCGTTTGTTTCCGGTCTCGCGACCTTCCTCGCTCGTTTCCAATCACTTGATTTTCTCCGTTCGTTTCCAACCTTACGGTCTTCTTCTCCCGGTTCCGATCTGTTGACTTTCTCCGTTCGTTTCCAGCCTTACGGCCTTCTTCTCCCGGTTCCGACCTGTTGATTTTCTCCGTTCGTTTCCGACCTTACGGTCTTCTTCTCCCGGTTCCGATCTCTTGATCTTCTCCGTCCGTTTCCGGTCTTTCGACCTTCTCCGTTTTTCCTGCGATTCCAATCTTGCGATTGGTTGGCTTCTGTCTACGGGAGATCAAAGTTACTCTCAAAGTGAGAAATTGTCAAAGCATCCAAAGTGCTATTTAGCTGGTTTTTCTAATCGTAAATATCAGTAAAAAATCACAAGTCCATGAATAGAAAACTAACACTGGAAATTGGCCTTTTTCAAATTTGCGATGAAGCGAATCATTTTGGTTAAAATTAACCCAGGTTAACTTCCAGAAAAAAATACCGGAAGTAAATTCCGGTTTTAGTCAAAGTTTTGTCATTGAGTTGCGCGCTATAACAATTCAACCAGCAGGTACAAAACTGCTGTGAGCACGAATCCGTTAGCGATAACACCTTTCACGGAAGTGATTGGTCCGGTCTTGCCAAATACACCATTAAGTTCGAGCAGGGCAATCAGACCGAATACAGCAGCGAGTGACGCAGCACTTGCACTGTGTATCGGGATTTGGAGCTGTCCTCCCAGGTGAGAAGATGAGGCCATAAAAAATAGCATCGGAGCTGAAAAAAGCGTATTGGTACGTGATGCCAGGCCGGCTTTACCCAGTGCAGTGGCAGCGCCAGGTAATGCCTCGCCACCACCAGCAACCTGTTTTGCCGACGCAATGACAATTTTCTGGTTTGGCCAGATAATCAACCATACGTTAAGAAACATGATCGTGCCCATGGTTACACCGATCATGATGCCTATGCCACTTAAGTGCATGATATGAAGCAGGAAGATGCCGCTCAGGAAAGTGAATACGGCGCCCCAACGGAACCACCAGAGTGCATTGGGCACCAATTTTTGAATAACATCCGATTTGGCGCCGCTATCGGCTTCCTTGAAGTACTCACCTTGAACAAAGTTGAAGTAATATAGAAGTCCAACCCAGATCATGCCGGCAAGCAGGTGCACCCAGCGAAGTAGAAAGGCTAAAGAGTTTTGACTCAGTAAAGCAAATTCCACGATTGTATTCTCCCGCTCGCTGATCCTACCTTTTAGGGTTGACGCTTCATTAGTGTGATGAATGTTAAAGGGACAAGACTACAGCAAATTTGGTGTTTCAGAAAACTGTCGGTGGAAGTTGCGCCGGATTATGATCATGGGCTGGCGCTTTTTGTGTTCCAAGTTGCGTCGGGAGTCTATAAAATCAGTTGGCAGGGCAGTTCAATACACAAGCCCGGCAGCAATTTATTCAACGTCGCTGTCTTTTTATTTTCACCATGAGTGAGACAGGGACCAACAGGCAACCATGTACCCTGAAACAGAACAAACTGGCAGCAGCAACACAGGTGACACTTCCCGGTCGTCTTCTAATACAGGTGCCTATCCTTTTCCAATTGATGCCGTTGTTCTGGCCGGTACTCACCAGAACCCCAAACGACTGATCGCCGGCCGCAATAAGGCATTCCTGGAAGTTGGGGGAAAGCTGCTTATCCGTTATGTGGTTGATGCCCTGCTGGCCGCTGAAAGGGTAGGTCAGGTCTTCGTGGTAGGGCCTGCCGAAGAATTACTGGAGGTACTGGGTGGCTATTCTCCCCGGGTCCGGGTCATAGCCCAGCGGGGGAAAATGTTGACCAATTGCTGGGCCGGTATTGAGGCATCCGAGGACTGCCATAGATTTGATACAGCGATGCCGGTGCTCGAAAGGCCGTTACTGATTATTTCCTGTGATCTGCCACTGGTGACGGGCCGGTCAATTGATGATTTTATCGTCCGCTGCGCGCGTTTGGATAATGCATCTGAAGAGCCCTACGCCTTACTTGCCGGGGTTGTTGATGAACCCGCTGTCAGTCCATTCCATCCAGAGGGGAATAGACCGGGTATTGAACGACCCTTTGTTGAGCTTGAGTTTGGCCGCTTACGTCTGGCCAATATTTATGTCGGCCGGCCAAGAAAGCTGGCCCACCAGGAATTTCTTCAGACCGGTTTTTCTCATCGAAAAGCCAAAGACTGGCGTAATGTTATTGCCCTGACTTTTAATTTTTTAAAGAGTCATGGTGGTTGGCAGGCAGCATGGTTGACGATGCGTATTCAGCTGACCTTGATGCTTTCGAAGGGTAAGGGCTACTGGTACAGGCGGCTCAAAAAAGGCAATACCCGCCAGCGTGTTGAAAAGAGTGTCAGCGAGGTTCTTGGTGGTCCCGTCAAGGTTGTAATTTCGCCATATGGCGGTTTGAGCCTTGATGTGGATGATGAGGAAGACTTCAGGATTCTGAGCGAATCCTATGAGGGCTGGGCTGCTATCACAGCAAATGTAAACCCCGAAACAGATTAACCCGCATATTTCACCAGTCGGTAGCGAGCCTCTCTATAAGTTTATGATTTGTCTGAATTAAAAGACATTATTTCAAATAAATCCCATGGTACACTTTGTACCCGGCTCGATACCGACTGGTGAAATATGCGGGTTAGCAGTTCGGGCAAAACTCATGCCCTTTGCGCTCACTTCAATAGCATTAATGACAATGTGGGCCAGAAAGCGATCAGAACGACAGAAATCA
>JASJFX010000016.1:0-16003 GCA_033791845.1 Lysobacterales bacterium | reverse complement strand
CCGATCTTTGTTGGCGGAAATGTTCGTACGGGAGGTGACATTGGCCAACTCACATATAGCCAAACGAATGAGTTGCCGAATTTCCAACTTCTCATAAATCACGACGACGAGGTACGCGAGTTTGCCTATGCTGAACCGGATAACGCGTCACTTGATGCGGCCGAATCCGGAGGATGGCACGTGGTCAGCATGAAAAATGATTGGCAGCGTATTTTCTCTTTTGAGGAATCCAAACAATCTGATAACGAATAACTAACCTGGTCGCGACCGTATTGCCCACCTGTGGGCAATACGGTCAACATCAAGAAAGCAACATGGCTTCAATGCTTCCTCTACTCTGTGTCTTTATGGGATCCTAATTGCATGCTGCTGAATCCAGGGCAGCAAATGGTCGAAATCACAGGAACCATTCTCAAGCGAGCCAACGATAAACGTATGAGCCGCTTCGGGCTCAACAGCAAGTTTCCAGCCATTGATTCGCAGGAAAATATCGCAGATAAAGAACGCTGCCCGTTTGTTTCCGTCCACAAAAGCATGATTGCTGATCAGGGACTCAAACAACGCGGCTGACATGTGCGCCAGGTCCGGGTAGTAACCTGTTTGTGGCCGAAACAGGGCGCTTTCCAACAAGCCCATATCTCTCAGGCCCGAGGTGCCGCCAAATTTTACAATTAAACGTTCGTGGATTGCGATGGCTTCATCAAGCGATAAGTACTTAATCGCATCATTTGGCAAGACGATACCCTAACGTCTCGTTTTCGTTGATTGAATCTTCAAGATGTGAGAGTACTTCAGGGCGCAGGCGACGTTTGCGTACATAATCCGCGACCGCCTCGGACAAAAGGCCGGCAATGCTTTGATTTGATTCATACGCGATCGCTTGCAGGGCTTCCCATTCGCGTTGTTCAACTTTAGAACTGATCTTTATTTTTGCCATTAAAAGAGAATATCAGGACATATCATGACATGTCAATACTCCATCAATAAAAGAGGTGCGTTCCCTCGCTGTGCTGACTCTCTGTACTTTCCTGCCAAGCGTCACGGCATCTATATGTCTCATATAGCGAACATTGTACTTAAACGAACCGGTAGAAAGGCTACATATTAGACACAATGTTCGTTTTAACATACAAAATAGTTGACTTTGATCGAATGGTATATACAATACTTATAAATGTACGATATAACGAACAATCTTAAGAATATTGGTGCGATGATTCAAACCCGTCGGAAACAGCTTGGTATGACCCAACAGGATGTTGCCGATATTGCCGGTCTGCAACGTCAAACGATAAGCCGCGTCGAGGCCGGAAACAAGGCAGTTGCAGTCGCCACGGTGGCGCACGTAGCCGCAGTGGTTGGTCTTGACCTGGAGGTGAAGCCTCGTTATGAAAACTTCCGCTCATGAGGCCGTCAGATGCCAAGTCTGTCGATCGTGCAGATGTTTACAAGGGTGAGCAGTTAGCCGGTTACCTCAGCAGAACCGGTGGGGGCGTTTCTTTCCAGTATACCCAGGATTATATCGCGAGTATGAACGATGCGGTCGCCTCTACCTTGCCTGTCCGGGCGGCTCCATACGTCACCGGTGCAGGTGCTGTACCCGCCTTCTTCGCGGGCTTGCTTCCCGAGGGGGCGCGTCTTCTCGCAGTCGTCGCAGCGGTCAAAACGTCACCCGATGATGAACTCTCTCTGCTGGTAGCTGTGGGTAAAGATGCGATCGGGGATGTCTACGTTGTTCCACATGGGTCAGAACCCATTGCAAACTCCCGGACCCTTCCTGCTACACCAGGGAAAATCTCATTTTCTGAGCTGTTTGAGCAGTCAATCGATCCGTCGGGGACAGAACTGGACTACGCCCTGCCAGGTGTGCAGAGCAAGCTATCTGACGCGATGATGTCCTTCCCTCTCACCGGGGCAAGTGGGCCAGCAATCCTGAAACTCAGTCCAACTGCCTACCCACACCTCGTTGAGAACGAAGCGTTCTGCCTGGGCCTGGCTAAACGTGCCGGCCTGACCGTGCCGCGTTTCGAGGTGATCAAAGACCGCGAAGGAGCGAGCGGACTGCTCGTGGAGCGCTTCGATCGCAGGGTTACGTTGGGAGAAGGCGCGAACGTTTCAGTGCAGCGCATAGCACAGGAAGACGCCTGCCAGTTATTGAACAGATGGCCTGCCGACAAGTACCGGGTAAGCATCAATGACATTGCAAAGCGTCTCGTAGAAGTAACGTCATCACGCGAGGCCTCGATCATGGACCTCGTTGAGCAGGTCGCTTTTAGCTGGATCATAGGCAATGGGGATATGCATGCCAAGAATTACTCAGTGCAGTGGCTGAAGGAAGAGCGACTTGTCGTCCCCACACCGGTCTACGATGTGGTGTCGACAATTCCATATCCGCTGGATCAGCATATGGCACTAAAGCTGGACGGCAGGAACGCCAATCTCCGCAGTCGATTTCTTGTCGAGTTTGCAGCTCGTTTCGGTGTTCCGAAGTCTATGTCAAAACGAAGAATCAACGAGCTTTCAGATCGCGTGGCTCAACACATCGGCGATGCATCTGAAATCGGGTTCGATGAGCGAATAACCGGACGGATGGTTACAGAGATGAATCGAAGACTCGGAATCCTTCGTCGTTTCGACTGAATCGGTTTCGTACTCAAACTACTCAGAAAATATTAAGTTGAACTCGAACCCGGCCAGATGTTCTGACGACTTACCGATGCTTTCCAGGAACGGCACTAAGTTAAGCGCAATCTTGCGTGTCTGGGTTCTCAATTTCTGAAAGGTAGGGTGTGTAACAAGTTACGCACGCTGGTGTTACGGAAAATTGCGTGGAATCATGTAGGAAATTCTAAGCGATGTGGGTGTCTCAACCATTATCTTGATTCAACCATGAACAAATACTGATATGTCAAAATTTCGATTACTCCTCGCCTGCCTCGGCACGATCCTGATGCTGGCTGGCTGCACCAGCTTCGCCTACAACCGGCTTGATTGGCTGATTCCTTGGTATGTTGACGGCTACGTTGATTTGACGAGCGAACAGCGAAAGCTCTTGCGTAAGAAACTAACCTCACAACTTGATTGGCACCGCGAGGAGGAATTGGTTAATTACATCGACATCCTCAACCGTATTGAGGCCGACATGGATGGCGAGGTCACAGCCGACACGGTGCGACGCTGGGCGGACGAGATGTTTGGTGCGGCCGTGCGCGTGCAAAGATCGCTGCTGGCCGTCGCGCTGGAATTCGGCACGCAGATAAGTGATGAGCAGGTTGAGGAGTTCGTTGTCAGCCTGTGGGAACGCCATGAGGAAATGGAGGAGGAGCTCAGGACGCGCAGCGATGCTGAATACGCCGACGACGATTATGATAGCTTGGTCGAGACGCTGGAGCGTTTTCTCGGGCGGCTGGATAAGCAGCAGAAAGCCATCCTGCGCGAAGCGTCAAATAAACTGGTGCGTTTCGACAAGGCTTGGCTGGACGAGGGTCGAGCGTGGTTAAAAAAAATGGAAAACTTGTTGCAGCGCGAAGCGGGCTGGCAGGAAGCCATCATGCAAGCATACGACGCCCGTGCCAGTTTGCGCTCTGACGAGTACCGCGCCGCCTTTGAGCATAACATGGGGCTGGTGACCCAGGCCTACGCCGAAGTGATCGGCACGATGAGTAAAAGACAGCGCAAGAGAGCGCAAAACGAGTTCGATGATCTGAGGCGGATGTTGATGAGATTAATGCGGGACAACGGCTAGCCCGAACATTGCGCCAGTCGGTAAAGGGGTCAGCCCTTTACCGATTTTTGTCGAAGAGCGAAGACACCCATGCCCTTGAGAGATCAGAGACTGTGGGTGAGCTGAATTTTCTATTATTTACTCTGTCCCTTTACTCTGACCCCATTTCTCCGCCGCGTCTCCTCGCGTCGCATGGGCATCCGGTCGATCAGGCCAAACGTGGCTTCGAGATCCAGGTCGGAGGAACGTGATTTCAGGCTGCCGTCCTTACCGATCAGGCGCACGGCTGTTTCAGCCGGCACAGGTGTGAAGTAGCTATCCATCAGCTCTTCGCGCAGCTTATCCTCCAGGTTTCCGTCGTAATTTGTATGCAGCGTATTATCGCCAAGCACGAACCAGGCAATATCCCGCTCTTCAATTTCCGTCTTGAGTTCAGCCAGGTTATTCAGCGCATTGGACATGTACGGTTCACGCGCAAAAATCAGGATCACGCGGTACTTCCAACGAAGATTTTCCAGGTCGGCCAGCTTTTCTTCCGATGCCTGGGCTTTGACATTTACCGTCATCATGCAGGCCAATAGAATTGCAGAATATTTCATATACCTCCCAACCCTGGCAAAATGACAATCAGGCTGACATCAGCTGAGTCAGTTCTTCGACGCTTCTTAGCTCTGCAAAATAGATCTGCTCTATTTCGTCGTACAATTCGTCGTTGGCAGTTACAGACTCGAGAATTTCCCGATAGGTCTCGGCCGCTAGCTGTTCAGTTGCCAGCGACTCCTCAAGCATGTCTTTATAATCGGTTGTGTGGCGTATCGGCGCTGCATCCCGTATCGTCACAGCCTGTCCGCCAAGTTGATTGATAGCATTGCGCACAGTGTTCGCGTGCACAAATGATTCACTGGCCTCGGTCTCGAAATAAGGTTTCAAATGAAGACGGTGAATGCCACGAACATAGGCAGCATAGTGCGCGTACATCACCTCGGCGCGCATCTCGAGACCCAGGGCGCGGTTAAGTTGGTTGAGTAATCGCTCGTCATTTGTTTGATCTGACATGGTGTCCTCCGGAAAAGTTAAGTGATTGGTCGATTAAATTTAAATTTTCGTGTTTGGAATCATTGCTGTGAGCTTTTCAGACAAGCCATCCTGCGCGCAGGCTAAGGTCTGTCCACCTGGCTGCTTGCTCTATATCCATCAGTGCCCCTCGGTCGAGCCAGGCCCCGCCGGTGTAAACGCCAACCGGGTCGGTGAAGGCATTAATGTCATCCAGCGGATTGCCGTTTAGCATTATAAAATGCGCCACGCGGCCCGCTGCAATTGCAGGCGCCTCGACCTCAAATGCACGTGCTGGCTGAATAGTCGCTGCCTGGATTGCTTCCAGGGGTGTCATTCCAAGCTCGACAAGGCGGCGCAGGAGAATAGGTAAAACAAACACTATATTGCCAAATAACTCAAAGTACTGAACGGCGATTCATATCAGGTTTTTAGCCAGACTACCACGTAATTTGAGCCTTTTTTGAGCAGCCAGTACTGAATTCTAACCGGATTCATATGCATTTTCCCCCAATTCTCACACTCGGGGCGATAGAAAACTTACCGTTCCCTTCCCGGGATCAGTAAGCAGGCAGTTTTTCCGGACGTGTTCTTTCAGTCAAACAAGCCCGTTGCTGGTGGAGCCCGACATTCAGGTAACAAGCTCAAGTCTGCCGGACTTGCTCTGTCATCAAGGTGGGCGAGTCTCTTCCTCTGTCTGGTATGTGTGCATTAAGGGCACCGCCAAAACACTGGATAAGCGTGACTGCGCCAGTCCGTGCCGTGGTCTTGGTATAACCGGCTTTTCAAGCCTGAAATCGCGGGGGGAGGCCTCAATGAGAATCAAATCATTAAACACGGACACCTGCTGCGCAGGCGCCGGTTAATTCAGACGTTAGCTGTAAAGAGTACAAACGGCACACGTTGTGCTAGAATGGGCACATGAAAGCGATCTCGTGGAATCCTGAAAAGAACGCTTTACTGAAGGCTGAGAGAAACGTTTCATTTGAAGATGTGGTGTTCCATATCATGGCAGGTGATATTCTCGATACTATCGAACATCCGAATCAGGTGCGTTACCCAGGCCAGTATATCCATATGATTGTTATTGAGGATTATGTTTATCTAGTTCCATTTATTGAAACGGAAGAAGAGGTCTTTCTAAAGACTATCATTCCGAGCCGAAAGGCAACCAGAGCATACCGAGGTGCTGAGAAATGAATAAGTTAGATAAGGAAGAAAGTGAAATTTTGGAGGCACTTGAATCGGGTAAGGTAAAGCGCGCTAAGAATTCCTCCGATATACAGAAAAGGCATCAACAATATGCCGAAGCAATGTTCAAAAAGGATGCAAGAATTAACATTCGGCTTCCTTCTAAAGACCTACGAGGGTTGCAGAAAAAAGCCCTTGCTGAAGGTATTCCTTATCAAACGTTAGTTGCCAGTATCCTTCACAAATATGTAGAAGGTCGCTTACATGAGGATAACAGCTAAATCATTCAACCGGACGCGGGAGAGTACAGTGGCGCGTTTCCGCGGAAACATTGTTCTGCGCGCCGGTTAATTCGGACGTTATGTTTCAGGTACCATAGCTGTTAACAGGTGCCATAATCAGGTCTGTTTATTGATGTTCGGAGAAATATCATGCAAACCAAATTCTCAGAAGATGTTGTTCCCCTGTCTGACCTCAAGGTAAACCCAGGAAAAATCGTAACCCGGGCAAATGACAACAAACGACCAATTCTAGTGACGAGTCGTGGTCGAGGTGTGGCCGTGGTTCAAGGGCTGGAAGACTATGAAATGCGTGAAGAGAAAATCGTATTTATGCAAGCGGTGGCCAAGGGATTAATGGAGGTAAAGGAAGGAAAAGTCACAGATCTCATTAATGTAAAGAGGGTTTTGGGTCTGGAATAGTGAAAGTTCGTTTAACCGACTCGGCGATAAACGACCTGCAAGAACTTCTTCTTTATTACGAAGAGCAATCAGTTCCGCAAGCTGGTCAACGATTTGTTACAGAGATTCTCGACCGAATAGATACCCTCATCGACAACCCGGATATTGGCAGGATCGTTCCCGAGTTTGCCACAGACAACATTCGAGAGCTGATCCACAAGCCATTTCGAGTGGTTTATCTTCGAGAGTCATCAATAATTTCTATTGTAAGGGTATGGCGCAGTGAATGAAGCTTCGGCCGATATCGGAATCCCCGCCGTGGTCATTTTTGAACTTCTGACGGGTATCGCAAAATCAGTCTATCCAAAAAAGAGAACAAATCAGCTAAATTCTCTGTTGGATGCCGTCAAGTTACTTCCTCTCTCAATCGAAGAGGCGAAATCATCCGCTGCAATTCGAGCACAGCTTGAAAAAAAGGGCACACCCATCGGGCCCCTTGATGTATTGATCGCTGGAACTGCCATGGCAAACCGGGCGGTGGTGCAATTGTACGGCGCAACCGCCCAAATCGCCCCCCAAACGGGGGGGTCGGTGAGATTCAGTGGGTGCTATCTTTGAAAGGCTAAAATAATTCCGGGATATGGGTTCCGGAAGCAACAGGAGAGAATGCAATGAAATATAGACAAACACTGATGGCCGCGCTTGCCGGGCTGTTTCTGACAGGGTTTTTCCTGCCAGCTGCGATGGCCGCGGAAGAGGCGGTCAAGGCGCAAGTGGACCGCACGGTACTGCCAATCAAGGGCCCATGGTATCCGCCCATTACCACGCTGGATGCACGTGACGCCAAGGCGCCGCCTGTTTTTGAAGTCACGGCACCCGAGAAGGCGCCAAACGTCGTTGTCATCCTGCTCGATGACCTGGGCTTTGGCGGCACCAGTGCCACCGGCAGCGTTTTGCAGACACCGCATTTTGACAAGCTGGCCAGCCAAGGCTTGCTGTACAACCAGTTCCATACCACCGCGCTGTGTTCACCAACCCGCCAGGCGCTTAAAACCGGCCGCAACCACCATTCGGCCAACCAGGCGAAGATCACCGAGGTGGCAACCTCCTTCCCCGGGGCGACCGGCATGCTGCCCAATGACGTGGCGCCCGTTGCCCAGATGCTGCGTCTGAACGGTTACAGCACGGCGGCATTTGGCAAGTGGCACGAGACGGCCGTTTGGGAAATCAGCCCCTCTGGCCCCATGGACCGCTGGCCCAATCTGCAGGGTTTCGACGAGTTTTATGGCTTCCTGGGCGGTGAAACCAACCAGTGGGCGCCTGGCCTTTTCCATAACCAGAACCGCGCCGAGCCTTCTGGCGATCCCGACTACCACTTCATGAACGACATGGCGACCAAGTCCATCGAGTGGATGCGGTTCCAGCAGGCGCTGACCCCTGACAAGCCGTTTTTTGTTTACTTTGCACCCGGTGCAGTGCACGCCCCTCACCACGTGCCGCAGTCCTACATCGACAGGTGGAAAGGCAAGTTCGACGAGGGCTGGGACGTGATTCGCGAACGTATCTTCAAGCAGCAGTTGAAACTGGGTGTCATTCCAAAAGATACCAAGCTGGCGAAGAAGCCGGACGACATCAAGGACTGGGACGACCTGTCTGACAAAGAGCGGAAGCTTTTCGCACGCCAGGCCGAGGTCTTTGCCGCGTTCCTGGAGATGACCGACCATGAAACAGGCCGTGTCATCCAGGCGATCGAAGATATGGGCGAGATCGACAATACCCTGATCATCTATATCGCCGGCGACAACGGCACCAGCGCCGAGGGCGGAATGGAAGGCCTGTTCAACGAAATGACCTATTTCAATGGCGTGGCCAAGGGTTCCGATATCGACTTTATGCTCAAGTACTACGATACCTGGGGCGATCCGAGTACGTATCCGCACATGGCAGCGGGCTGGGCCGTGGCCTTTGACTCACCCTTTACCTGGACCAAGCAGGTCGCTTCCAACTACGGCGGCACCCGCAACGCGATGGTCATGCACTGGCCCGACGGGATCAAAGGCAAGGGTGAAATGCGCAGCCAGTGGCACCACGTGATCGACGTGGTTCCGACCATACTCGATGCCGCCGGTTTGCCCCAACCCCGGGTTGTCAACGGCGTGCCGCAGCGACCGATCGAAGGCACCAGCATGGCGTATACCTGGGAATTCCCGAATGCGCCTGGCCGGCACCAGATTCAGTATTTCGAAATGTTTGGCAACCGCGGTATTTACTTTGACGGCTGGTTCGCTGGCACCATCCATCTGAAACCCTGGGGCAAGGTCGAGAACCGTTTCCCCGAGGATACCTGGGAGCTTTATCACGTCGCGGAAGACTTCAGCATGTCGACCGACCTCGCGAAGAAACACCCCGAGATGCTCGCGAAGCTGCAAGAGGCATTTCTCGGCGAGGCCGTCAAGTACAAGGTGCTGCCATTGGATGACCGCCGGCAGGAACTCTTCAATCCCAAGCTGGCCGGACGCCCGGACCTGATGTACGGGCGTACCACCCTGACCCTGTATGAAGGCATGACCGGCATGCTCGAGAACGACTTCCTCAACGTCAAGAACACCTCGTTCGAGATTGACGTCGACCTCGAATCCGGTGACAAACCGGCAAATGGCGTGATCCTTGCACAGGGCGGGCGCTTCGGCGGTTGGAGTCTGTACGTGAAAGACGGCGTTCCGGTGTATAGCTACAACTACGTGGGTATCGATACAACCGATGTCACCGCCAGCAGCAAACTGCCCCAGGGCAAGAGCACGCTCAAGATGGACTTTGCCTACGACGGCGGTGACAAGCCGGGGCAGGGCGGCACCGTGACCCTGTACGTCGATGGAAAATCCGTTGGTTCCGGGAAAATCCCGGCTACCCAGTTTTCGATTTTCTCTGCAGATGAGACAGCCAGCGTCGGTGTCGACATGGAAACCCCGGTTTCCGAGAGCTATGACGCCGAAAGCAGCAAGTTCACCGGCCAGATCGACAAGGTCACCATCAACCTGAAATAAGAAGTTGGAAAAATAATTGGGGCCGGATACACGTTTTTGCGTATCCGGCCTTTTTTTGGCTCGAGTTTTTGAGGAAGCCAAATTCTTACATCAAAATCAGCAATTGCCCATTTCCCACAAAGCACCCCCGGACTATTCTGTGCAATATGCGGGTTGATCGAGTTCATACATATCCAAATTTGTCAAACTGGACTACTCAACATATACTCCCACATATATGTTTAGTAGTGTATGAGGTGTGACTATGGGTCAGGTAACCATTTATATCGATGATGAAACCGAGAAAAAGATGATTGCATCTGCCAAGGCAAAAAATGTATCCAAGAGTAGATGGGTAACCGAAGTCATCCGTGAAAAAGTCGCGAAGGAATGGCCTGCATCTGTCAGGGAACTCGCTGGTTCCTGGGCTGATTTTCCATCGGTAGCAGAACTCCGGTCGGACGTTGGGCAAGATGCCAAACGTGAGGTGCTCTAGTGTATGTTCTTGACACCAACACGCTGATTTATTTCTTCAAGGGAAGCGGCCAGGTCGCTGAAAGAATGTTTAATGAAGCTCCGGCCGATATCGGAATCCCCGCCGTGGTCATTTTTGAGCTTCTGACGGGTATCGCAAAATCAGCCTATCCAAAAAAGAGAACAAAACAGCTTAATTCTCTGCTGGATGCGGTCAAGTTACTGCCTTTCTCAATCGAAGAGGCGAAATCATCCGCCGCAATTCGAGCAAAGCTTGAAAAAAAGGGCACACCCATCGGACCCCTTGATGTATTGATCGCCGGAACTGCCATGGCAAACCGGGCGGTGCTGGTGAGTCACAATTTGGCGGAGTTTAATCGTGTAGACGGCCTCAAGACCGAGGATTGGTATTAGTTTATGCCGAGAGACGGCTAATGGGTGACCCGTTTGGTTCGGGCGCGGTACTCGCTTGGGCTAATCCCCGCGATGTCTGAGAATGCTCGGGTGAAAGTGGAGGGGCTTCCCCAGCCCAGTTCATTCGCCGCATCGATCATCCTGATATCGGAGTTTTTCAACAACTGGCTTGCCGCCTCGTAACGCAGGTGTTTCACCAGTGCCGAGTAGCTGAGGCCTTGTTGCGCGAGGCGGCGCTGTAATGTCCTGACGCTCAACCCGGCAATTTCGGCCGCCAATTCGACTTTTGGATAACCATCCGGCAGATAGGGCCGGAGTATGGATTTCAGCGAACCGGCGAAATCGACCGCCTGGTCTGGCTGGCACTTGCTGAGAGGCTGATCAGACCCTGGGCTCCAAACACCGTGCATGAGCGGCGCCAGGCTGAGCATACTCCGCGGTAATGTAATCCAGCTGGCTTTCTGCCCGAGAATAAACCGTGTATTGGGAAACTGTTCCCTGGCGGCAAGGCTGACCGGTAAAAATGATGTAAACGCCATCTCGGTAGGATACCAATCCTGCCCGGCAAACGCCCTGACCACGGCCGCAAGGGTCATGTTCTGACTCCATTCGGCACAACGCAACCCGGTGGCTTCACCGCCTGCTTTGAGTGAAGCACAAAGCCTTATTTGCGCTGGACCGTAAACCAGCCAGAAACGAACATTGGTGTTTTCCAACGACCCCATCCGGCAGTAATGTTCCAGTGCCAGGTTCAGCGTGGGTGATGCCTTCGCGGCAACTACAAAAACGGGGTTGAGATCTGTGATCCGAACGTCTTTTGTCGTGGCCAGTCCGAGTTCATCAATGCCCTCCAAATGGCCCGCCATGGCCAGGAATCTCAGCGCCGGTTGTAACGGCAGATAGGCATCCAGGTGCTCTTCAAACATCGTTGGCAGCCTGGCCCGCGATAGCAGGCGGTCTACAGGCGTGCCGACCCGGCGCAGGAACTGCGCATAGGGAAGCAGGTGCGTTGCACGAAAAGACGGTATTGATTGCATTGTTTTCATTATAGATTATTTATGGTAAATCGTTACCCTGCATTTGGAGGGGTAAACGGGGGATATTAGGGGGTTTTTTTTCAAATGGCGTGATATGCAAAGAACGATAACCTGCTATTCGTAGAATGATTCATGTAATCAATCCGGTACTCCGCTTATTGGTGCCGAATACGATGTTGACGAAATAGCGTTGCAAGGAGTAGAGCAAAATGAGACAGAATCCCATCATTGGCATCGCCCTGTTTGGGCTGTTGGCCGCCAGTCTGGCCGGCCCGGTTTGGGCGCAATTGCCCACCTACAAGATGACCACCGATACCCCGAACCAGGTCACCACTCCGGATAAGGTGGACACACCCATCGGTACGCTGGAGTTTTTTGACGGTGTTCCCATCGGTGATACCAAGGAGAAAATATTCGACTACATGGACCAGGCGCGCGCAGCCCAGGTCTTTGTCAATATGATCCCGGCAGTATCCATGTATTCACTGCGGGAGGCCCAACATGAGATGGGCGCCACAGAGTCGCACCAGATACTGATCTGGGAAGACCTGATGGACTCCAAAACCCGCTGGCTGACGCCCAACAACACCGCCCTCTACACCCTGGGTTTCTTCGACCTGAAGAAGGACGGCCCGACCGTGATCGAGGTGCCGCCCGACGTGCTGGGTATGTGGGACGACATGTACATGCGCTGGATCGGCGATATCGGCCCAGCGGGGCCGGACAAGGGCAAAGGCGGAATGTATCTGCTGCTGCCTCCGGGCTACGATGGTGAGGTGCCGGATGGTTACCACGTGTACCGGTCAAAGACTTACACCGTTTGGAATTTCTTGCGCGGCTATGTGCGAACCACCGTCAAGGATGCGGCCGACAACATCAAAAACAACCTGAAAGTTTACCCCTTGTCCATGAAAGACAATCCACCAGAGATGGTTTTCAAGAACATGTCGGGAGTCGAAGGGTACAACACATTACCTCCCAACGATTTCAGCTTCTTCGAAGACCTGAACCAGATCATCCAGGAAGAGCCCCTCGATTTCATTAGCGTTGATAATCGTGGCCTGATCGCTGCCCTCGGCATTGTTAAAGGCAAAGTATTCAACCCTGATCAACGTATGCGTCGCATCCTCAGCGAAGGCGTGGCCCTTGGCAATGCCTATGCGCGCGCCAATACGACTTTCCCACGTGATCCAGGAGCCTACATATACAAGGACACCGACAGCGAGTGGGTGATGGGTTATGCCGATAAAGACACTTACTTCAACAAGGACGGCGCACGCCGATATGACGCACGCCTTTGGCTGCATTACAACGCGATCTGCGTCACTCCCTCCATGGCAGTTACGAGTCCAGGACTGGGTTCTGATTATGGCATTGCCGATATGGACGGCGACCATCAACCACTTTACGGTTCGAAGACCTATAAATTGCACCTTCCACCCAAGATTCCGGTGAAAGACAACTGGTCGGTGACCATCTACGACACGCAGACCCGTGCCATGCTGCAAACCGACCAGCAGTTTGCCGGTATCAACAGCTATGTCGGCGAACCAAAGAAGAACAAGGATGGGTCCATCGATATTTACTTTGCACCTGAAGCGCCCAAAGGTATGGAAAACAACTGGATTCAGACCATTCCCGGTAAAAGCTGGTTCATCATTCTGCGTCTGTACGGCCCCTTGGAGCCGTGGTTGGACCAGACCTGGCGGCCGAGCGAATTGGAGTTGGTGAAATAGACTACAAGGAAACAAGACATGAAAACGACGAAATTCAAAAGCCTGCTATGTGCCGCCTTGTGTTGCGTGCCATTGATGGCAAGTGCCGAGGATGTGGTGCAAACCCGCATTGGTGAGCTTACATTTACACACGATTTTGCCTCCGGCTACCCGACGGATGCCACCATCGACAAGCTGTTCGATGAGATCGATTTCCAGCGCGCGAGCCAGGCCTACATCTGGGCAATCCCGCTGATCTCGATGGCGCAGTGGCAGTACGCCTACAACGTGACTCTGGGTGCCGAAAACGGCCAGATTGTTTTCCTCAATGGCTACGATGACATCCTGGGTGGGCTTACCTTCAATGCCACTACGCCGTACGCGCTGGTGTTCATCGATCTCGGTAAGGAGCCCTGGATCGTGCACATGCCGGAAGGCGAGGTTCGCGGTGCTGCCCATGATATGTGGGAGCGGGAAATCACGTCGATGACCAAGCCCGGAAAGTATGTGTTTGTAGGGCCGGGCCAGAAAGCGCCGGCGGGCGCCGAGAAGGCTGGATACACTGTGCACAAAACACCGACGAACAGTATTTTTCTTGGTATTCGTCTAATTCCTACCGATCCCGATGAGCGCATGGCGCTGCTCAACAAGGTGGATATCTATCCTTTTGCCGAGCGTAACAAGCCGAACCCTCGGCGGTACATCACGCCACAGGGCAAGCGTTGGTCGGCCGCGCATCCGCGCGGGATGGACTACTGGCAACGTCTGTCGGACATCATCAGCAAAGAACCCGTTGAAGAGCGTGATCGGTTTTTCATGGCGATGTTGAAGCCGCTGGGGATCGAAAAAGGCAAGCCTTTCAATCCTACCGACCGGCAGAAGCGTATCCTGATGGATGGGCTTTTGGTTGGCGAAGCTATGGCCAAGGCGATCGACTTCAAAAAGACGCCACGACTTGAAGATGCGCACTACCTGGATGGGTCGCGTTGGGATATTGATACCACCTCGCCGCCGGATCAACGTCGCGAGCACTATGATGCCCTGGACGGACGAGCTTCCTGGTTCTATGAAGCGGTTACCAACAACCTCGCGATGCATGGCATGGAAACCGGCGAGGGCCAGGTCTACCTGACGTCCTACAAGGATACGGATGATGAGTTCCTGGACGGTGCCAGGAACTACACCCTGCACATCCCACCGAAGGCGCCTGCGAAACTGTTCTGGTCGCTCACACTTTATGAGGTGGATGGCCGCGACATTATTCACAACAAGTACAAAGTCACTGACCGCTCATCACGCATGGACTTGTTGACCAACAAGGATGGCTCCGTTGATCTCTATTTCGGACCGGATTTGCCAAAGGGTAAAAAACAGAACTGGATACCCACGGAACCTGGCCGCGCTTTCTTCGCGATGCTGCGTTTCTACTCGCCGGGTAAGACGCTGCTGGACCGGAGCTGGGTATTGCCGGACATCGAAAGGGTCAAGTAAGGCACGACTCGATTCTGTAACCGGAGCCACTCGCGCACCCCTCAAAACCCCTCCCAACGGAGGGGTTTTGCTTTTGGCATATTAATGTAGACTTACTGATTGGTAATACAATTTCCCGGCCACAGGCAACACTCTGATCACCAGGAAAATCACCGGTCGTGTTGACAAAGAATTCACATTCAACTTTTGATTTAGTAAAATCAGGCATGGCTAGGAAATTGAGGGTGCTATTAGCTGGGCATTTTTATGAGACTAAGACCTAACGCGGGCCGTTATGCCCATTCAGCCCGGATACCAGCTACCCAATTTATTCAGGAGATAAAACCTTGCACACCAACATCGGAAAAGCGCTTTCACTAACGCTGTTAATATTGAGTTCATTAACGGCTTCCGTCACTGCATTAGCTGAAGAAACTCATGACCTGGTCATTGTCAATGGACGGGTTATGGATCCGGAAACCGGGCTTGACGGCGTTCGTAATGTCGGTATAAGGGACGGTAAGATCGTTACGATCACCGGGGATAAGATCAAGGGCAAGCAAACGATCGATGCCAAGGGTCACGTGGTGGCGCCGGGCTTTATCGATACCCATGTGCATGTCGTTGATGTACCTTTCTCTCAGAAACTGATGTTGCGCGATGGCGTTACCACGCCGCTCGACCTGGAGGTGGGCGCTTACCCGGTTATTCGTTTCTATGACACTCTGAAAGGCCGGTCTCAAGCCAACTATGGTGCGACTGTTTCGACGATTGGTATCCGAGAAAAGGTTTTTAATCCCAAGTACGACTCAACGACGGGCAATTTCGTCTCCGATATGTTCATCACCAGTGAACAGTCTTTCGTCGATATGAAGTGGTCTGCGACTGTGCCGACCGCTGATCAGATCAAGCAGATCAATCAACTGGTCGAGGAAGGTCTCAAGCAGGGTGCATTGGGTGTAGGTGTGCCAGTGGGCTACATGGTTGACGGCGTCACATCGCAGGAGACAAGCGCCTGGCAGCGTCTAGCCGGCAAATATGGGCTCTCCACCTTCCTGCACGGCCGTTTTTCCAGTCAGTCGGCACCCACGACCGGAATCCTGGGATTCGAAGAGTTGATTGCCAATGTCGGGGTATACGGTGGTGGTGTATTGCTGCAGCATATGCATCAGCAAGCTCTGGGGCTAACGGAAAAGGCCCTCGATATGGTTGACGATGCGCG
>JASJFX010000015.1:0-45410 GCA_033791845.1 Lysobacterales bacterium | reverse complement strand
CCATCCCTGCCTATCGGGTTAAAAAGGCGCATTTCGATATTCGGGTGCTGGTCCAATACGACAAATACGTCATCATCAACCGTCGTAAAAATATCATCGAGCAATAACCTCACGCGGACGCCGCGATCGGCAGCCTCGAGCAGTTTCATGACAAAAAGACGGCCTGCTGAATCCGGTTTCATTAAAAAGTACTGTGCGTCGATCGAACGTTCAGCAAGATCAATCAACGCGAGCCTGGCACCCAGCGCATCAAGCCCCTTTGTCAGCGGATAGAACCCCGACTCTCCCGGATGCCCCGCTGCCCACTCAGCAGCCACCACTCCCAGGTGGGTATCACCGGTGTTGACCAGCGCATGGCTTTCGGTCTTCGGGAAATCGAGTGGTGCTGTTGCGCAACCCGTTATCAAAAACGTAACTAGAACCGTTGCAAAGCATCTGTAGAACAGAATTTTCATCTGGATAGTTCAACGCTCCTGATTGCGATTAAGACTGTATGTAACGGAGATAAACTTGATCGCCGACTTTGTCCTGTTATTTTTTGTGTACCTGAGTCTTGGCGTACTGTTTTTTTACGCGAATGTCATGCTTTAGTAAATAATTCATTATCGACAGCATGGCCCCGGCGGATACACCAAACATCAAAACACCGATGCTGGATTCAATCGCGCCCAGTAACCGCCACCGCTCACTCATAACGATATCACCATAGCCCAGTGAGGCGAAATTGACCATGGAGTGGTAATAAGCGGTCAGATAATCACTGAACTCACCGACAGACATGAATAGAGCCGCCCAGATTGCCACCTGGACCAGGTGTCCGACAAACAGTATCACCATGATAAGACTGATGGAATAGGTCGTTTTACCTGTGGCGCTAAATCTGCTATCTGTGCCGGACACCAGCTTGAACAAGTACTGAAGAATGAGTACAACGGCAAAAATCTGGATAACCATTGAAATGATTACCGCGACACAACCCAGAAACAATGGCATAAACATGACTACACTCCGACATTTTCAACCCGAGACCGTTGAAAATATAAATACCACACTATCGATCACTTCGACAGCGGACAACAAAAATCAGACCATTAGAAAAGTTTGTAGAACGGATTGAATCATCGTGCAAATCCAGCGTGGTTCGTGAACAAAATATAGTCCAGTCCATCCTGCTGTCGATAATGCCCAAAACCGCGCCATGGCGTTGCTCTGACTTTCTTGAGGGTGTTACAATAGCCCGCTAATAGCGACGAGCTGATTTACCGCTTTCTGCTACTAAATTGAACACCTGTTTCCCCGGTTGGGACTTAAATTTGAGAGCGGACTGATATCCATGTCAAGCGGCACTGAAAACTTAACCACAGGCGAATACATCGGGCATCATTTGCAGAACCTGACCTTCGGGCAGCACGCAGATGGAACATGGGGCATCGCCCATTCTGCGACAGAAGCGCAAGCGATGGGTTTCTGGGCTTTTAACGTAGATACGATGTTCTGGGCCCTCGTCCTCGGCCTTGGTTTCTACATGATGTTCAGGAATGTTGCCAAGAAAGCCAATTCCGGTGTTCCCACCCGCTTCCAGGCCTTTGTCGAAATAATTGTCGAGTTTGTCGACACTAGTGTGCGTGAGTCCTTTCATGGCACCAGTAAATTTATTGCACCATTGGCACTGACCTTGTTCGTATGGATCTTTTTCATGAATTTCATGGATTTGATCCCGGTCGACTGGCTACCCTGGGTAGCGACCCAGGTAGGCGTCCCCTATCAAAAAGTGGTGCCAACCACAGATATCAACGCCACCATGAGCATGGCTTTGACAGTTTTCATTTTGATCCTCTTTTTCAGTATCAAGGTAAAGGGCCTTGGCGGCTTCATTGCTGAACTGACCGGACAGCCGTTTGCTTCAAAGGGCCCGGTTGGAAAGGCCGTGTTCTTTCTACCCAACCTGCTCCTGGAAACGGTTGCATTACTCGCCAAGCCGGTATCGCTTGGATTACGACTGTTCGGCAATATGTACGCCGGTGAGTTGATCTTTATTTTGATTGCAGTGGTTTTCACGGCTGGCTCCGGCATTATCGCAGGCGGCCTGAGTTCGGTTTTCGGTGAACACATTCCAGCCTGGTTCTGGATCGTGGCTACGGCCAGTATATTTGCCACCTTGTGGTTGAATATGAAAGGCACGCTTGATAACAAAAAGACACTTTGGTTATTGGCGATAGAAATGTTGCTGGTGGGTGGCCTGGCATTCCTGGGCGGCCAGTTGATGCATTTCATGTGGGCTGCGTTCCACCTGATCATCGTAACGCTGCAGGCATTCATATTTATGATGCTGACCATTGTTTACCTGAGCATGGCACACGAGCACCATTGATGAATTGAGTTTTTTGTTTTTGTTTTAGTAGTTATTTATTTTTTTAGTCAATCTCTTGGAAAGGGAGTTATAGATGGAAATTGTAATTGGTATGACCGCAATCGCCGTGGCGCTGCTTATTGGTTTGGGCGCATTAGGTGTTGGTATCGGTGTGGGTATTCTGGGCGGTCGCCTGCTGGAAGGTTCTGCACGTCAGCCTGAACTGGCTCCGATGTTGCAGGGTAAATTCTTCCTGGCCATTGGCCTGTTGGACGCGGTCGCGATGATCGGTGTGGGTATTGCGTTGTTCTTTACCTTCGCAAACCCGTTTGTGGGTCAGCTGCAAAACGCCCTGGGCGGTTAATCAGCCAGATCAATGAGCCTGCCCGGTTTTCCGGGCAGATAAACTGAACTATCTGAACGAGGTAAGGCATGAATATCAATGCCACTTTAATATTGCAGTCAATCGCGATGATGATTTTTGTGTGGTTCTGCATGAAATTCATCTGGCCGCCTCTGCTCAAAGCCATGGACGATCGCCGCGCGAAAGTCGCTGATGGTCTGGCCGCGTCTGATCTCGCTGAAAAAGAGCTGGAATCTGCAAAGCTGACTGCTGACGAGCAGATTCTCGAAGCCCGTAATAAGGCGGGTGAAATTGTCGATCAGGCAAACCAGCGCCATGGTCAGATACTGGACCAGGCGAAGGAAGACGCCACCAGTGAACGTCAGAAACAGGTGAACGCGGCCGAGGCCGAAATTAACCTGGCTGCCAACCAGGCACGTGAAGATCTACGTGCATCGGTTGCCAGCCTGGCTGTTTTGGGTGCGTCCAAGATCCTTGAAAAAGAAGTGGATGCGGAAACACACCGTGAACTTCTCGACAAACTGATCACCGAGATCTGAGCATGAGCAGTACGACAACACTGGCCCGCCCTTATGCCAAGGCAGCGTTTGAACTGGCCGTAGCTGAAGATGCTACAGGTCGTTGGAACGATATGCTTGGCCTGGCAAGTACGGCGGTGACAGAAAAGTCATTGGCCGGTTTGCTTGAAAGCCCGCATGCCAGCGGTAACCAGATTGTACAGATCCTTGCGGATATGGCTGGTGATGCGTTCGACGTCAGGTTCAAGGGTTTTCTTGCTGTTTTAGCAGATAACAAGCGCTTATCACTGTTACCGGAAATCGCGATTTTATACCAGGCGCTGCGTGAAGAGGCCGACAGGCTGCTTCGCTGCAAGGTCGTTTCGGCGTTTGCACTTGATGAAGATCAGGCCACACGTTTAAAGAGTGCTCTTGCCAAACGCTTTGATCGCGAAATTCTTCTTGAAACCGAGGTCGACAGCAGCGTGATAGGCGGCGCGGTGGTTTACGCCGGCGGCCAGGTTATCGACGGATCGCTTAAAGACAGGCTGGTGAGGCTGTCAAACAGCCTTTCTAACTGAATTCATAGACACAGAATGGTCGCCGTACTAACAGCGACACAATAGGAAAAAGATGATGCAGACGACATTGAACCCATCTGAAATTAGCGATTTGATTAAAAAACGTGTTGAAGAGCTGAATATTTCAGCAGAAACACGTAACGAAGGAACGGTAGTCAGCGTTTCCGATGGTATCGCCCGTCTTCACGGTCTCGAAGACGCCATGCAGGGTGAAATGATCGAGTTCCCCAATAACACATTCGGGCTGGCGCTTAACCTTGAGCGTGATTCAGTCGGTACAGTTATTCTTGGTGATTACGAACACATCACTGAAGGTAACACCGTCAAGTGTACCGGGCGTATTCTTGAAGTGCCTCACGGTCGTGGCCTGCTTGGCCGCGTGGTCGACGCATTGGGTAACCCGATTGATGGTAAGGGAGAAATCGAGAACGATGGCTTTGCCCCGATCGAGAAGGTTGCACCAGGCGTTATCTGGCGTCAGTCAGTATCCCAGCCAGTGCAGACCGGCCTGAAATCAATCGATTCCATGGTGCCAATCGGCCGTGGTCAGCGTGAATTGATCATCGGTGACCGCCAGATCGGCAAGACCGCTATCGCTATCGACACCATCATCAACCAGGTAAAGTCTGGCATTAAGTGTGTTTATGTTGCCATAGGTCAGAAAAACTCAACGGTTGCCAACGTGGTGGCCAAACTTGAAGAGCATGGCGCAATGGCTCACACCATCGTCGTCAACGCTTCAGCATCCGAATCGGCTGCCATGCAATACATCGCACCGTATTCCGGTTGCACCATGGGTGAGTATTTCCGCGATCGTGGTGAAGACGCCCTGATTATTTATGATGATCTGACCAAGCAGGCCTGGGCCTATCGCCAGGTATCCCTGTTGTTACGTCGTCCGCCGGGTCGTGAAGCTTACCCCGGTGATGTTTTCTACCTGCATTCCCGCTTGCTGGAACGCGCAGCGCGAGTGAGCGTAGACTACGTTGAGAAGTTCACAGACGGTAAAGTAACCGGTCAAACCGGTTCGCTTACGGCCCTGCCGATCATTGAAACCCAGGCAGGTGACGTATCGGCCTTCGTTCCGACCAATGTAATCTCTATTACGGATGGCCAGATTTTCCTTGAAACCGACATGTTCAACGCGGGCACACGCCCGGCTGTACACGCTGGCCTGTCCGTATCGCGAGTGGGTGGTGCAGCACAGACCAAGGTTATCAAGAAGCTGGGTGGCGGTATTCGTTTGGCCCTGTCCCAGTATCGCGAGTTGGCGGCTTTCGCCCAGTTCGCATCGGATCTTGATGACCAGACCCGCAAACAGCTGGATCGTGGTCAGCGTGTAACCGAATTAATGAAGCAGGCGCAATACAGTCCGTTGTCCGTAGGCAATATGGCGGTCTCATTATTCTCTGCAGACCGTGGGTATCTCGATGATGTTGATCTACTCAAGATCGGTGCGTTTGAGGCTGCTTTGCTGGAACACATGGCCAGCGCCAAATCAGACCTGCTGGACGCCCTGGATCACGGTGACTGGAACGATGATCTCGAAACGCAGCTAGTTGCAGCGCTGGAAGATTTCAAGGCAACCGGTTCCTGGTAATCAGACCCGTAAAAACGTAGGAGCAAGCCAATTATGGCAGGCGGAAAGGAAATTACAGGCAAGATTCAGAGCATAGGCAACACCATGAAGGTGACTGCCGCTTTGGAAACAGTTTCTGCCAGTAAAATTAAGAAATCGCAGGCCCTGATGAGTGCCACGCGTCCCTATGTGCGCATGATGCGTCGTATCTCCGGACATCTTTCCAAGGCTAACCCGGAGATCCGTCATCCTTTTACGGTTGAATATGACACGGTTGAAAAAGTCGGTTATATCATTGTCTCCACGGATCGTGGACTTTGCGGTGGCCTCAACAACAACCTGTTCAGAAAGACACTGAAAGACATGTCGGAGTGGCAGGGTAAGGGTGCGGAAGTCAGCATCGTGACGCTTGGTAAAAAAGCGGCCGCATTTTTTAAGAACGTAAATGTTGAAATCATGGGTTCTGTCAGCGGGTTGGGCGAATCACCCAAGATTGAAGATCTGATCGGTGCAGTACGGATCATGGTGGAAGCCTATCGCGACAATGGTATACAACGTCTTTATATCGTCTCCAACCTGTTCGTCAATACGATGACACAGGACCCGACGATTGTACAAATGCTGCCATTGCCACCGACAGATGATACCGAGTTGGGTGAAATTTGGGATTACATTTACGAACCCGACGCCCAGACATTGCTGGATGAAGTAGCGATACGTTATGTCGAGGGTTTGATTTACCAGGCAGTACTGGAAAACCTGGCATCAGAGCATGCGGCCCGAATGTTGGCCATGAAGAACGCAACAGATAATGCAGGCGACCTGATCGATGAGCTGAAGTTGGCCTATAACAAGGCACGCCAGGCTGCTATCACGCAGGAAATATCGGAGATCGTTGGCGGTGCAGCGGCGGTATAGAGACCACCGCATATTTTTAAACAGGATTATTATTTATTTGTGAATAAAGCGGGACCGGTATTTTAAATCCCACAAATTCACATCTCACCAAAAGAGTGGAGCGAGTTTTATGAGTGCTGGATCAATTGTTCAGGTAATCGGTGCCGTTGTTGACGTGGAGTTTCCACGCGATGCCATGCCCCGGGTGTTCAACGCACTGACCGTCGATAACACCGAAATCACGCTTGAGGTTCAGCAACAGCTGGGCGACGGCGTGGTGCGTACCATTGCACTGGGTTCTACCGATGGTTTGAAACGTGGTATTCCGGTATCCGACACAGGTGAAGCAATATTGGTACCTGTCGGTGAGAAGACCCTGGGTCGTGTAATGGACGTGCTGGGACGGCCGATTGACGAAGCCGGACCGATTGGTGAAGAAAAACGTATGCCGATTCACCGCAAACCACCTACATACGAAGACCAGGCCGGTGGCAACGATATCCTCGAAACCGGTATCAAGGTTATTGACCTGATCATGCCGATCGCCAAGGGCGGTAAGGTTGGTCTTTTCGGTGGTGCCGGTGTAGGTAAAACGGTAACACTGATGGAACTGATCCGTAATATCGCTATGGAGCACTCAGGCTTCTCGGTGTTCGCCGGTGTTGGTGAGCGTACCCGTGAAGGTAATGATTTCTATCACGAGATGAAGGACGCCGATGTACTCGGCAAGGTATCACTGGTATATGGCCAGATGAACGAGCCACCGGGAAACCGTCTGCGTGTTGCGCTGACCGGTCTGACCATGGCTGAAGAATTCCGTGACCAGGGTAATGATGTATTGATGTTTATCGACAACATCTACCGTTACACACTGGCAGGAACGGAAGTATCCGCACTGTTGGGCCGTATGCCTTCAGCGGTGGGCTACCAGCCAACACTGGCCCTGGAAATGGGTCTGTTGCAGGAACGCATCACGACTACCAAGACCGGCTCGATCACATCGTTCCAGGCGGTTTACGTACCGGCCGATGATTTGACCGATCCGTCCCCGGCCACAACCTTTGCGCATCTTGACGCAACCCTGGTACTAAGCCGCTCTATTGCAGAACAGGGTATTTACCCGGCTGTAGATCCGCTGGATTCTACCTCGCGTCTGCTTGATCCAAACCTGATTGGTAATGAGCACTATGATGTGGCCCGTTCTGTGCAGGGTGTGTTGCAGCGTTACAAAGAGCTCAAGGATATCATCGCGATTTTGGGTATGGACGAGCTTTCTGAAGAAGATAAGGCCATCGTGTCACGGGCACGTAAAGTTCAGCGTTTCCTGTCACAGCCTTTCTTCGTTGCTGAAACCTTCACCGGCTCTCCGGGCAAGTACGTACACCTTAAAGATACCATCCGTGCTTTCAAGGGTATCGTTGCCGGTGAGTATGACCACCTGCCCGAGCAGGCTTTCTACATGGTTGGCGGTATCGAAGAAGCCGTGGCCAAGGGTGCCGAAATGGCCAAGAAAGAGGCCGCCTGAGCTGCCTCTTTCCAAGGGACCTGAATTATGACCAAGAGCATACAATGTGACATCGTAAGTGCCCACGAGGAAATTTTCTCAGGTGAGGCAACGATGATATTTGCATCCGGTGTTGCCGGTGAGCTGGGTATTGCTCCGCGGCATGCACCATTGATCACCCAGTTAAAAGCCGGGCCGGTGCGTGTACAGCAGCCAAATGGCGAGGAAGAATTCTTCTTCGTCAGCGGTGGCATCCTCGAGGTTCAACCGCACATGGTGACCGTTTTGACAGATACCGCCATGCGTGGAGAAGATCTGGACGAAGCCTCAGCCAGGCAAGCCAAGGCCGAAGCCGAAAGACAATTGGCCGATCGCAGTGGTGAAAAAGACATAGCGGAAGCCCAGGCCGAGTTGATGCAGGCAGTCGCACAACTGGCAGCATTAGAGCATTTACGTAAGAATTTAAAGCGCTAGGGTCACCGCTTGGTGATCTATAAGCCGATTCGTTTTGCCAGGTCGACAATATCCCTTTCGCAATAAGTGCAAACATAACGGTGCCCCTCGTCAGGCCCCAGTCTGAACTCGGTGGTGATGGGTTCATTCTGATTTGATATGCAATTGGGGTTCGAGCAGGTCAGAATGCCCCTGACAACTTCAGGTGCCTCGGCATTAAACTTCCTGACAACCTTTCCACCGACAATAATGTTGATTGTTGCCCGCGGGGAAACCAGCGCCACGAGATTTGCTTCCTCGGCTGAGAGTTCCACACCTTCAAATTTGAGAATGTCCTTCTTCCCGCCTTTCTTTGAATGGCTGTTTACCAGTATGCTCATGGTCTTGTCACTCGACAGACCCAATACCCTGAGCACGTCAAAAGCCATGGAGGGCAGTATGTGATCGATCACTGTGCCGTGCTCGATCCTTTCGACTTTCATGTACTTATGAGACATATCAGGCTCCTCCAATCACCATTGAGAGCAATGCCATTCTCACCGGCACGCCATTAAAAGCCTGCACGAAGTACTTGGCCTGCGGCATCGCGTCTACTTCCGGGGTGATCTCGTTGATCCGCGGCAGCGGATGCATGACGATCATCCGCTCAGGCCCCTGGGATACCAATTCCGGGTCGATAAGGTACTTACCCGCGACCTTCCTGTACTCAACCGGATCCGGAAACCGTTCTTTCTGTATCCTGGTGACATAAAGAATATCCGTTGTATCAATAACCTGTTCCGGGGAATGGCAGGCTGTTCCAAACTGTCCGCTGTCCTCAAGATGTTCAACGACCTCACCCGGCATTTCCAAACCCTCGGGTGATACAAGATTGATAGTGTTGCCAAATTTGGCCAGCGCAAATGCCAGGGAGTGTACGGTGCGTCCGTAACGGAGGTCACCGACAAGACTAATGTTTAAGCCCTCCAGCCTGCCCATTTCCTGTCTTATTGTGAATAGATCAAGCAGTGTTTGGGTCGGATGCTGACCGGCGCCATCGCCGGCATTGATGATGGGTACATCCGAAAATTCCGTAGCCAGTTTAGCGGCACCTTCTCGCGGGTGCCTGAGCACGATGGCATCGCTGTAACCACTGACCATTCTGATGGTATCGGCCAAAGTCTCGCCCTTAACGACCGAGGTTGCCTCAGTTCCCGCAAAACCAACGACTCCGCCACCAAGGCGGTTCATTGCCGTTTCAAAGGACAGCCTTGTTCGTGTCGATGGTTCAAAGAAGATGCTACCCAGAACCTTACCCTTAAGACAGTCGTTGACCGCCTCCCCCCTGGCTGTCGCCAGCATACCCTCGGCGCGGTCGAGAACGTCAATAATTGCCTCAACCGTGAGGTCGTGAACCGAGATCACATGTCGCATGATATTCCCTCAGCAAAGATGCCACTTGGTGGCTGAATTTTAAATCATTTAAAGCCGTTAAAAAGCACTAAATTTTCAAACTATAAACTGAAGCTGACATAGATCATCCCGTATACCCATGTTTTGTCACCACCGGTCCAGTTCCTGGTGGTCGTGCCCGCTCCGTGTCTGAGGCCCGCGCGAATTTATCTCCAGAAAACAATGCCCCTGATGTCATTTGATATCAACGTTCCCGCTTCACCGGACATGATACCGGTTAAATCTGAAAGCTTGCCAATGGCGCTTTGCTTGCCGGTTTCCCGAACAAACTGACAGGCACTTTGTATCTTCGGTCCCATGGAGCCATCCGCAAAATCCAGTTGCTCAAGTGCGTCGGGGTGTGCGGCACGTATGGGCCGTTGCTGCGGGGTTCCAAAATCAGCGTAGACGTTGGCAACATCGGTTAACATCACAAACATCTCGGCGTCCAGTTCCCTGGAAAGCAGGGCGCTGGCAAGGTCCTTGTCGATAACAGCTTCTACCCCATAGAGTTTTTGGTCCTTATCATACGCGGTGGGGATACCTCCACCACCCGCACATATGACAACAACGCCGTTGTCCACCAGCATACGGATCACGTTCAGTTCGATAATTCGCTGTGGCCGTGGTGACGGCACAACCCTGCGGAAGTATTTTCCATCCGCTGCCATGGACCAGCCTTTTTCCTTTCGCAGCCTCTCGGACTCCGCCCGATCATAGATCGGACCCACTGGCTTGGTAGGGTTCTGAAACGCGGGATCCCCGGGGTCAACCAGTACCTGGGTGAGAACCGTCACGATGTGATCTTTGAATGGAATGATATTTCCCAGTTCCTGCTCAATGATGTAGCCGATCATTCCGACCGTTTCCGCACCCAGAACATCAAGGGGATAAGGGTCAACCGCAGTATAGGCAGCATCCATCAGCGCCAGCAAGCCCACTTGAGGTCCGTTGCCGTGAGCGATGACCAGTTGGTGATGCTTGTGTACTTCAGCCAGTTGCATGGCTGCGACGCGAATGTTTTTACGTTGATTTTCAGCGTTTAAATCCTGGCCGCGCTGCAGTAAAGCGTTACCGCCCAATGCCACTACTACTCTCATAGATATTTACACCTTTGCATTGGGGTCAGACCCCGCCAATATGCACGGTCATCACTGGCTGCCGAGCGTTGCCACCAGTAGCGCCTTTATCGAATGTACGCGGTTTTCTGCCTGTTCGAACTGGATACCGGCATCGGATTCGAACACTTCCTCGGTCACTTCAAGAGCATCCAAACCGAATTTCTCAAACACGTCCCGGCCAACTTCGGTTTCCAGGTTATGGAACGCAGGCAGGCAGTGCATGAAGCGCACCCTGGAGTTACCACTTGCAGCCATCAATTTGGCATTGACCTGGTAGGGGGTAAGCAGCTTGATCCGTTCTTTCCATGTTTCGGCCGATTCACCCATGGATACCCATACATCGGTATGGATAAACTGAACATCTTTGACCGCCTCATAGGGGTCTTCGGTCAGGGTCAGCGTTCCCATGTTCTTCTTCTCGAGTTGGCGTGCGAATTCCAGCATTTCCTCGTTCGGCCACAATTCCCTGGGTGCTGCAATACGAACATCCATACCCATCAGGCAACCGGCGATCATCAGCGAGTTACCCATATTGGAGCGTGCATCACCCACGTAAGCGTATTTAAAGCAGTGCCATGGTTGCGGTATAAACTCACGCATGGTCATCAGGTCGGCACACATCTGGGTCGGATGAAATTCATCTGTCAGGCCATTGAATACTGGTACGCCTGCGTACTCTGCCAATTCCTGAACTATCTGCTGGCCTGCACCCCGGTATTCGATGGCGTCGTACATACGTCCCAGCACGCGAGCGGTATCCTTGACCGACTCCTTCTTACCCATATGTGACCCGGCCGGATCGAGATACGTCACGTTGGCACCCTGGTCGTAGGCGGCCACTTCGAAAGCGCAGCGGGTCCTGGTGGATGCTTTTTCGAAAATCAAGGCGATGTTTTTACCACGTAGTTTCTGAACCTCTGTGCCTGCATACTTGGCACGTTTGAGGTCCCTTGCCAGGTCAAGGATGTAGGTCAGATCCCGTTTAGAGAAATCCAACAGTTTGAGAAAGCTACGATTCTTGAGATTAAAAGACATGATGGTTTTCCTCTGAAAAGGATTTTAGTGGACCGGTTTCAACCCGACAGTCGCGTTACCAATCCTTTATGATTAATTCCATCAAGTACAATAAACTCCGATGGAATAGTTTTACTGACCTACATCAGGACTTCGTGTAAAACACTGCCATATTAAACACTATTCAGTTGGTGAGCATGAAAATATACCCTGATCAACAAGCCCGGCAACAGTCACCAGGCCAGGTTAATTCTGCATGATACATCGCCGGATTTGCAGTATGAGACTGATTGTTTTCTGGATGGCCCGGGTGCTGGTATGTGCGCTGGCGTCCACCCCGGCCATGGTTCTGGCCGTACCCGCCGATGACATCGCTGCGGGTGATCAGGCCTGGACCCGGCGTGCCGAAGGGCACCAGGGTTTCCGTGCGGCGGCGGCGCCGATAGAAACAGCCATCAACGCCTATCGGAGAGCCCTCGATGCAACACCTGGTAATCTTGAAGCACGATGGAAGCTTCTGCGTGCCTTCCATTTCAAGGGTGAGTTCGTTCTCGAAGACAAAAAGGCACGCCATGAGCTGTATATCAAAGGCCGTGAAATTGCCAAAGCCGGCGTCTTGCAGATCGAGCGCGATTACGGGCTAGGCAAAGGCCTATTCAAAATGAATGCTGCAGCAGTGGCAAATGCAGTGGGCAACCAGGACGCAGTAGCCGAGTTCTTCTTCTGGGGTTCGGCCAACTGGGGCCTGTGGGGACAATACAGTGGCAAATAACAAGATTGTCCAGGCAGATATAACAATCCGCAGCAATGATTACTGGTCGCTTACCAGCTCGCCCAGGGGCCGGTCGTAGTAGACAACCATATCTGCGGGAGCCAACTCCCGTGCACGCATCAGGCTGCTTTCCGCCTCTACCATTTCGCCGGATAAATACTGGGTCTTGGCCAGTGCAAAATGAAGTTTATGGTCGTCATCTTTCTTCTTGATCGCCCTTTGCAACAGGCTTATGGATTCCTCAAAATGTTTCTCTTCGAGTGCTTCATCACTTAGCTTCAGCAGGTAGTAAGGGTTATTACTTCTATATCTTTCTACCTTTGACTCGAGTTTTGCCGCCGACTCGAAATCTTCCTGTGCGATATAAACCTCGTAAAGGTTACTCAATGCAGAGTATTCGTTCGAGTCGATCTGCAGTGCATGGTTAAAGGCAAATGCCGCGTCATCCAGTTGATCGTTCCGGCCATAGATCACACCCAAATTCACCCAGGGGTCTGTCGCCTGGTAATCCGCTTTAATGGCGCTGTGCATATACGCATAAGCCGTCGGCAAATCGTTCTGGAGTAGCGAATCAACGGCGATATTGTTCAGATAGAGGGCCTTGGCATAACTGTCGTTAATGAGTCTGCGACGGGTGGTTGGATGGATCTTGATGCCACTGACATCGACTACCCAGGTATTACGATGGGTATCGATCACGACATTGATATGTTTGACCAATAGCACGGTATCATCTTCATGGTCGGACCATTCCGGACGCCTGAATACCTCCTGGTAACGGGCATTCAGACCGGCCCGGCGCGCCAGTGCAACCATCATGTTGGCAAACCCGATACAGTTGCCCGAACGCATTTCGAAGGCTTCCGCTGCGGTCAATGTACGCATTTCATCATAGTCAAAACCCAGAACACCGGAACTGGTGACGGCGTAGGTGAGCAACTCGAGTCTCGTTTGCTGACTCGAGTATTGAAGGATGTAGCGCTCCAGAAATTCTTCCATGGCCGGTGAGACAGCAAGCACGTCTACGTCTTCGACTTGTACCGATGTACCCTGGTTGTTTAACGGAGGCGGTGTGAGCTTTCCCGGGTTTTGAAAAGCACAACCAGTAAGCATGAATGTGACAGCCAACAGGAGTTTCAGCCCGCCAGACCGGGTGAAATGCATAACATTGTCGTTTAACAGCTTCACAGTCAGATACTTAGCAACTATCTCCTAGACCACGAAAATCCAATTGAAGTTCCCGCTCTCATACCAGCACGGTATAATTTCATCAATCCCGGGTGCCGGTATGAGCTTTTCTCGAAACAATCTCAGTTTTTGAGAAATCTATCAGTATGATAGCCCTATGACGAACTTCTTATCAGATATTTCAACGCAAATATCGGGCCTTTCGGCTCAAACACTTGAACTTGAGACTTTATTCGAGCGCCTGAAGTCGGGTCACTCATTGATTACAGGCAATAGCCGGCTCGCTCGCGTGTTAACCAATCAATACAATCAATGGCGCGCCGATCAGGGTGACCGTCAGTGGCAAAGCCCCGTGATTTCTTCCTGGAACCTGTGGCTGGATGAACTCTGGGAAGCGGCCAGCCTAAAGGGCATGACCGGCACCCGCCGTGCTGTTCCCGGCAGCAGACAACTGATCAGCCTGTGGGAAAGCACCTTAATAAATGAACCGCTGACGCATCAACTGATACGCCCTGAATCACTCGCAAACCAGTTATGTAAAACACGCAGCCTTATTTTCGAGTGGCAACTTGATCTAAAAGACGCCTCCTGGTTTTGTGGCGAAAATGAAAATCACGCAGCCTTCTTTCAATGGAACAAGGCCTTTGAAAAGCGCTGTGAAAAAGGTCATTGGATAAGCCCGGAAGATCGTCTGTCCCCGCTTTGCAAGACGCTGAAGGAAGGTCTGCTGCCCGCTTCAGATAATATCGACCTCCTGGGCTTTGACGAATTCAGCCCTGCCCAGACGGACTTGCTCTCAGCTTTGATAAACAACGGCAACATGGTTTGCCGCCTGACTATTGCATCCCGGCAGAACAGGGCCGTGCTGTGGAAATGCAAGGACAGCAAACACGAGCTTCAACAGATGGCGCGCTGGGTACGCTACTGGTTCGAGAAGGAGCCGGATTCTACTATCGCTGTCGTGGTGATGGATTTACAAGCCAGAAGACAGGTGGTTGAGCGTCAGCTTGAAGAAATTCTAACCCCCGGAAACCAAACTGCCACACAGAGGGCAAAGCCCTGGAATATCTCCATGGGTATACCACTTACCCGTGTAGCAATGATCGAAACAGCGTTTGATCTGCTGAAATTGCTTGATGAGCGTATCGATATCCAGGCGATCGGTCGTGTTCTGAGATCCCCCTGGTTGCGGGGCTCCGTCAGCGAAAGAAACAAACGTGCGCTGCTGGAAAAGTGCCTGCGTGACCAATATCCACGCCAATTGAAACTGGGTGAGTTAGTTTTCCGTGCCGGCGAAATTAA
Organism: Lysobacterales bacterium; assembly: GCA_033791845.1. GTDB lineage: Bacteria > Pseudomonadota > Gammaproteobacteria > Xanthomonadales > SZUA-36 > SZUA-36. The sequence continues at coordinate 30,357 of JASJFX010000015.1, read as the reverse complement.
AAAGCGTGACCACCGTGGTGAAATGCTGCCACCCGATGAGCAAAAACCACAGCCCTGGAACAGCCCGGAATTGACGGCCATTCTTGGCATCCTGAGTCGCTTTAAGAATGACAACAAAAGAAAACTGCCGGCCTCCGCCTGGGCCGAGTCTTTCGACCGCTTGCTGTTGAGCCTGGGCTGGCCCTTGTCAGAGGATCTCCCGCAACAGGCGGCAGAAGAACAGGATTATAATTGGCAGGCACTCCAATCCTGGCGCGAAGGGCTACGTGAACTTGCTTCGCTGGACGCAACTACTAACGGCCTTGAACGTAAAACAGCCATCATTCAGCTCAAACAAATCTGCCGGGAAAGGATTTTCCAGGCACATACACCTGGTGCACCCATCCAGGTGTTGGGTCTGTATGAAGTCAATGGCCTACGCTTTGACCATTTGTGGGTGGTCGGCTTACACAATGATAACTGGCCTGCCAGCGCCAAACCCAACCCATTCATTCCAGGCAGCTTACAGCGCGCAGTAAATTTACCGAATTCGAGCCCGCAGCGTGAGCTTGAGGTTGCAAGGATCATTACACAACGTCTGCTGGAAACCGCCCCGGACTGTGTTTTCAGCTATCCGGGCCAGCTTGATGGTGAAGACGTTCTACCCAGTCCACTGCTTGCTGTTGACACTATTGAGGTGCAGAGCGAACCGCCAACCTGGCAGGGTAACGACTGGCGCAGCATCGTTGCCGACGCGGAAAAACCGCAGATCGGCCCACTTGGGACACCCGGCCAACTTATTCACTCAACAGCAATAGGAGGCAGCTCTATTCTCAAGCACCAGGCCTTGTGCCCATTCCGTGCTTTTGCCAGCAACCGCCTGGGCGCAGATGGTCTGGAAACACCGGTCGACGGCATTAGCCCGATTCTGCACGGTCTGCTTGTTCACCGTGTGCTGGAGCTGTTCTGGAAAGAAACAAAAACGCAGGCAGCACTATTACATCTGGATGAAGAAACCCTCAGCGCACGGGTCCGAGAACACGTGGATTTTGTGACCAGTGATGATCGTGGACTAAAACAGCGACCGGCTTTTCGCCTCGTTGAGGCGGACCGAATACAACGTCATGTTATGGATTACCTGGCACTTGAAAAACAGCGCGAAGCTTTTGAAGTGATCGCCTTTGAAGAGAGAATTCAAACCGAAATCAATGGTCAGACAATCAACCTGGTAATAGACCGGATTGACCGGGTGGCGGCCGGTGGTGACATCATCATCGATTACAAAACAGGTCTTGAGGATCCGAGGAAGTGGTTTGGTGACCGCCCTGAAAATCCCCAGCTACCACTTTATGCCATCACTGCGAAGAAAAGCCCGGCCGGGGTTGTGTTTGGCATCATTCGTGACGATGGTTGTCATTATAAGGGCGTGGTCAAGCGGGGTGGACTGTTACCCGAACTCCCCCCGAAAGAGAGCAAGGCCAACCAATACCTGGTCGATGCCGGGAATGATTTGCCAAAGACCATCGCAGACTGGCGACGGGTTCTGCAACAGCTGATGACCGACTTTCTGGAAGGTGAGTCCGCCATCGATCCGAAACATGGCTTGAAAACCTGCGACAACAGCTATTGCAAGCTGCAATCGTTTTGCCGTGTTGGTGACCTTGAAAAACAGCGCCAAATCAGTCTGAACAAAGAGCAGGAGCTATCTTCATGAACCTTCCTTCAGACTGGAAACAAAGAGAGCTGGGTTGTGATCTGCACCACTCCTACATCGTGCAAGCCCCTGCAGGCTCGGGTAAAACCGAACTCCTGACCCAGCGCTTACTCGCGTTGCTGGCGCGCGTTGAGAACCCGGAAGAAGTGGTTGCGATTACCTTCACCCGCAAGGCCGCCGCAGAAATGAGTCATCGCCTGGTTAGCCGCCTGCAGGCCGCCGCCAGGCAGCAAGCGGGCGAACATGAAGATCTGCAACCCCATGAACAAGTCAGTCGTGAACTGGCATTGGCGGTACTGGAAACCGATACCAGGCAGGGCTGGAACCTGCTTGAACAACCCAGCAGGCTGCGTATCCGTACCATAGACAGTCTCTGCAGTGAACTCGGCCGCCAGTTACCGGTACTCTCCGGTCTCGGTGGCGGTCAGCAAATCGCGGAAGACGCCAGTGCCCTTTATCGAAAGGCTGCCGCCCGCACGATGGCCGTGATTGAAGAGCAAAACGATGAATTAAAAACCGATGTCATCCGGGTGCTTGATCGGTATGACAACCAGTATGACAGGCTGGTGGAGTTGTTGACCGTTATGCTGGCAAGTCGCGAACAATGGATGGGCCACTTGCTGGATTCGCGCAGGGGTGATGGCTTTGACCGGCAGGGTATGGAAGAGGCTTTGCGATTCCTGGTCGAGGTGCAGCTTGAGACAGCGCGCCATGTCACGCCTGACAGCCTGTTAAGTGAACTACCCCGCTTTTATCACTATGCCATAGGCAATGGTGCGGATAATGCCGACACACTGCGGGCCTTGCTGAATGCTTGCGGCGGTCCGGATTGTAATTTTCTCGACCTGCCCAGCAGCGCGGAAGCCCTGCCATGCTGGAAAACCATGATAAGCAGCCTGCTAACCGGTGCCGGCGAGTTTCGAAAAGCAGCACCGAACACCAATGGCGGTTTTCCGGCACCTTCAAGTGCAAAGGGCGAGGACAAGGTGCGCTTTGCAGCATTCAAGGAAGATTTCACGGCCCTGCTCGATGCGCTTCGTGATGATGAAAGTTTGCGCAATATTTATCACACTATCAGTGGTTTACCCAACCCCGTTTACGAAGATGAAGCCTGGGAATCTCTTGAATCCCTGATGAGGATATTGTTGCGTGCTGCCAAAAACTGGAAGTTGGTGATGGCGGAGACGGGGGAGCTCGATTTTTCTGAAATTGCCTACCGGGCAATTGAATCCCTGGGTCACGAAGGTGCGCCCAGTGAGCTGGCCTTACGCATGGACTATCGTATCGGGCACCTGCTGGTGGATGAATTCCAGGACACTTCTGCCAGCCAGGTCCGGCTATTGAAACAGCTCACCACCGGCTGGAGCGATGGTGACGGGCGCACCCTGTTTCTCGTGGGTGACCCGATGCAATCCATTTACCGTTTCCGTAAAGCGGAAGTGAGCCTGTTTATCGATGCGTGGCAGGGGCATTTGTTTGATCATATTCAGCTTATACCGTTACAACTCACTGTAAATTTCCGCTCAAACAAACCCATCGTGGATTGGGTCAATCATAACTTTCCAATGGTTATGCCGCTAAAAAGCGATCCTGTGATGGGCGCCGTAAGTTACAGCGAAGCCGCTACCAAACCAGGGGTAGGGGGGCAGGGCTGTGTTGAAATCCAGATACTGCCCGAGCGTGATGATGTAGTAGAAGCCCAACGGGTTATCGATATCATCCGGCAGTCCGGTGAGGATGAAAGCATCGCGATACTGGTGCGCTCCCGCAGCCACGTGACTGAAATCCTGGCGGCACTCGACAAACTCAAACCACAGCAACCCCGCTTTCGCTACCAGGCCATTAAGTTTACTCCACTGGCGGATACCAGCCTGATCCAGGACCTGGTTTCATTGACGCTTGCACTGATTCAACCCGCTGACCGCCTCGCGTGGCTGGCCACGCTAAGTGCACCGTACATCGGTCTCGACCTGGCTGATCTTGATGCACTGGTAGCTGGCGAGGCCAACAATATTATCGCGGATGCAATCGAAGCCGGCAGTTCAGAAGATCACGGCAGCGTTAGCGGGCTTTCCTCAGGAGGTTCACAACGATTGCGACGCACCGGAGCCGTTTTACTACAGGCCGTCAACCGGCGTGGACGGGCGTCGGTCAGATCCCTGGTTGAAACCACCTGGATAGAGCTGGGCGGTCCTGCCTGTGTTGAAAATACCAGTGAACTGGATGACGCAGCCAGCTATTTTGATCTGCTTGATTCGTTGCAATCCGAAAACCTGCCCGTTGATCGCGACACGCTGGATCTTCGCCTGCAGGAGCTTTACGCCGAACCCGATGCAGAGGCGGATGGAAAATTGCAGATACTGACGATATATGCCGCCAAGGGTTTGCAATTTGACAAGGTTATTCTGCCGGGGCTCAATCGTGAGCCTGGCGGGGATAGCAGAAAACTGGTGCATTGGTTCGAGCTTCCTGATCTGGACAAAATCGTGATGTCACCGATGCGTAACAGTGCAGAAAAAGAGCAACAGAAGAAGTCGGGTGATCTGATCCAGTTCATTTCAGGTATTGAGAAGCAGCGTCAGGGCCTGGAAAATGGCCGTCTGCTTTATGTTGCCGCCACCCGCGCCATACACAGCCTGTACTTATTCGGCGCAATCAAGCCGACTGCCAGGGGTGATATCAAGGCTGCTTCAAGAAGTTTGCTGGGTGGTTTATGGCCGGCCATAGCGCATGAACAAACCCCTCTTCTCAGCGATGCCGCAACCGCCTTACTGGAGGCCGAAGAACAAGCAGCCGAAACGGAACAGGAAACGCAGATGACCGGGCTTGAACTACCCCAGAATTACCGGCGGCTGGCCACTGACTGGCGGCTCCCGGATATTCCGGAATCAGTTCGAATGGTCAAAACGGAACTGACGGAAACGCACAGCTATATCGAGTTCAGCTGGGCCGGTGAGGATGCCCGCCTGACGGGTAACCTGGTCCACCGGATATTGCAATTGATCGGCGAGCAGGGACTGGAAAAGTGGCCGGCGGATGGCGATGTGTCCAGGCTCAACAACTGGTGTCGACAAATGCTCAGTGCTGAAGGTCTTCACAAAGAGAAAGCCGGTACCATCATAAGCCGTGCGACACACGCCATAGAAAATTGCCTGGCATCGGATCAGGGCAGGTGGATACTCGAGGATCATGAAGACGCACACTGCGAATACGCGATCACCGCTGTTCTGGGGGACAAACGCCCTGTCAGCATGGTGCTGGACCGTACATTCGTGGAGAACGGTACCCGCTGGATCATAGATTACAAAACTTCCAGTCATGGTGGAGGTGACCTGGAAGGTTTTTTGGATAACGAGGCCAGGCGGTACCAGGATCAACTGCTACGATACCGGGACGCACTGGCGCTGACAGAAGCCCGTCCGATCAGGACAGCCCTTTACTTTCCGCTACTTGATCAACTTAAAGAGGTTTTTGTACCCGACTTGTTCAATTCTTCTCAACCCGTGGAGTAACAGGCAAAATTTCGCGAATCTCGCCCGGTTCGGTAAACAAATCAGCATCGCGCAGTTCCTGCTGACGAAGGGAAGGATTTTTTGGTATGGATACCGGTACGTGCACACCCACACTGTGGCCCGGCCTAATTCGGTTTTCAAGAATGCCAGGGCCCTGACTTGTGGTAAAAAACCAATAAGGTGGAAACGCCATATGCGTATGACGCTTATCCCAGTAGGCCGCATCCCTTGCAAAATGAACATCATTGGGATCGGCATCACCCATATGTAATACCGTCGTCGTTTGATTCAGGGTCACCCGCCAGGAAATATTTTCAACATCAAGACGTCCGTTCGGCCACCCCGAATGCGGAATACGCACAGCCTCGATCAGCAAACCCTCCATTTCAAGTATGACTGGCGTATCCTTGTATGCCAGTTCAACGGCTGTCACCCGCCCAAAAATCTGCTCATCATTGGTACCGGACACCGATCGTAAGCCTTTAACAGCCTGGATCGGCGCATACAGGTGAATACCAGGCTGCTCTTTGAGCAAGCGCAATATATCGGCAGGTGAAAAGTGATCACCGTGATAATGACTGATAAAAACCGCATTGATACCATCAAACGGCGGCTGACCGGAAAACAAGGCCTCTTCCATCTCCTTTGGCAAAAGCTGATATTGACCATAGCTGTTGCGGAACAGCGGATCGAATACCACCTTGGTATCACCCTGCACCACCATCAGACCTTCATTGGCCATATATTGAGCCCGTGAGAGGTACGGGTTGGAGTCAGAGGAGTCCGCGTAGCAATTCACTATCCACAAGTGACTTAAAAGCACAAACAACAAGATTTTATTCATGTCTTTATTCCCCATTTTCCTGGCTTCATCTGTGTCTACAAACCGCTATACAGATTTGCCCGATTGGCTCATTCATTCTGATGTTGCGAGAATTGGCTACCCGCTTTGTGCTCAATCAGGTCCCATAAATTACCGTACAAGTCTTCAAACACGGCGACTGTACCGTAGGGCTGCTCGACTGGCTCGTTTGTAAATGTTACACCGTTGGCTAACATCCGGCGGTAATCCCGCCAGAAATCATCGGTACTCAAAAACAGGAACACACGACCACCGGCCTGCTTACCTACACAAGCCTGCTGCCGGGATCCGGATGCCTCCGCCAACAGAATTGCCGCACCGGAATGATTTGGCGGCGCAACCAGTACCCAGCGTTTGTCCTGCTCCGGAATATAGATATCTTCAAGCAGTTCGAACCCCAGTTTTTGAGTATAGAACTCAATCGCCTCATCATAATTACTGACCACAACTGCCACGTGTACAACCGATTGCCTCATATTAACTTTACTCTGACCCCGTTTCGGAATGCTCGTCATGCCATTTAGAGATGATGTCGTCAGCTATCATTCGAGGCCTTCCTGTTTCAACATCCACAAACACCCAGTCCGTTTCCCCCCTCGCAAGCAGCAGGTTATCGCCCTGGCGCAAAAACTGGTAACGCCGAAGCGACCTGACACGCCGCAGGTTTTCCACCCAGGTGAGTGCAATCACATTTTCACCGGCATACACCGGTTTCAGGTATTCGATGTGATGCGAACGGGCCACCCAGGTTGCGCCGGCTTCCTCCATCGCCTGGTTTCCGCCGGCGGCTTCATAGTGAAGTACGGCAACATCCTGCATCCATTGAACGTAAACGACGTTATTCACATGTCCATTCTGATCCACTGCGCTCTCGGGAACAGTGAAATGGTGACGGTAAACCCCGGTTGAAGGTGGTACAGCATTTTTCATCGTTGGACTGCCCGCTCTTATTTTTCCCAGTATCCGGATATATGCGCAATAAGAGCATCGCGTTGCGCCGGGGTTACCTCTTGCGCTACACCCAATTGCGGCACCACGGGCCATCCCGGGTCGGGGATGGTCAGGCCACAGGCACTGCGTGCCTCTGAATAGCGCGGTATAACATGAAAATGGACATTCGGATCAACCATCATCAGCATCAGGTAGTTGATTTTTTCATAGGCAAATGCCGCTTTGAGCGCATGCTCAATATGGGCCACAACCGTACCCATTTCTGCATAGGCTTCCCCGGATAGAGCCGAAAACTCGGTAGCATCGGACTTTGCGCACAATATGAGCGAACCGAGTGTGGCCTGGGGTTCACGCAATAATACCAGCCAATGGTCGTATTCCCGGATCAGGGTTTGCGGATATCCGAATCGAACCGCAGTCTGGTTTGTCATGATCTCTGCTCCTCACTTGGTTAACACCGAACTGTCTATTTCAACATGCCGACTCAAGACAGGCAAAATATGCCCTTGATTATCGGCGTTTATTGCCAAAAAAGTCTACAATTGACAACAAGCAATTACGCTCGGGAGTAATGCTGTGCGTCATTTTGGTGAAATTGAATCTATAGACGTGGGTACCGAATTTACCAGCCGTGCGGAACTCGCGGCCTCCGGTATTCACAGGCCTACCCAGGCTGGTATCAGCGGTTCGAGCACCGGGGGCGCGGATTCGATCGTCGTTTCGGGCGGCTATGAAGATGACGAGGATTATGGTGATTACCTCATATATGGCGGCCAGGCCGGGTTCGATCCAAACACCAGGCAGCAAAATGAAGACGCCGAGCTGAGCAGGGGCAACCTTGCTCTGGTTGTCAGTTATAACAAAGGGCTACCGGTACGCGTAACAAGAGGTTTGGGTTCCACCAGGCAACATACCTATCGCTATGATGGGCTCTACCTGGTTGAAAGGTGGTGGGTGGACCGGGGTAAATCAGGTTTTAGAATCTATCGTTTTGCATTGAGAAAAGTAGACGACAAACCGATCACCACACCTGCAGGTGAACTACCTTTACCGGCCAGCAACCAGGAACCTGACAAGGTCGAGTCTTACACCACACGCGTCATCCGGGATACGTTGGTCTCGGAGACAGTAAAGGAATTACACCGGCACTTTTGCCAAACCTGCTCAACGCGTATCGAGCGACCCGGCGGCGCGTACGCACAAGCGGCTTATATCCGGCCTCTTGGGCGCCCCCATAACGGGCCGGACACGGTAGATAATATTCTATGTTTGTGCCCCAACTGTCATGTGCTATTCGATGGCTGGGCCTTCGCTATCGAGGATGATGGCACCCTCATCGGTGCCCTGAGTGGCAGGCTTTTTGAGCGGGAGGATCACACCGTTAACAGGGAATACCTGCGCTATCATCGGCGTTTGTATAACGAAGCCAATAACTGAAGCATGCTCATCAAAGCGTGCGGATACCTGGGATCACGATCTGAAATATACTGCACTATTCCAGGGACTGGTTCTGTTATGCCTTTTGAAACGAATAAATGAATCCATCTCCTACTATGCTGAAAATTGTGGCACAGTATGCCGACAAAAATTTTCATCAAGCAAAAAAATAATTATGAATGCACAAACGTTAAAACTGTCTTTTCGTGAAAAGCTCGGCTATGGACTGGGGGATACCGCAAGCCACTTTGCCTGGGACCTGGCCGGAATGTTTTTGTTCTTCTACTACACGGACGTATACGGCATTTCCGCTGCGGCCGCCGGCACTATCATGCTGGCTGCCCGTGTCTGGGATGCTGTCTCCGATCCGATGGTCGGCATCATTGCAGACCGAACAACCACCAAGTATGGAAAGTTCCGCCCTTACATGTTGTGGTTCGCCATTCCCCTGGGCGCGACCCTGATCATGCTATTCACCACACCGGACTTTGATCAAACAGGTAAGATCATTTTCGCCGCATGCGGTTACCTGATGCTAAGTACGTTTTACACTGCGGTAAACCTTCCTTTTTCAGCCCTGTCAGGCGTGATGACCAGTGATTCCAAAGAACGGACGCTACTAAACCAGTACCGCTTTTTCCTTGGTTTTACGGGTATGTTTGTGGTTAGCCTGACCATGACATTCAAGAACTACCTGATCGTCGGCGAGGTGCTGGCTCATGCAACTGCCATTAACCTTCCGGCAGAAGCACTTGCTTTTATCAAAGACTTTAACTGGGGTGACGCCCGCCTTCTGGATACAACCGGAAGCCTGAAGCAGGTGATTACCCAGGCTGAACAAGGCGCCTTTCAATTAATTGCCACCGTGTTGGCGGTAGTGGGCACAATATTATTATTCATAAGCTTCCTTTCGACCAAAGAGCGTATCAAGCCGCCGAAAGACCAGGTCAATAATATCGTTGAAGATTTCAAATGTGTATTTGGCATTCGAGACTGGTTGATCTTGTTCATGCTGGGCATCGTGACCTTTATACTGATCAACATTCAGGGCGCCGTCGTCAACCAGTATTTCAAGTACATTGTCGGCAGCGAAAACGACACCACCATCTTTTACACTTCCACCACCCTTTGCCTCATATTTGGCGTACTGTTAGCCAGCCCACTGGTCAAACATTTTGAAAAACGCAATGTTTACCTGGTCTGTTCGGTGCTGGCCGGTGTCTTGACCATGGCCTTGTATATCCCAGGCCCCGAAGACTTTTACCAATTACATATCATCAACATTCTATCCAAACTTGCCATAGCACCAACCATTCCACTGTTATGGGCGATGATTGCAGATACCGCAGATTTCTCTGAATGGAAGAACAATCGACGGGCGACAGGGTTGTTTTTCTCTGCTACGACCTTTGCTCAGAAAATTGGCGGTGGTATTGCCGTTGGCATTGCCGGTTTATTGCTCACTATTGCCAATTATGACGGTGCAGCAGTGCAGCAAACCGATGAAGCGCTGAATTCGTTGCGCCTGATGTTTTCGGTGATCCCCGGAGCCCTGTACGTATTAACCGGTGGGTTATTGCTTTTTTACCACCTGAGTGACAGCAAGCTTGAACAAATAAGAATCGAACTGGACCAGAGGCGACAGTCGGAGTAGCAGTGGGGTCTGACCCCGGTTTTACCCGGTTTTGGTTTTACACAAAACGAAATCGCCTGGAGGCCACCCAGCCAATCACGAATGTAGCAATAATGAGTGTGGCCATATGCGGTAAAGCACTTTGCCAGGGCATGTCAAAACTGATCAGCTTGTGCAGTGCATCCATGGTCCAGCCGGTTGGCGTGAACAACTGGAGTTGCTGCATCCATGCCGGTGCGATCTCGATCGGCCACCAGCAACCACCCAGGGCCGCAAGCACCATAGTGGCGAAAGCACCAAGGTTGGCCGCCTGGCTGTCAGTCCTGGCAAGGCTGCCCAGCAGCAGGGCCAGCGAGGTACACAACGCGCCCCATGCCAACAGGATAATCACCACCATCGGTAGCGCCTGGCCCCAGTTCATATCAAACAAGGGTGTAAATGACACCCCGATAGCAACTGCAATCTGAACCATGGCCAACGCCATTCGTCCGGCCCATTTGCCCATGACCACCTGGCCACGCGTCAAAGGCGCCGAGGCCAGTCGCCTCAACAACTGTTTCTCACGGTCGTCCACCAGCATGGCCGCGCCGGAAGTGAGCAGGACCAACAGGATAAACATAACCAGCGTTCCCGGGATGGCCTGTTGAAACCCCGACGGGATCTGCATTTGGCGACCCGCCGGGTTTACCAGCAGTTGCACCCTGCGAGGCTCAGCTATCGCCAGTGCTAGTTCATCGGGTGAAATAACAGCCCCGGACGATTTAACCACGATCAAATCACCGAGCACTGAAAAAGCGGCTTTCTGGACCCGGAAAAAATCGTATTGATTGCCATATCCACTACGCAGGCCTTCAAATGAAATGGTGACAGGTTCCTGCACCTTGAGTTGCTCGGTGAAATCAGACGGAATGACAAGCCTGCGAAACTTTTCCGGTTCTTCCCCAGCCTCTGGAGCCACTATTTCTTCGGGTCGAATGATACTGAAGAGATTGTCCTCCAGACGGGTCTCGAGATGCTGTGAAAGGAAACCACCATCTTTGTTTTCCACCAATAGATTGACCGGTGTATCGGTGAAGCTCATACCGCCCTGCGTGACCGTCCCGATAAAGTAGAAAAATACCACCGGCATGATGAACAGCCACAGCACAATCGAACGTTCCTTCAGGGCCAGTTTCAGATCGGTCCTGGCAAGTAATGCGATTGCGCTGAAATAAGCCATCATTGCGCCCTCACGCCAACGCTTTCCTGGTCGAGATCAAACCGGCCAGCAACACCAGGACCAGGGCGGCGACCATGATGCCCCACATATGGATAAACATACCGGAGGCGCCATACTCTCCGGTGAGGTAGCCCTTCATTGGTTCAATTACACGTCCGTTGGGTGTGTATTGGGCGATCGTGGCAATGAACTTCGGCATGGTTTCAGTCGGGAAAAAACTGCCTCCCACCATTAACAAAGGAAACATGACCAGGGTCGAGATCATCCCGCCGGCCTTTTTAGATGGAGCCAGGACCTGGATAAGCGACAGAACCGAAAACAGGACAGGACCGGTTAATGCCAGCCAGCCCAAGGTGGTAAAAAATTTCTCATAACTGATATCCAGGTACAAAAACCCCGCCAGCATAATCGGGACTGCAACCACCGCAGTTAAAAGCATGGCCGTGAACCACTGCGCGAGCCAAAATGAAAAAAAGGCATTGGGACTGGCCACCCAGCGTCCTAGTGTGCCCTTTTCCTTTTCTGTCCAGAAGTTGGTTGACTGGCCATTGGCTGCAAAAAATGCGGCCATTACCAGGATTCCCGGAAACATCAAAAGCGCAAAACTGACCGACACGTTTTCCGGCTGTGGCGTGATATCTTCAACGGTTATGGCTGGCGGAAATATCAGGTCGGCAATGCCGCTTATCTTGTCGGTGATATTGCTGGAAAACACCGAGGTCGAAATACCCACCAATTCACTACTGTCGAGGCTGTTGGCAATGATCTTCAGTTCTTCGCCGAATACCTTGTGCAGGTAATCTCCCAGATCAAGCAGTGACTCGAGCATCTCCCGGATCAGTCGTGGCGAGATAGACTGGGACGGGTTTACCGTAAGCTGCAACGCCACGTCTTCCCGCTCCAGCCAGGCCTTGCCGAAACCTTCTGGAATGACCAGGTGACCGCTGCCGTCGCCGTCATTGATACGCCGCTGCCCCGCCTGATGATCCACTTTCTCAACCACGATCATGTCGGCGATCTGGTCCTGACCCAATGCACTCAATATCCCCTGGCTTACAAAACTGTCGTCAAGATCAGTGACTAACAATTGCGCTCTTATTGATGGCTGGCCGCCACCGCCACCCATCACCGAGGCCATGAGAAAACCAATAGCAAGCGGGATCATGATGGCGGAAATCATTCCGCCCGGGTCGTTAAAACGCCGTTTCATTTCCTTGACGACGGTGATGAAAATAAACCGCATCAGGCGCGCAATTCCTTGCCCGTGAGTTTCAGGAACAGGCTTTCGAGGTTTGGTTCAGATAAACGTGTGTCACGAATATCAGCTCCTGTGGCACTTATCGCCTGCAGTACCGCAGGCAAAACACGGGCTCCTTCACTTATCGTAATCATCAGGACCTCGGGTGTCAGAGACAGGATTCCGGCGTTCAGTTCTGCAATCACCGGCTCCACGCTGGAGGGTTCGAAAGAACCGGTCAGACGGATGATATCATTGCCGCCAAATTCGGCCCGCAGTTCATCAAGCGTTCCCCCTGCGATGATTTTTCCATGGTCGATGATGGCCAATTCATCACAGAGTTTTTCGGCCTCTTCCATGTAATGGGTGGTGTAAAGCACACAGGTCCCCTTGGCTTTTTCCTCCCGCACCAGGTCAAACAATCGTTCCCTGGACTGCGGATCAACACCAACGGTAGGTTCATCAAGCAGTAATATGGCGGGTTCGTGTACCAGTCCACAGCCAAAGTTCAGCCGTCGCTTCATGCCGCCGGAATACTGTTTTGGTAAATCACCGGCGCGGTCCATCAAACCTATACGATTGAGAACATGGTCCACGCGTTGTTTCAGCCTGTCGCCTTTGAGACCATAGGCCGCGCCCCAATAGGCGAGGTTATCCCGGGCGGAGAGGTCTTCATAGATGGCCAGTTCCTGTGGAACGATACCCAGTGAAGACTTGGCTTTGACAGCTTCACCGGTGAGATCAAAACCACCCACCCTGATGGTGCCAGCGGTGGGTTTGAGCAAACCTGAGAGGCAACTGATGGTGGTCGATTTACCCGCGCCGTTGGGGCCCAGCAAGCCAAAAACGGTTCCCGCCCCGGCAGAGAAGCTGACGCGGTTCACCGCGACCAGATCACCATATGATTTTTGTAAATCCCTGACCTCTATCAAGACACGTCACCTCTATTTAGCGGATTGCTGCAAAAGCAGGAATACCCGTGATTATTATTAACAGGACTTTTTTCATAATTAATATGATAATAGAAGTGATGGGGAAACGCTGCACTGACTATCTTGGTGCTGAGACGGTTTAACGGATTATCCTCTTGGGTTTTCGTCTGCTAATATTAATTAACTGGCCATTGCTGTGAACCACACGGCGAAGTGGAGAAACTAATGTGATTAAAATAACCCTTATCGTTCTGCTGGCACTTGTTTCAATCAGTGCCCGGGGAGATTGGGCCATAAAGGGCGAAGGAAATTATAGTTGCCCGGATTATGTGTCTGCCAAGCGAAGCAATGGAGCAAAGCTTTATAGCTCTGTCACCTGGGTCCAGGGTTTCATTTCAGGAATGAACTACCAGCGTGCGCTTGACGAGGGCATAAACTCGGTTGTTGGCCGGGATTTGCCGGCGGTATCAATCGTAAGCTGGCTCGAAAACTACTGCCGATCTAACCCGCAGGACTACCTGTCGGATGCAGCTGAGGCTCTGATTGTAGAGCTGAAAGAAAAAAGTGGCCCCAAATAAAGTGAACAACGGTTGTGAAAGGCGTCACGCTTAACGACCGGCCCCGGCAGCCCATATAGCCGCACCCGCTATCCCAGCCTGGTTGCGGAGCTCTGCCGGCACAATCCGGGTTCGTAGCAGCTGATCTTCTGACAGGAATTTTTTGTGCTTTTTACTGACTCCCCCGCCAATAATGATCAGTTGCGGTGAAAACACATGCTCTATGTGAAGGCAGAATTCATTCAGACGCTCACCGTACTCATACCATTTCAGGCCATGATCTTTTTTAATCCGCCCTGCCATGTACTGTTCTACCACGTCCTCATGGCTGGCCAGGAAAAGCTTGCCTATCTCCAGGTTTGGTACCAGCTTGCCATTCATGAAAAGTCCCCCACCCACACCTGTACCAAGTGTTACGGTGATGACGACGCCATCGATACCCTGCCCTGCACCAAAACGCATTTCAGCCACACCGGCAGCATCAGCATCATTCAGCACCCTCACATCACAGCCGGTCGCAGTCGAGAACCTGTCATTGACTGATTGACCAACCCAACCTGGCACGTGATGGGCCGTGGGCGGGGTCAGCACGATACCTTCAGCAACCGCGGCCGGAAACCCGACCCCAACGGGGCCTCTATAGTTGAACTCGTCGAGGAGTGCGGCAATCGTTTCTGTCACAGAGTCAATTTTAAAACCGGTGGGAGTTTCTATGCGTATTCGTTCACTGACGAGCTGACCGTCATCCGTGTTCACCAACGCCCCTTTGATACCACTGCCGCCAATGTCTATACCCAATACTTGCATAAATTCTCCAAATTGACGGTGCCAGATCCAGTTTCTGTCTGCCTGATCAGACCTGATCCCGGTTGCCTCTTATTATGGCTTTTTAATTTGACTAATTATAGATGTTGCCAAGTTCTCGTCATCCGGACAGTCCAGTAAGCAACTGTATGATCTGACACTCTACTTTATTCCCGCCACTACAACGGCTCCTAGGCAATACAACGAAGTCTTCACCGCGAGCGTTTCAAAGCATTGTCAATGGTATCCTTGTTAAAGAACATGACGATCATGATCTTCTATCATTTGAATAAGAGCCGGGAACATTAATGAAGCTACTAGCCTTTGCAGCCAGCAACAGTAAGAAGTCCATCAATGGTCTGTTGATTAACTATGCTGTCAGCATTCTTGATGACGTTGATGCTGAAATTCTGGATTTGAATGATTTTGAAATGCCGTTATTTAGTGTCGACCGGGAAATGGAGTGGGGAATTCCTGAATTGGCCCATCGTTTTTACGACAAAATCGGTGAAGCAGATGCCCTGCTGGTTTCCCATGCGGAGCATAACGGTTCCTATACTGTAGCGTTTAAAAACCTGTATGACTGGATCTCGCGAATTGACTCAAAGGTTTATCAAGGCAAACCACTGATCCTGCTGGCTACATCGCCTGGCGGGCGAGGCGCATCCGGTGTTCTGGCAGCAGCGGTGAAAAGTGCACCACATTATGGCGGTGATCTTAAAGCCAGTTTATCCATCCCCAGCTTTTACGGTAACTTTGATACAAAGGCAGGCAAGGTCTCCAACCCGGAGATTCAAAGTATGCTTGAAACCACATTGGCCTGCTTGTTTGAGATCAAGCGGCCAGATCCAACCCCTGGTTAAGCGCTCTCCTCCGCCTTCAGATCGTCCGGTTCACCCTGCCATAACAGCCGGTAACCAAGCTCGTCCGCTTCTTCCACATGCTCCAGCAATGCGCTGAATTTTTCCCTGAACATCTGATCGGCATGTGACCTTTCATGTTGTTCAAATGATCTCCAGTAAGTCAGGATAGCAACATGCTTTTGTTCTTCGCGGACATTTTTAAGTGAACCTTCAGCAGATGCAAAACCTGTGAATTCAAAAACCTGGCCTGCAATAAAACCACCTTTATCATGGTAGGTGTTTTTTACCACATTGCACATCTCGCCAAGTTCCAGTTCCACATCTTCTGCTGTAATACCCTCTCTTAAGTAAACCCGGTTGAATAGCATGACGCAATCGAATGGAATGGTTATTGGATGAAACATCTTCATTAGTCCTCTGAGCAGTCAACTCCGGTTAATGCACTTTGCGGTTTTCATAATGCACGTGTTTGATGAATCACAAAATGTCATAGGTCAAATGGTGACGAAATTGTGACAACCCGGAGGCAGTAAAATGCGCAGGCGGGAAAGCCTGATCCAGCTGAAGGCACACTGACCCTGAAATACCATAGGTTTTTTGAGGGCAGGAATATATCCCTAAACAGTTTTTCGGCTCTTATTCTTAAGCGCTATCAGACCTGCAAAACAGTCACTTTCGGGAACTTGTTTCGTTGATCGGCTAGAATAGATCATTATGCGCCCGTAGCTCAGCTGGATAGAGTACCTGGCTTCGAACCAGGTGGTCGGGAGTTCGAATCTCTCCGGGCGCGCCAATTTTTCTGGGTGCTTTTATGAATGCCAATCAATCCGAAAACAAAAATGCCGCTGGTAGATTCATTCTTTCTCCGGCTGGCACGATGGACTGCCACCGATAAGCCTCATCGCATTCGTGTTTTTATGACAGGTTACGTGGTGAACTTGTTAGGCAGCAAATAGACAAGCATAAAGATGGGTCCATAATCAGGCTACGTTTTTCAAGAGACTAAGAGATTCTTGTGAATAAGAATAAGGTTTTACTGTCGGGTGTTTTTGCCGTGGTTTTTGTGGCCGGACTGGGTGTAATAATCAGTCATGAATCCATCAGTTTCAATGAGCTTCTCCGCTCTCTGAGTGATTTAAATCCAAGATTTTTGAGCTTGATTGCCCTGCCTTTTATCGCTGTATTGTTTGTACTTGGAATTTATCTACGAAAGAAAAGTGAAGAACGTAAGTGGAAAAAGGCCTTGTTGAAAACCCGTGCGGAAAGAAAAACAAAAGTAGGGTGAGGTCACTGCTGTCCCGCTGTGTTCTCGATGGGGAGTTAGATTAAGGGAGACAGCCGTGGGGTGAAGTCTGATAATTTGATCCTGTGATTAAAATTTCCAGCCCCTTTTTTTATTTTAATCGGCGTGGCGTCGTTGCTGATGTAAATTCAGACATCGCTGAATCAGCCCGATTGGTAGAATTTATCGATATCCAGGCACTATTTTAGCTAACCACTTTTTCTCACCTTCAGAAACGCTCATTACCCCGACGAGTGATATGCCGACGTTTGAAAGATAAACCAGTTGCCAAGGGTCTTTTGAATATGGAAAAAACTACCCTGGAAAAATCAGAGCCTCTTTTTGAGCCCACATCAGATGGTTTCACCGATGCCGCCTGGGGACAGGGCAGGAGAATTAAGACCACCTCCAGTATCTGTCCCCAGTGTTTAGCCTCAATCGAAGCACAGGTTCTGGAACGGAACGGTGAGGTCTGGATGGACAAATCCTGTGATCAGCATGGACGATTCTCAGCTTTGCTGTCTGCCGATATCCAGCACTACTATGAGCCCACCGGCCAGAACCTGTCAGGTAAGTCCTGCTGCGGCAGCAGCTGTGGACAGCCAGCCGACGCATCGGGGTTGATGGCTGATTCTCAGGCATGGGCCAATCACAGCTGCACCATACTGATCGAGATCACGGAGCGCTGTAACCTCACTTGCCCGACCTGTTTTGCAGGCTCATCCCCACAGCACTCGCATATGATGGGCCTGGATGAATTTACCCGGCAGGTGGACCAACTGGTCGCGGGTGGGAAAAGCGGATCGGACATGATTCAGCTATCGGGTGGTGAACCCACTATTCACCCGCAGTTTATAGAAATGGTCGAGTTACTTTTTGATCGCGGTTTCAAAAAGGTCTGTATCAACTCCAATGGCATCAAACTGGCCCAAACGGCATTTACCCGCAAACTGGCAGACTGTACCAGCGCATTCCCGGACGCAGAGTTATTCGTTTATCTTCAGTTTGACGGGTTCAAGGAAAGCACTCACCAGGCCTTGCGTGGACGTGCGGACTTGCTGGAAACCAAGCGTAAAGCCCTGGCTCTTTGCGAGGCCAATAGCATCAGTATTCACCCGGTCATGACACTCACCCGTGGCATCAATGACTCTGAAGTA
The DNA here is from genome assembly GCA_033791845.1 of Lysobacterales bacterium. Lineage (GTDB taxonomy): Bacteria > Pseudomonadota > Gammaproteobacteria > Xanthomonadales > SZUA-36 > SZUA-36. The sequence continues at coordinate 12,218 of JASJFX010000015.1, read as the reverse complement.
GGTGAGTTTGTGCAGTTGGCCGTGGATACCCCGGAACTAAAAAACGTGGTGATACAGCCCGCCATGTACTCCGGTCGCTACGATAACCCAAGATTGCAGAAACGCCTGACGCTTGCTGATACCGTCAAGCTGATCTGTGAACAGTTCGGTGTTTTCTCACCTGATGATTTCATGCCCATTCCCTGCTCAGATCCAAATTGCTTCGGTATGGCCGTGGCATTCAGAACGGACGGCGGCCTGGTTCCGGTTTCACGCTATTTCCCCCGTTACCAGGATTGGGGCGGCGATGAGGCACGTGAGCTCATCGATACTTTCACCGATACCATTAATGGTCCGGGTGCTTTCAGCGAGGCCATACGCTGGGCAACCGCAAACGGCCACATTGATGATGCTCTGGAGGGGCTCCAGGATACCCAGGTCAATGAACTGCTGGATGCAGTGATTGATGCACAATCAGGTGGAAAAGACGTATGGGATAAGCTGCTGACTATCAGCATCAAACCGTTCATGGATGCGTATACCTATGATCAGGATCGTATTGATCAATGCTGTGTCCACATACTGGATAGGCAAGGAAATCCCGTTTCCTTCTGTGAATATAACGCCATTAACCGGCCGCAAATGACAGCCAGCGCTGACAGCCTGGCGCAGATCAAGGTTTTGAACGCATGAAAGCATGGGGTTTCTGTATCGTGCTATTGATACTTGTAGCCGCTCCGGGTGCTTTCTACCCGGTCCATACTTACGCAGACCCGGCCAACCCAGCGGAGCAGAACATGTATTCCAACGAAACTTTTGTTCGCCTGGTCAAGAAATATCTAAGCGATGACGGCGACAAAATTGACTATGCTGCCTGGAAGGATTCACCGGAGGACCTGCAAGCCCTGGATCAGCAAGTGGCCTTACTGGCCAGGGTTAGCCCGGCTAGTGATCCCGACCAATTTCCTACAGCAGCAACAAAACGGAGTTATTGGATAAATACCTACAACACATTGGTATTGCAGGCCGTACTGGAGTATTGGCCATTGGAAAGCGTACAGGATGTGAAAATATCCGTGAGTTCCAGGCTGCTCCCCGGTAAGGGTTTTTTCTATGACCGCAAGGTTACCGTGGGTGGAAAGAAAACCAACCTCTACAAACTTGAAAAGGAAGTGCTGAAGACGCAAAAAGACCCGCGACTGCATTTCGCCTTCAACTGTGCCAGCACGTCTTGCCCGGTGTTACGGCCCTGGGAGTGGACGGATGAACAACTGGACCAGGCTGGCCGGGAGTTCATCAACAATCAACAAAATGTATCAGTAGAAGCCGGTACGGTGATGCTTTCCAGCATTTTCAAATGGTACAAAAAGGATTTTCCCGCAGATGTTCTTGTTTATTTGCAGCAATATGCGGAGCCTTCACTCCAGCAGGAGCTGAAAACGGCGGTTGCTGACAAATACAAGATTCGCTATGAAACTTACGATTGGTCGCTGAATGCAAGTAGTCATCCAGCTTCAGACAATGGGCTCAAACCACATGAGTAGCTTGCGGGATACGACCCAACCGGTCTCGTGCTGCTCCGCCTTTTATGAACAGGACTGGGTACGTCACCTCGCAGGAGATATTTTCCATCCGGGTGGACCGGAACTCACGCATAGAACCATTGCTGCAATGGGTCTGCCAGTGGGAGCGCGTATTGCAGACCTGGGTTGTGGTACCGGAACATCCGCCCTGATGCTGGCCGACAACCCGGGGCTGAATGTCAGTGCCATCGACATCAGCGCAGACAATATCAAGCGGGCACAGGATCGCCAGTTGTCTGATGATCGTGGCCTTGCAACGGTTCAGTTTCAACAGGCCGATGCCCATGAACTGCCGTTTGAGGACGGCAAATTTGACGGCGTTCTTGCCGAATGTACGTTCAGCCTTTTTCGCCGCCAGCAGGCTGTGCTGGCGGAAGTTAGGCGGGTCTTGAAGCCATCAGGCCAGCTTGGCATAACCGACATGGCAGTGGGCGGGCAGCTACCCGATGACATCGCTTCAATTGTCGCGCCCTGGACCTGCCTTGCTGACGCAGTTGACCAGCAGGCATATTCGGATACGTTTACTAGTGCAGGTTTTGAGATCAGGGAGTTTTCAAATGAAAGCCCCGCCCTGCATAGCCTGGTCAGTTTATTGAAGCGCAAACTATTACTATTGGGCGTTGGCGCCGTTGTAGCAGGAGTCAACTTACCAAAATTCGATATCGCCGAAATCAAGTACTGGCTGGACAGAGTTGCATCAGAAGTTGAAAAGGGAACTATCCGCTATTTGCGTTTCAATTTGCAAAAGATTTAGACCGGGATGCTAGCCTCTATTACAGATCATTTACCTTATTCTAAGTAATGGGGCCGGATGAATCTGCTCTTATCTTTTGAACACGTAACAAATAGCGATTGAAGAAAAAAGTAGGGCCACCCCGGGGGGGGGATGGGGTGGCCCCACTATTTCGAGGTCAGTTTCGACCTCGACCAGATCCTGGCCGGACAATATGCCGGCCAGCTGTCTGGAAACTTAAAATTTAGACTATCACGGGGTCGGAACATGCCGTGGCCCTGCCTGCTTCGGCGCTGGCAACCGGCGCTGTAGATCTCTGATCCTGCCCCGCGCCGGTGCCGCCTTCCATTTCGGTCAAATTTTGGACTTCCAAGCCGTTCTTACGACTACGACCCCGGACCTTGACCTTCTTACCGGTGGCGAATTCTTTTGGTGCTGCCTTATTAAAGAGCACCCGTGTTTCTCGACCCTTTTCACGGTCGATGATGTAGTAAAGGGTTTCGAATCTGCCGGTGGCACAGTCATCGTAAATGATGACACTTGCTTCGCCGGAGATTTCTGTCGCGGTATCCTCTCCCTGGGCCTTTGCAAAACCGACCAGGCTTAGCAAAAATATGGTAAGTGGGATATACAGCGTAACCCGTCGAAAAATCGACATACGGGTAATTATGTGAGCCCCCTTCATTGTGTTGCTCCTTGTGCACCGAACCTGCATTCCTTGCGTGTGCATCATACCGATAGTATGAAAACTTAAAAATGTTCGGTGCTTCCCTTTGCGTAAACTATTTAATATGGCCCAAGATAAATTGTCAATTACATAAACTAACAGTAAATCAATCTTGCAGGGTTATTAGAACGCTGTAGGTTTTTTGTTTCGAAAGGCCCGAGCGCACCTTAACTCGCTCATCTGCTACTATCTTCTCTCCAAATCGATTTGACCGTATGACATGAAGAAAACTATCCCTGTCCTCTCGCTAATAATGGTCGTGGGTCTGTCAGCCTGTACGAAAACATCACTTACCAGGGAACCGCAGCTGGGAATAGCCTGGGTGGAATCTGCAGCAGAATACGATGCGCTCACACTGCAGGCCTATCAAAACGCCAGCCGTCATCTTGATGAGTTGATTGCAGATAAGAGCGCAACTGCACTACCCGGACAGGAGGGTATGGCCGAACTTCCTACAGCCGTTATTCTTGACGTCGATGAAACGTCACTCAGTAACGTCGAATTTCAAATATATATTGATGGCAATTTCAGTCATGAAGCTTTCGATGAATGGCAGTACAACAACCCGTCACGCCGGATTGAAGGTGCACCTCAATTTGTACAGGCCGCCAGAGACAAGGGTGTAACGGTATTTTTTATTACCAACCGCCCCTGCCATGAACGTGACTTTGCACCGGGACCCTGTCCACAGGAAGCCATTACCCTGCAGGATCTGGCCGAAGCGGGTATCAAAACTGATGCCGGTCACCTGTTACTGGTTGATGAAGAACCTGAATGGAACAGAGAGAAACGTTTTCGCCAGGAACTGGTCGGCCGGGATTATCGGGTCATCATGTTAATCGGTGATGACCTGGGTGATTTTCTACCCTGCACACGCGCCAAACCGGTTGCCCCGTGTAAGGCGGCAACCGCAGAAGATCGCAGGCGCATGATCATGAAATACAGCGAATACTGGGGTATACGCTGGAACATCCTGCCCAATCCCATGCACGGGTCCTGGAGCAGTTTTATTTCCGGCAATGACGGATAGCAAAACAAGCTTGATGGCAGACAAACTGCCAATACAAGACCACAAACCCGGGAAAATCGGGGTGTGAGTTTTTTCACGCCAGGGTCTACAATAGGTCATTAACGTTTAGTGGGTTTTGTCTGACATTGGAAATCCCGATACCACTCCCATGATTTCCGGGACAGGTGTTATAAAGTGAGCGAAGAATCTGATATAAAGTTGCTGGTAAAAGCGCTTGACTATGCGGCAAACAAACATCGAAATCAGCGCCGCAAGAATGTCGCTGCGTTCCCCTATATCAACCACCCCATTTCCCTGGTCAATATTCTCTGCAACGAGGTTCATATCACGGATATCCGTGTGATCTGCAGTGCGCTTTTGCACGATACCGTCGAAGACACGGAAGCAACAGCAGAGGAGTTGATCATCGAGTTTGGCGAGGAAATCAGTGGCATAGTGATGGAAGTGACTGATGACCAAACCATTACAGTCAAACAAAAACGCAAGCAGTTACAAATTGAACATGCCTCCAGTATCAGCGATCAGGCCAAGTTGATTAAGCTGGCTGACAAGATCAGTAATTTACGGGACCTGGCGATAAATCCGCCAGCGACCTGGAGCCTGGAAAGAAGACGCGAGTATTTCGACTGGGCAAAACAGGTGATCGACCAGTTAAGGGGTACGCATTCTGAACTGGAGAAACTTTTCGACCAGGCGTACTCACGACGTATGTGAAGCTATTGTGAAGAACGGTCAAATCATACGTCCCGTAGATGGCTGCAACTGAGTTCAACAGCCATGTATGCGCAAGTCCTCAACGAATGCAAACCCATAACACAGAGACCGCTGGAATTAACTGAACTCGATACACCGGTTGCGACACCCGGTGATGTGCTCATCAGGGTGCATGCCTGCGGAATCTGCCGTACCGACCTGCATGTGGTTGAAGGTGAACTGGATGCCGCCAGGTATCTATTTCCCATTATTCCAGGTCACCAGGTTGTGGGTACCCTCGAATCTGTCCCGGAAGCTTCCGACTTGAAACAGGGTCAACGGGTTGGCGTGCCGTGGCTGAATTCAACCTGTGGAAGTTGTCACTTCTGTCGCGACGGCCGGGAGAACCTGTGTGAACATCCGGAATTTACCGGTTGGACACGAAATGGCGGATTTGCCGGATACGTGACCACTCCTGCGGATTTCGTCTATCCACTTCCTGCACAATTGAGTGATATCGAAGTTGCGCCCCTGCTGTGCGCCGGGATTATCGGTTATCGCTGCCTGCGCCAATGTGAAATCAACAACTGGGCAGGAGCAAAACTGGGTCTGTACGGCTTCGGTGCTGCTGGTCATATCGCTATCCAGATTGCCCGTCATCGTGGCGCGGATGTCTATGTTTTCACACGTGATTATGAACGCCATCAAAAACTGGCCGGGGAACTGGGTGCAACCTGGGTTGGCAGCACATTTGATTCACCACCGGTGAAGCTTGATGCATCCATCGTTTTTGCGCCGGCCGGTGAAATCGTCCCTGTCGCACTGAAAGCACTGCAACGTGGCGGCAGCCTGGTACTCGGCGGAATCCACATGAGCCCGGTGCCAGAATTTAAATACCAGGATATTTATTGGGAACGGATCATTCGATCGGTCGCCAACAATACCAGGTCGGATGGCCGGGAGTTTATTGAAGAGGCAGTTGCAGCAAATATTCGTACACACACGGAGGTTTTTTCACTGGCAGAGGCTAACACCGCGTTACTTGCCTTGAAGCAGGATGCGATCAGGGGGGCCGGTGTGCTGGTGATAGATACCTGATACCCGCTTTTATTGACCCAAATCATTCTGTTGACGGTTAACACGACTTATCCTGCACAAGCGAGATACCGTTTTTCGCGAGGAGTACGTGATGTTGATCGAAAATCAGATTCGCGATTTCAAAAAGACACTGGACGACCGCTTTTTCGAGCTACGTGAGGAAATACGGTTAGAACTACTCAAGTCGGATGATCAAAGCTTCATAAAACTTGCCGGCAGAGTGCACGATATCGGGGAAGCATCTGTAGCCGACCTGCTTGTTGACCTGCAATTATCGGACATAGACCGGCATATCCAGGAAATCAGGGATATTGATGGGGCACTTCTACGTATTGCCGGTGGTAGTTTTGGTATCTGCGATGACTGTAGAACGCCCATTTCTGTTGAACGTCTGCAGGCCTATACAACAGCCAAGCGTTGTCATCGCTGCCAGGTGAATCACGAACACTGCTTCGCTGGAGACACTCCTTCATCAATGTAGGGTTTCAAGATTCCGTCTCAGCCTGCTCTGGCCCGGTTTCCCGGACGCTGGTATCCTGAATTGCCGGAAAGAGGAACGCTAGCCATGACCGAGAAAGCAAAGCAAACCTCGCGGGGAACAAGCCTCATTCTCACGGACAAAAGTGATAGCGTGACAACCCTCACGATGAATACACCCGCCCGGCTCAATGGCTGGACCATGCAAATGATGGATGCACTAAAAGAGGCATTCTTGATCGCTGCCGGAGATGTCGACACCAGCGTGTTGGTATTAACCGGTGCTGATCCGTATTACTGTGCAGGTGTCAACCTGGCAGCGACACTTCGTCTCGGACATCCGCGTAAATTGCACGCCATGATCGTCGAGCACAACCAGGCACTATTTGATATGTTCCTGGATTTCCCAAAACCCGTTCTGACCGCCGTTAACGGGCCGGCCATTGGTGCCAGCGTGACATCTGCAACACTTTGTAATGGCATTATCGCAACGGAGAAAGCGACATTCTCAACGCCCTTTGCGGTACTGGGTGTCACTCCCGAGGGTTGTTCCAGTGTGCACTTCGCAAGAATTATGGGTGAGGCAAATGCCGGGAAAATGCTTGGAAGTGAAGGTTGGAAGCCGACCGCGCATGAGGCCCTCGAGGCGGGTCTGATCCAGTGGGTTGCTCCCCATGACAAACTGCTGGAAGAGGCCCACAGGATTGCCCGGGAGTGGATAAGCTCCGGTGCTGTCCGGACGTTCCGGGGTGGCAGTACGCGCGATGAACTCAAGGCCGTTAACGCCAGCGAGTCACAGGCTCTGGCCGACGCGTTTTTGAGTACACCTTTTATCAAGGCACAGTTCAAGTTCCTGTGGAGCAAAAAGAAGTGGGGACCCGCAGCCATGTTCCTGACCATGATGATCTCACGACCGCTCTGGTCACGTTTTCTCTGATCAGATACAAGCAATGATGTGGTTTGAAGAACTGACAGGCTTTACTGAAGAATCACCAGGGCAGGTTCGCGCCAATCTCAAGTTAAACGGCGACAGCATTACTTCCAGGGTCAATGGATCAACCATCGTCTGCGGCCAGCTCCAGACTCCTTCCCTGGATGAACTCCGGTCAGCTGTGCCGGTAACCGGGGTGCCTGCGGGACATATCAAATTCCGGGAAGTCATCGCCGACGCAAAATCACTTCATGCAGATCCTGGCAATGCCGGCGCGCTATTCCAGGTGGCTTCCCAGTTCAACCTGCTCGAGATGCCGTCTCAGTATGTAACTCCCGAAAAAGGTATCGGTCATTATGAGAATGACCTTAGCCAGGGACCCGCCTGCGCAATAGCCGCCGGCGGTGGCACAATTTACCGGAGTTACCTGGCGAAGGTGAACGGGCAGATCGGGCAGTCCGCCGACAATCAAATCGACTGTCTGCAGGACATAGGAAACACCCTGGGCAATAGCAACGGCCGCTTGTGGCGCATGGAAAACGGTTACGCCATGGCCACAGCGTCGGGACTTAGGGAGATTTCATCAAAGCTCAAAGCCATGCCAAAACATGAGCGCGATGCCTTACGAAAGAAGTTACGCATCGGTATTCAATGGGATACCCAGGTCACCCTTTATGGCTGCAAGCACCTCGTTACCCAGGTCTATGCTTCTGCACTGCCGGTTGCCTACTCACAGCACGCAAGCAGTTTGTGGGCGGAGTTCGCCCAGTTGATACTCAAGGCTTCTTACGAGGCAACACTTTGGGCAGCCATCTTGAATTTCGCCAAAACCGGCAACAACAAGGTCTACCTGACACTGCTGGGTGGTGGTGTATTTGGCAATGACGAAGACTGGATCTTGGCCGCGATCATGCGTGCGCTGGAGCTATTCGCCCACGTTCCCCTTGATGTGGCCATCGTCAGTTACAAGGAATCAGCACCACCTGTGAAAGAGCTAATCACAGGATGGAAATGAAAGAAATCCCGTCGTACCAACAGCACTGACACACGCAAAAACCCAAGCAACTGACTTAAATCAATTTTTCTTATTCATTTTGAGCATAGCATGGCTTAAAAGATTGGCAATTCTACTGTGGATCGAGTGAATCATTCGCGCCCGCGGTGTTTTGTAACGACTTATAGACACGGCATGGGGCTTCAAAATGAAAATAAAAGACATTCTTCTGGACAAGGGAACCAATGTCATCACGATAGGTGCTGACCAGACTATTCACGCCGCAATTACCGAGCTAAACCATCATGGCTTCGGTGCCTTGATTGTCACAGGAAAGGACAGCGAGGTTGCCGGTATCGTGACGGAAAGAGATATCCTGAAATGTTGCGGGGAAACCTGCTCCAAAAAGCCCGCGACGGAACATTCACCATGCCAGATTCTTATTCAGGACATCATGACCAAAGATGTCGTCATTGGCGTCCCCAACGATGATCTCGACTACGTGATGAACGTCATGACAAAGCACCATATTCGACATCTGCCGATCCTCGATGACGGAGCCCTGGCGGGTATCATTTCAATCAGTGACCTGCTCAATGCACATCTTGAAGAAAACGTGTTCGAGAGCCGGACACTGAAGGGCTATATTCACGAGTGGGGGCACGCGCGCTAGTCTAGCCCGCATATTTCACCAGTCGGGCTAGGAGCCTGTTGGATTTAACATGATCTACTCCTGGTTCTGCAACTCAAGATAGTACACGCCGAATAACTGTTGTTCGTCCGACCAGCTCGAACGAATGTCAAAACCCGCATTCTGCACAACTTCCTGAAAACTCTCCTCTGTGTATTTATAGGAGTTTTCAGTATGAATGGTTTCACCCCGGGCAAATGAAATGCTGGTATCACCCAGACTGACCACCTGATCCAGTTTGCTCACCAGGTGCATTTCAATACGATATTTTTCCCTGTTATAAAACGCCAGGTGGTCAAAGCCGCTGAGATCAAAGTTCGTGTCAATCAATCTATTGATATTGCTCAGAATATTCAAATTAAATAAGGCGGTAATACCCTGCTTGTCATTGTAGGCCTCCTCGAGAACTCGGGTTGATTTATGCCTGTCAACACCAATCAAAACACCCCCGTCCCGACCTAGCCAACGACCCAGGTTATTCAGAAAATCACTGGCATCAGCAGGTTTCATATTACCCAGTGTCGAGCCGGGGTAAAAAATTACACGCTTACCCGCTGGAAGCCCTTCAGGTTCTTTTTCCTGGTTGGCAAAATCGGTGCACACAGCATGGATATGTAACCAGGGGTATTCTTCCGCCAGTTGTATCGCCGATTGTTTAAGAAAGTCAACGGAGATATCCATGGGTACATAAGCCGCCGGGTTCAGAGTATCCAGTAGCAACCTGACCTTTTCACTGCTGCCGCTGCCCGGCTCAATCAGCACGCAATCCTGCCCGCAACATTCAGCCATAGCTTTTGCATCGCTATTTAGTATTTGCCGCTCTGTGCGTGTTGGATAATATTCGGGCAGACCGGTAATTTGTTCGAACAGCACGGAGCCGCGGATATCGTAAAAATACTTGGGGTCGATACTCTTTTGCTTTTTTTGCAATCCACTGAGAATTTCTGTGCGCTTGTCGCTGACACGCGGGTGCAGGTCACTGAACACAAGATTGTCTGGCGGCAATACATGCGAAGCTGATGCGGGTTCTGGCATGGGTAGTCCTTTTGTCGTTGAATTTATGGGTTTTTAGCTAATCGGAGCCCGCTGAACTGCCAACGATCTTCGGGATAGAAAAAGTTCCGGTAGGTAAGCCTCAAATGGTCATTGCTGGTAACGCAGGAACCACCACGCAATACCCACTGATTTGACATGAATTTTCCATTATATTCACCTATTGCGCCTTCGGAAACTTCAAAACCCGGATAGGCACGGTAGGCACTGGCGGTCCATTGCCAGCAACTATCATAGAGTTGCAATAAGGGGCCGGCTGCATCATCGCGCACTGCGGTTTGAGGGTGTAAAGAAGTGTCTGATCCGACATTGAAGGCCTGCTGCCCGGCAGCAAACTCCCATTCGGCTTCCGTTGGCAGACGCGCATTGGCCCAGTTGGCATAGGCATCGGCCTCATAACCACTCAGGTGGCAAACCGGTTGGTCCGGTTGCCTTTCCTGCACACCGTACAAGGTAAACTCCATGGCTTTACTCTGCACATCCAGCCAGTACAAAGGCTGTGTCCATTGATGCTTTTGCACCGTCGCCCAGCCATCGGCCAGCCAGTAAACCGGTTTTGAATAGCCCCCGTCATCAACGAAGTTCTGGTATTCCCGGTTGGTGACCAAACGGTTTGCCAGTGAAAATGGTTCGATATATACCTTATGTGCGGGTATTTCATTGTCATATGCAAACCCGGCTTGATCAGCATTGATACCCATCTCGAACAGACCACCGGAAAATTCACAGCATTGCATTTCGCCTGCGCTCGCAGATGGTCTTACAGCCTTTTTTTCAAAGGCCGGATATAGGGGGTTAACGGAAAACGAGTACTTGATGTCCGTGTAAAACAGCTCCTGGTGCTGTTTTTCATGCTCAATACCCAGCCGGCATCGTTGGATAATGGCTGGCCGATGTGGGTGATCTTCCTCGGCCAGTAGCCGGGACATCGCATCGTCAACATGCCGCCGGTAAGCAATTACCTGTGAAACCGTTGGGCGTGAAAGCAAGCCCCTTTGCGTCCGCGGGAACTGCTGTCCAACGGTGTTGTAGTATGAGTTGAACAGCATTTCATAGGCCGGCTGGAGCGGTTCGTAGTTTGTGGCAAAAGGTTTCAGTATGAAGGTTTCAAAAAACCAGCTGGTATGGGCCAGGTGCCATTTGGGTGGACTGGCAAATGCCGCGGCCTGTAAGCCATAGTCTTCCAGCTCAAGCGTCTCACATGCCGTGACCGAATGTTGCCGGCAGGCGTGGTAATCCCGGGTTAGTTTCTGGACATCAATACTTATCATGTTTTAACCTTACTGCATTAAAGAAGGGCTGGCTAACACGATGCCAATCGGTGCTTGCCCGATAGGAGGCGAGTCGCACAAAACATTTGTTAGTATGACTTAAACTTTTTACCTGCCTTGCGTGGATTTCCCGGAGTGGTCAAATTTTCTGCCTATACTGGGTAAAGCAGCCTGTGATCTGGGTTGCGTACTACCGCGGCCATTCGGGATTTCAGTAGGCTACATGCACCAGGACCAGCCCTTTGATGTCGGCGGCATTTTCGTCAATGGTATTGATGTCAAATCACCTGGGCTCGTGGTAGTCAATGAAGTACAGAATGAAGAAACTACCTACACTTTACGGGCGGATGTATGGATACTCGCCGAGATAGGTATGGGTAAACGAACCAGCCAGATGCTGAATTTCACCTACCGGTTCTGATAACTAGCCTTTTGCAACGGCTGTTTCCTGGCGATAGATTTCACAGGTTGCAGGTGCGGGTTGCCAACTGGTCAGGATCGTTTCAGGGCCACACAACATGGCAAGAATTTCCCCGCGTTCGGTATTGTTCAGATCCGCCATCCGGTTAACCTGGGCCTGGAAACGTAAATCGTTCTTCAGGTGATCGAATACCGGGTGTTCCAGGGCTATCTGCCAGCGCCAACCCTTATCAATAGCATTTGTGATTGCGATGATGGCGTCGTCGTCACGACCGTCAATGGCCGCCAATTGTGCCTCAGCGACAAAGGCGGTAAACCCCGCTTCAATAAAAGCTTGTAGCCATTTTGCACCGGCCTCACGAAACCTATGCGCCTGCCCGGTATGCTCAGTTTTTGTGGCAACCCAGCTCATGTACAGGGGCGCTGTAGCCATCTCCGATGGACGCTCCTTAAAATAATCCGAAATGCGAATTGCCAAAGGGTAGGCATTGTCGGCATCACCCGACCGCATCAAAACAAAAAACAAATCTAACATTGC
>JASJFX010000014.1:0-3480 GCA_033791845.1 Lysobacterales bacterium | reverse complement strand
TAACTGTGTATTCTACCCAGTCAAAATCAGCATACCCGGTTGAGGCCTCGCCATTACTGGTGCTGTACAAACCGAGGTATGCACCTGTATAGCCCTTGCTCAAAATGTGATTTGCATTTGTTTGCATGAACAGGGTGAATGTTTTGCCTTCATCAACAGAGTACTCAAACCGATAATGATGCTCATGCGAGGTCACCTGGAAAATCAACCTGCCCTTATACATTTGCAGATTTTCCTGCTTTAGAACTTCGGGTTCTTTATCTGCTTCAGCCAAAACCAATTTTAAGACATGCTGGCCATCTTCTTTAGCAACGGTATAACTGAAAAAATTATTGTCCTTCTGAAACAAGCTGATGCCCGCCTCAATATTTTCCTGACGGGGAGAAAACAGCATCCTGGCACTGTACTCAAAATTACTTTCCTTTTGCCTCACGCCCATCAGGCTGGCACGTTGACGTTCTTTTATAACATCGGCTCGGGCATATAAGCGCAGGTAACCGGGATTCGCCGAAAGTGAATAGGCCTCCGCCATTGGTAAACGCCTGAAATTCCACTCCAGATCAAGTGTTGGCAGACTGAAGTCATCCCGAAAAACGTCTTTCCTATTTTGCGCGGTCTTATCAAAGGGTAGTGGATTGACACGCTCGACTCGTCCGCTCAACGGCGCAGCAACCGGCCATTCATACTTTACCTCTTGCCACTCGAATGGTTCTCTTTCCCAAACCACCGGGACCAAATGGGTTTCACGTCCCATGTTGGATAAACGATCCTCATCGCCACGGATACCCAGTGCAACCATGTACCAGCGGCCATCGGATAATTCAAGCAAGTCTGCATGGCCGGTACTGTGAACCCAGTTGTCATAGGACAGATGACGTGAGCTCAGAATGGGATTCCTGGGGTTCGAAAGATAGGGCCCGGTAATCTCGTCACTCACGGCAATCACCACCGCGTGGTTAAAGCTGGTTCCACCTTCCGCGACCATCAGGTAATAGCGGCCATCGCGCTTATAGATATGTGGACCCTCGGCCCATACACCACCGCAGGCACCCCGCCACAACAGGTGTCTTTCACCCTTGAGTTTCCAGTTTTCCAGATCCAGTTCCTGTAACCAGATTTCCCCCTCACCCGGAAAATTTGGATTTTCAGGTGAGTGCGTTCCCGCGTACCAGACCCTGCCACCCTCATCGAAGAAAATATCCGGATCAATACCGGGGGCGCCTTCAATGACATGTGGCTCCGACCAGGGCCCTTCGATATTGTCCGCGGTGATGATGAAATTGACAAATTCGGTGGTTTGCCCGACCCCCTCCGGCGTATAAACATTGGTCGTGATGATATAGAACATACCGTCCCTGCAGCGGAGCGTGGGTGCATGAATGCCACCATCAGATTGCACATCGATCAGGTTGACCACTGTGCTGACCTGTTCCGGCCGGTGCAGGCCGTAACCGACCAATTGCCAATTTACCAGGTCTTTGCTGTGATGAAGAGGCAGACCCGGGTAATACTCAAATGAGGAATTCACCATGTAATAATCTTCGCCTACCCGGCAGATAGATGGATCCGGATAAGCACCGGAAATAATGGGATTGGTGAATGTGCCGTCGTTGGCATGTGCTGAACAAGCTACTGACAACATCAACACGATCATCGGCATCAGGATCAAGGCCGGTGGAGAAAACCTGCGGAATTCATCGGGAAATTTAATCATCTCGGGACCTATGAAACTAACGGCTTCAACTCTGCTTACCCTCGCAACGTTCGGCGAGGAGCGACAGGTTGCTGACTTGATTATAGACAAGCTGGTAAATATATCCGGGGATCGCGCCATACATACGTATTCATGCAGGTCATCTTCCTGACCTATATATTATGATAAATGGCAGACAATTCTGTTCAACATAGTGATGGTAATAATGATTAAACTGGACAACTGCGTTGCCAACGGGACATGTGAATGATAAAAAAACCACATTTGAATTTCTGGCAAATCTGGAACATGTGTTTCGGTTTTTTTGGCATCCAGATTGGCTGGGGTTTGCAAAATGCCAATGTCAGTCGCATTTTTCAGTCGCTGGGAGCAGCTATCGATGAAATACCGATATTGTGGATCGCAGCGCCGCTGACCGGTTTGCTGGTACAACCGATCGTCGGCTATTTCAGCGACCATACGTGGAACCGGCTGGGCCGCCGCCGGCCGTTTTTTCTCGGTGGCGCGATACTCGCCTCCATGGCCCTGTTTGTCATGCCGAACTCCTCGTTTCTGTGGATCGCCGCGGTCATGCTCTGGATCATGGATGCCTCGATCAATATCACCATGGAGCCATTCCGCGCATTTGTAGGCGATATGCTGCCGGATGAACAGCGCACCCGGGGCTTTGCGATGCAGAGCTTCTTCATAGGCAGCGGTGCTGTCATCGCATCGGCCATGCCGTGGATGATGACCAACTGGCTGGGTATAAGCAATATAGCGGAGGTGGGCTCCATACCGGATTCCGTGCGTTACTCGTTTTACGTGGGTGGCGGTGCCTACTTTATATCCGTGATGTGGACAATCATCTCAACAAAGGAATACTCACCACAGGAACTGGAAGCATTTGATGCCGCACGGACCCAAACGCTGCACATCGATACGACGATTAACACAGGCCGGTCGCCTTCGCAGTTTTTCAAGAGTGGTGGTATCTGGTTGATCGCGGGTTTGCTGGCGACTGCCTTAATCATTGCCATGGACCTGGCAAAAGAACTATATGTTCTTGGTCTCGGTTTTACAGCATTCGGTCTGCTGCAATTCCTGGCCGCCTGGTTCAAAAAAGGACACAGGTCAGAGCACGGATTCCTGGAAGTCATGGAAGACCTGTTTGCCATGCCCCGGACCATGAAGCAGTTAGCCGTGGTGCAATTTTTTTCATGGTTCGCATTATTCGCGATGTGGATCTACTCAACCGGTGCCATCACTGCGTATCACTATGGCACCACGGACACGAGTAGCGCGCTTTACAACGAAGGGGCCGACTGGGTAGGTGTGCTGTTTGCCTCGTACAATGGCTTTGCCGCATTGGCAGCTTTTGCCATCCCCGTAGTTGCGGCGCGGTTCAGTAAAAAAATTGCGCATATGATCAACCTGTGGCTGGGCGGTATCGGGCTTATTTCATTTTTCTTTATCAGGGATCCAAGCTTGCTATGGATACCGATGATCGGTGTCGGCATTGCCTGGGCGTCCATACTTTCGATGCCTTACTCAATTTTGTCCGGTTCATTACCGGCTTCAAAAATGGGCGTTTTCATGGGTATATTTAATTTCTTTATCGCCATTCCGCAATTGGTGGCCGCAAGCCTCCTCGGACTGCTGGTCAAATTCCTGTTTGACGGGGAGGCAATTTTTGCACTGATGCTGGGTGGCGTTTCCCTGTTCATCGCAGGACTGGCGACGTTGTGGGTCGAAGACCCTACCGAACCAGCCCTGACAAAGAGTAA
>JASJFX010000013.1:0-3753 GCA_033791845.1 Lysobacterales bacterium | reverse complement strand
AATATCCAGGCTCATACCCGGGACAATCTGTTGCTTCAATTCACGGCTGAGGGGGTCCCACCATTGAAATCGAATACCCGGAATTTCATATAGACCGGCCTGTTCAACCACCCACGTAATGCTGTCGGTGCGTTCACCGGTAAGATCACCGCGATCGGTCTTGTCGTTAACACCAGGTGGCTGGGGGTAGGCCGCCAGGCCGTCAGCCTGGAATACCGGAAGTGGTGGAAGCAACATAGCGGATATGTCACCAGCACGTCTGTTGACCGTCAAGGTGACCGCGTCACCGGTATTTGCTACGCCTGTAGCCGGTTGCCAGTCATGTTCAAGCTCAAAAGACGTGGTTGTCACAATCAGTACGCCCGGTTTTGCCCCCGGCGGTAAATCGACCGTCAATTCCAATGGATCGGTCCTAAACTCGAATGATGTCTCCTCCTTACCGAACCCGGCAGATGTGGTGAAACGTACATCGATGGGCGGAATCTGCAAGCGGTCTGCTGTTTGCGGGTAAAGTGCCAGCGGGTAGCGGATGATCTGCCAGTCACGGCCATCGATTTTCTCGGTCAGTTTTATCGTCGTGGTATCGGTCTGCATCAGGAAGGCACCACTGACCTCCGGCAGGTTGAAATGTGTATTGGAAAAGCTGAAGCCGGTTGTTTTCAAATCAAGATTCAAGGTGATCTGTTGCCCTGCCCAAAACTCCCGATCCTGTTCAATACTGATATCAACCCCGGCTTTGACCCCGGCATCGACTCCATCATCCTGGGCTGCGAGGGCAAGCGGCAGCAGCAGACCGGTCACCCAAAAGAGCCTGCGCAGATACCTATTCATTGCTGTCTTCCAGCGGGGTTTCTTCCCTGGTTGCCAACTGGTAGTTGAACCGCACTGCCAGGAAATCTGCCGGACGTGTTTCTACTTTACGTAACCACATGGCACGCATCGTGTCTTCGCCCTGTGGCTGATCCGCTGCGTCGATCACTTGCTCGCCGGATGATTTGTTCACCCGCCCGCTCTGGTCAAATACAATTTCGTCAGCTTCCAACTGACCGCCGGTTCCGCCATAGTCGTCATCCGGTGGAGCCAGTGCCCGTTTTCGCGCGATTGCGATTTGCAGATTCTGTTCGGCCTCCTGCCAACCGGGCTGTCTGGAGAGCGCTTTTTGATAGGCCTCAATGGCCGCATCGTATTGACCCAGCATGATGTTCGCATTGCCCCGGTTGTAGTGTGCCTGGGCGCTGCCGGCACGGCCAAGCACCGAGGCTGCGCTCTCAAAGTCTCCTGCCATGAACAAAGCCGCCCCGATTTGTTCTGGTGTTGTAAATTTTTCGGCCGCTTGCTGATATTCCCCTTTGTCCATGAGTCGCTGGCCCTGCTGCTCCGGTGTAAACCACAGGTCTGCCCACTCTAAAGCACTCGCAGACGGTGCCTGTACCAGTAGCAGAATCAAAATATAGAACCGGATATTCATTCCACCGTCACCGCTCCGCCCTGTCGGAAAAAGGTCAACAAAATCAACGCCAGCAAAAACAACAGGTAGTAACCGGAATCTTTCCATTGCTGACCTTCCTGTGCAGGGGCGTGACTGATACTTCGTTCTATGCTGGCCGACAGTTTTTCGACATCACGTTTGTCTGCGGTCACCACCGTGACGGTTCCACCCATACTGCGGGCAGCGTCACGCAGTGAGCTCATGTCCAATGCCGGTGCCGGATGGCTATCGGGCGGAGGAATCACTTCGGGGCCCGCCGCCATGGCCAGGATATGCACCTCAACCCCCCCTTGTTCATGATTGGTCTTAAGCGCGGCCAACTGCGAAGCATCCACACTATCGGTTACCAGGACAATGGAACCGGGAACCGCTGCATTCTTGAGCCGCTGGTTCGCCAACGCAATCGCCTGTGCGGGTTCGTCGCCGCTCATCGGCATGATGTCAGGCTCCAATGCCCCGGCAAAAGAATTGATCACCCCGGCGTCCGAGGTCAGTGGCATGACCAGGTGAGCACTACCCGCGTATGCAATCAGACCGGTTCGGACATCACTTTTGAGTTCAAGTAAATCATGGATTTTCATCACGCTGCGTTGCAGGCGGCTGGGTTGAATATCCGAGGCCAGCATTTGGGGTGTTACCTTGATGACGATAAAGAGTGCTGACTGGTCCTCGCTAAATGGCGAGGCCTGCATCTGCCAGCTTGGGCCTGCGAGCGCAAGGATGCCCACCAGCCATCCCAGCCCCAGGATATAGACCGGCCGCCAGCGGCCGCTTTCGTCGCTTTCTCGCATCAGCAGATGCTCAAGCAGGTGCGGACTGATGACTCTTTTCCAGGCACGCAGGGAGTCACTGCGTTGATATACGGACCATACAAGCAAACCTGCTGGAACCAGCAGCAAAAGCCATGCAGGCCGCAGGAAATGAAATTGCTCAAGAGATGCCAGGAAATCCATCAGCCTGCGGGCTCCTGGACACCGGGCTCATCGTGTTGCCGGTTGCGTAAACGTAAGCGGACCTCAAGAAACATGATATAGAACAATGTCAGCAGCATACTGGCAGCCAATGGCCATTCAAACAGGTCGGTTAAGGGACGGTAGCTTTGAGTTTCTACCTGTCGGGGGTTGACCTCGTCCAGGCGGGTGTAAATGTTTTCCAGTTCCTGCCGGTCATTGGCGTGGAAATAACCACCGCCGGTGATGGCTGCGATATTTTCAAGGGTCTTCTCATCCAACGCCTGCTCACCCACAGCAGCCGGGTCCCCGATAGCAACCGTGTAGACAACCACACCGTTGTCACGGGCGATTTGGGCAGCACGTTCGGGTGGTACAAGACTGCCGGTGTCGTTGCCATCGGTGAGGACAATCAGTACACGTTCATCGACCTCGCTGCGCTCAAACAGGTTGATCGCCAGTCCCATGGCATCGCCCAGCATGGTTCGCGGTCCGAGCATGCGGATCTGTGCTTCTTTTAGTAACTCCCTGACAACTTCCAGGTCATCGGTGAATGGCACCTGGACAAAGGCTGCCGAGCCGAACAGAATCAGCCCGACCCGATCGCCATCACGACGTGAAAAAAACGTATCCAGAACCTCTTTGACGGCGGTCAGCCTGTCGACGGCATTGCCTTCCTTATCAGTAAAATCCTGTGCCTCCATCGAGCCGGAAAGATCCACCGCAACCAGCAAATCACGCATTGGCAGTTCCTTGATGACCGGTTCTTCAAGCCATTGGGGGCGGGTGATCGCTACGACGATAAGCGACCAGGTCAGGCTCAGCATCAGCCACTGCGACAGAGGCCGCCTGGCCACTGCCACACCACTTCCGGGTTGCAGGCCGGCCAGACGCGACAGACGCTGCATGAAGGGCACACGCACAGCTGCCTTGCGTTCATGGTGGGTTGGCAGCAACCTGCGCACCAACCATGGTAAAGGTAACAATAAAAACAGCCAGGGTTGGGCAATTGTCAGCATGGTTTACGTTTCCATACCCGGTTTCGGATCGTTTGCCGGGCGGTGGTGCTTCAACCAGTGATGACTTGCCCTTAAGAGGTCATCTGCGGCCTGAGCATCGACTTTGCTCAAATCACCGGTGGAGTAGGAAATCTTTTCCAGCAGATCGGCTGTGGTTTCCGTAAAAGAGGGTTTGCTGACTTTTGAATTCAGAAAATCATGCCAGTTTCTACCCGTTAACGAAGCAAGCTGACTGCGCGGGTAAACCGAAAGTGCAGTCCGTTTGAGCAGGACGGGTATCTGCCGGAGGCCGGTA
>JASJFX010000012.1:0-20422 GCA_033791845.1 Lysobacterales bacterium | reverse complement strand
TGGTAACGCAGGTGATCGTCAATAAAACTGGCAATGAAATAGTAGCTGTGGTCGTAACCTTCCTGCATACGCACTTCCAACGGGTGGTGGGTGCAGATACAGGCTTGCTCCAGGCTGCCCGGTTTCAACTCTTCTCCCAGGAAGTTATCATCGCTGCCCTGGTCAATCAGGATGGGTAGTTGTTTCTCAACCGTGCAAACCAGTTGGGTGGCATCCCAATCGCGCCAGACGTTGCGATCCTCGCCGAGGTAATGACTAAATGCTTTTACCCCCCAGGGTGACTCGGAAGAGTGACAGATTGGTGAAAAAGCTGAAACTGACTGGTAATGCAGGGGAGCCTTCAAAGCACACATCAGGGCGCCGTGCCCACCCATGGAGTGACCGCTGACGCTGCGTTTGTCTGTCACTGGAAGCTTTGCTTCAACCAGCGCAGGTAGTTCCTTCGAGACATAATCAAACATGTTGTAATGGTCAGACCAGGGCGCCTGGGTGGCATTGACATAAAAACCGGCGCCTGAGCCAAAATCCCAGTCATCATGCTCTCCCGGCAGGTCTGTGCCGCGCGGGCTGGTGTCCGGGCAGACGATGGCAAGCCCCAGTTCGGCCGCCAGGCGTTGTGCACCGGCTTTCTGGGCGAAGTTTTCGTCGTTACAGGTTAGGCCTGAAAGCCAGTACAAAACCGGCACCGGTGCGGCTTCAGCTTGTGGTGGCAGAAACACGCCAAATATCATTTCGCAATTCAGTACCGCTGAATGATGCTGAAAACGGATCTGTTGACCACCATGAATCCGGTTTCGTGAAATTTCCTTGATTGCTGTCATGTCAGTGCTGATACCTTTAAAAAATGACGACCGAGCGGATACTCTCACCATCGTGCATCAGGTCAAATGCCCTGTTGATGTCTTCAAGACCCATGGTGTGAGTGACCATATCGTCGATATTGATTTTTCCGGCCATGTAGTTATCTACATAACCCGGCAGTTCGCTGCGTCCGCGCACACCGCCAAAGGCCGTCCCGCGCCAGACCCGTCCCGTGACTAACTGGAAGGGCCTCGTACTGATTTCCTGCCCGGAACCCGCGACGCCGATGATGACGGATTCGCCCCAGCCTTTGTGACAGCACTCAAGTGCGGCACGCATGACATTGGTGTTTCCGATGCACTCAAATGAGTAATCAACACCGCCATCGGTCAGGTCTACAATCACTTCCTGAATAGGCCGGTCATAACTGCCGGGGTTGACGAAGTCGGTGGCGCCCAACATACGTGCCATTTCAAATTTATCTTCATTCAGATCGACGGCCAGGATCCGGGAAGCACCCGCCATGACAGCGCCCTGGACCACGCTGAGGCCGATGCCGCCAAGACCGAAAACCGCTACGCTGGCACCGGCTTCAACTTTAGCGGTGTTCAATACCGCGCCAATCCCCGTTGTAATACCACAGCCGAGCAGGCAAACCTTGTCCAGCGGAGCCTGCTGATTGATTTTGGCGACTGAAATTTCCGGCATCACACTGTATTCCGAAAATGTTGAAGTACCCATATAGTGATAAAGCGTTTCCCCATTTAGCGAAAACCGTGAACTGCCATCGGGCATCAGTCCCTGGCCCTGGGTCAAGCGGATAGCCTGGCAAAGATTGGTTTTACCCGAGGTGCAGAAACTGCATTTACCACATTCCGGTGTGTACAAGGGGATAACGTGATCCCCCGGTTTGACGCTGGTCACTCCGGCACCAACTTCTTCCACCACGCCGCCACCTTCATGGCCAAGAACGGATGGAAAGAGTCCTTCAGGGTCCTCTCCGGAAAGTGTGAATGCATCGGTGTGACATACGCCGGTAGCCACCATGCGTACCAGGACTTCGCCTTCTTTTGGAGCCTGGACATCTATCTCTGTGATCTCCAGCGGATGTCCGGCCTTGATCGCTACAGCAGCGCGTGATTTCATGTTGTATGACTCCCTTATTCAGGATTACCTGGATAGTTTGTATTCTGTGACCCTGTCACTTAATGATTCATTATAGCCTGTGGATTAGTCCCATAAAGGGTCCACTTTTATGAGGATAAATTCATTGTCATCCGGTTGTGTACCGTTGCTATTTCGCGCCTGTCCCAGCGGGTAGTTGTTGTCATTCACAATACCAAGGGTTGTTGCGTTTAATACGACAAGGCCTTCAATTGTCCAGAAGGGGAATGAAAACAGCACATCGCCATCCTGGTTCAGGTCATGCGGGTCGTTGAGCTTCAACAGGTCCGCCACCAAAGTCTTGAGCAGATAACCATCTTCATCTAATTTATTAAAAACTACCTGGTATACCTTCTTTAATAAGGCTTTATTACCTTCTTCTGAGTCCCTTTCTAAAACCAGGCCAGCGGTATTCGAATACATTGTGAAGTCGCCGATCGCTGACGCCGCTTCGTCCAGGCGGTAACGAAAACTCGGTTCGTATGCGTTGTTATTCACGAATATTTGTTCTTCAATGTTAAAAGTGTAAATATTTAATGCAGACCCTGCGCCTTCCACGGGGCCTTCAAGCATAGGGTAAAGCCGCTTGCCGTCGGCTGAAATCGCCATCCCTTCAAAACCGCGCGAGCGCGGCAGGTTTGCCTTCTCGCCGGATGGATTGCCCACCGAGTTCAATCCCGCGATTTTGAAAGGTGGAGCCAGCAGTACGCCTTCGACACTGAAATGCAGCAATGACGGGTTGAATTCTTCACCTATCCAGTAGCTACCGTCTTTCGCCCTGCGAAACGACTCGGGATCAAGGTCTGCGCCTGTCAGCAGGTCGTCTTTGTCACGGGCAGCCGGGTAGGGCAGGTAACGTTGCGGATCACTCAGTCTGATGACGTTGCTCACCTGGATATTTCCGCTGCCGCCTTTCGCGGTCCGGAAATCGGGATCAATGTGGTAGATGCTTAAAATGTAATCGGAAGAATTATTGCGGGCACCAAAACCGTTGTCGCTCAGAACGATGTAAGAGTCGTTGTCGTCTTTTATCAGGGCGGAGAAGCCCTGCACCGGCTGTTGGTCGATAAAAGGCGGCTGACGGTTGTTGCGGGCCTCGATAAATTGCCCGGATGTAGGTCCGGGTGTAAACGTATCAGCAGGCAGTACCGCACAACCGATGAGTGTCGCGGCTTTCGATACCGCTGCTGTCAATGACAGCAGCAGTAAGGGTAACAGTGAAAATCGCCTAGCTATGTGCAATGGGTTTGTCGGTGAACAAGTAGTCCTTCAGCTCGTGATCCATGGCGGGGTCACGTCTGCGTATCCATTCCAGCACCATCGCAGCGTGCTCTTTCTCCTCATCCCGATTGTGTGCGAGGATGGCACGTAGCTCGTCATCCTTGCAGGCATCGACGCGCTGGTTATACCAGTCAACCGCCTCGAGTTCCTCCATCAGGGAGGTGATGGCACGATGCATATCGCGTGTTTCATCACTGAGTTCTTCAATGGGTTCGTGATAGCCCTCATTTGACATGACGCTCTCCTGTTTGTGGTTTCAAAATCTCAGGAAGATACCTGGTGCAGGTGTACATCCGTTTGCGGATAAGGAATATTACAGCCAGCCGCTTCCAGTTCGACCTTGGCGGTTTCCAGCACTGCCGCAAGAACATCCCAGTAATCTTCACTCTTGACCCAAGGCCTGACAACAAAATCCACACTGCTGTCGCCGAGGTTATTGATGAAAATTTTAGTTGCCGGCTCAGACAGCACTTTGGGGTGATCCTCGCAAACTTTCTTAAGTACACTGGCGGCCACTTTCAGATCGTCGTCATAACCAACACCGATGGCCATATCGACACGGCGGGTATCTTTGGCCGAGTAATTGGTGATGGCACTGCTATACATCAATGCGTTGGGAACGATAATCTGCTTATTGTCGGGTGTTGTCAGGATGGTGCTGACCAGGTGTATTTCATCCACCGTACCCACAATACCGCCCGCATCAACAAAGTCGCCCTTGGTAAACGGCCGGAAAAGCACCAGCATGACACCCGAGGCGAAATTGGACAGAGAGTCTTTTAATGCCAGGCCGATGGCGAGACCTGCCGCACCGATGACTGCCATGAAGGATGTCGCGGGGATGCCCATTTGATCGACAGCCGCTATGACGGCGACGACGATGATCAGGGTGGAGGCGATCGTGCCGAGAAAATCTACCAGCACAGCGTCCACTTCCCGCTTTCTGAGTAAATTCTCAAGTGTATTCTGAACCCGTTTGGCGATCCATTTACCAACCACGAATATCACGATTGCAATCACCAGGTTGATGGCACCGTTGGTCAGTATTTCTACGATGTTCGAATTGGCTAAAAACTCATTGATTGCGTCCATTTATTTCACCTCTTTTTTGTATAATTAATATTTAAACCTGGTAAATCAGGCGATATCGCCATGTGATTCAAGTGCCTGTTCCATACGGTCCGCCATCGGGGCAATATGGCTGATGACGTATTCCAGTTCATCAGCATCCAGCGAAGAGTAGGCCAGATTGGTACACATTTTCACATAAGCGACACTGTCAAGATCACCGACAGCCAGGTACCCGACCCTGAGTACCAGGTTGATACGTAGACACTTTTCTGCATCAAAATCCTCAAGCGGGCAGATCAGTGTTTCGACACGCAAATAACGCCGGTTATCGGCAGATTTTATTTCAGCAAGGAAGACACTTTGCTTTCTGTCGCTGTCATCCATTGAGAGATCAAACCCAAGCTGGAACGGTTCATCCATAAACAAGCGATGATTATCAATGACGTGTTTTCTTACTTCGGCAAAAGTTTCCATTCATTCTTCCTTATTTGGGCGCTAGCCTGACGGCACCATCCAGACGAATGGTCTCACCGTTGAGGTATTCATTTTCCATGATATGCGCAACTAATTCAGCATATTCTTCCGGTTTGCCCAAACGGCTCGGGAAAGGAATGGATGCGCTCAGCGATTCCTGGATGTGTTCAGGCATACCATCAACCATCGGTGTCCAGAATATACCCGGCGCAACGGTGTTAACCCGTACACCAATGCGGGCATATTCCCTTGCTATCGGTAAAGTCATACCGGCAATGCCGGCCTTGGAGGCAGAGTAAGCCGCCTGTCCGATCTGGCCATCAAAAGCCGCGACCGAAGCGGTGCTGACAATCACGCCGCGCTCACCGTCTGCTCCGGGCGTGTTGGATTCCATCGCGGCACCGGCGGCCTTGATAATATTGAAACTGCCGACCAGGTTTACCTGGATGACTTTTGAAAAGAAATCCAGTGCCATGGGCGCTTCCCTTCCAAGTACGCGGCCTGCTCCAATGATACCGGCACAGTTTACCGCGGCGTTGATCAGGCCCATATGTTCAACGGCCAGCTTAACGGCATCCATAACACCTTGCTCGCTGGTGACATCCGTTCGAATATAACTGACTGCACCTCCCAGTTCGGCCTCAACTCTGGCGCCTGCCTCGTCGTTGATATCCAGCAATACTGCCTGGCCGCCATTGGCAACCACTTTGCGTGCTACCGCCAAACCCAAACCGGAAACTCCGCCGGTTATCAGTGCTTTAACTTCATTTAGTTGCATGGTGTAAAACTCCCATTCGTGTCATTTAATAACGATGCTATACATTGGATAAGTTCAGTGCCAGACCTGCCCTGCTGTTATTGGGCCGTTCCAACTGTTTTGAAATCCATTCACCTGTTCGCGCCAGTTCATAAAGGTCAATACCGGTTGTCAGGCCCAGGCCGTGCAGCATATACACCACATCCTCGGAGGCCACGTTACCGGTGGCGCCATTGGCATAAGGGCAGCCACCCAGTCCGGCAACGGATGAGTCGACAATACGGACACCCGCGTCCAGGCAGGCAAGAATATTGGCCAGTGCCTGTCCGTAAGTATCGTGGAAGTGCACCGCCAGTTGCTCAACCGGCACAATGGCGCTGACCGTATTGACCAAAGCATTTGCCAGCGCCGGTGTGCCAACACCTGTGGTGTCTCCAAGCGAGATCTCATCACATCCCATTCGCATCAGCCGGGCACATACTGCGGCTACGGCATTAGCTTCGATTGCACCCTGGTATGGACAAGCAAGTACGCAGGAAACGTAACCACGAACCCGGATACCGTTGGTTTTTGCCCGCTCAAATACCGGCTCTAACCTGGCGAGGGACTCGTCAATACTGCAATTGGTATTACGCTGACTGAAACTTTCTGAGGCTGCTGTAAATACGGCAATTTCCGTTACGCCGGCATCCATTGCACGCTCAAATCCCTTCAGGTTTGGAACCAGTACTGGGTAGCGTGTGCCCGGCAGGGACTTCATGCCTGCCAGGACAGCATCTGTATCGGCCATCTGCGGTACCCATTGGGGGCTGACCAGGCTGCCTGCCTCGATAACGGGTGCCCCGCAGTCAGCGAGACGTTCAATCAACTCAATTTTTGTTGCTGTAGAGAGCTTGAGCTTTTCGTTTTGCAAGCCGTCGCGTGGACCAACCTCTACTACTGTTACGAAATCATTCATAGATCTTTTAGTCTTTGATCCATTCGGGTTTGCGCTTTTCCAGGAAGGCAGCCAGACCTTCCTGTCCTTCGTCGGAAACACGTAGCCTGGCAATCAGGCTGGCGGTAATTTTATCCGTCACCTTTTGAGAACCTTTGTTGTGTCCGGCAATTTCGAAGATGAGTTGTTTGCAATGCGATACTGCGGCCGGGCCGCTTTTCAGAATCTGCCTGATACTGTCTTCAACGACGGTATCCAGTTGCTTCTCTGCTGCTGTTTGCTGGATCAGGCCGATGTCATAAGCCGTTTGGCTGTCGAATCGCTCGGCGCTG
Organism: Lysobacterales bacterium; assembly: GCA_033791845.1. Taxonomy (GTDB): domain Bacteria; phylum Pseudomonadota; class Gammaproteobacteria; order Xanthomonadales; family SZUA-36; genus SZUA-36. The sequence goes on along the minus strand of JASJFX010000012.1, from coordinate 13,605 downwards.
AGAAAATAACGTCGTGCATAAGCCTCACCAATTCTGCGAATGACATAGGGTGAAATGACAGCAGGTGCCAGTCCCAGCCGGGCCTCGGTCAGACCGAAACGGGCGTCTTCAACGGCTATGGTGACATCGCAGGCTGCGATCAGGCCAACACCGCCGCCGAATGCTGCGCCGTTGATCCGGGCTATGGTTGGCTTTGACAGGTAATTCAGCTGCCGCATCAGGTCTGCCAGCCTCAGTGCGTCACGTTCATTCTCATCCTGGCTGGCATTTACCAGGCTGCGCATCCAGTTAAGATCGGCGCCGGCAGAAAAACATGAACCTGCCCCGCTAATCACGACCATTCTGACCGTTTCGTCCTGATTCGCTTCCTTCAGAGCAGTGGTCAGTTCGCGAATCATGTCCGCATCAAATGCGTTATGCACCTCCGGCCGGTTCATGCATATGGTAAGGACACCACGCTTGTCAGTACTGCAGATTAATGTGCGCATAGATATTGGGCCCGAATTATCCCGTCTTTACATTCTGAAGATGCCGTGCCTGCCATGCTGGATAGGTGCATTCATGGCGGCCGACAACGCCAGACCCAGCACATGACGGGTATCGATGGGATCAATGACACCATCATCCCACAGTCGTGCGGTCGCATGGTAGGGGTGTCCTTCCCGTTCATAACTATCGCGGATGGGTTGCTTGAAGGCCTCTTCTTCCTCAAGAGGCCACTGACCCCCGGAAGCTTCAATGGCGTCCCTGCGGATGGTGGCCAGCACCGATGAAGCCTGCTCACCGCCCATCACCGATATACGCGCATTAGGCCACATCCAGAGCATTCTTGGCTGGTAAGCACGCCCGCACATGGCGTAGTTTCCGGCACCGAAAGAGCCGCCAATAATCACGGTGAACTTGGGAACATGCGAGGTGGCGACTGCGGTTACCATCTTGGCACCGTCCTTTGCAATTCCGGAATTTTCGGACGCCTTTCCAACCATGAAACCAGATACATTTTGTAGAAATAACAATGGGATATTACGCTTATTACAAATCTGTATAAAGTGTGTTCCCTTCAATGCACTGTCGGAAAACAGGATACCATTGTTGGCAACAACACCGATGGGATAACCATGTAACCGGGCGAAGCCGCAGACCAGGGTTTTTCCATAGCGTGCTTTGAATTCATGAAAATCACTTCCGTCAATAAGGCGGGCAATGATTTCATGCACCTTGTAAGGGTAGCGTGTGTCGCGCGAGACGATCCCGTAAATTTCCTCGACCGGGTAGGCCGGACTAACCGACTCGCGCATCTCAAATGGATTGTGTTTTTTGCGGTTTAGGAATGAGACAGCTTCGCGTGCGAGTTGCAAAGCATGCGCATCATCCTCGGCAAAGTGGTCGGTTACGCCTGATTTTGAACAATGTACTTCTGCACCGCCCAGTGATTCAGCGTCGACAATTTCGCCGGTTGCCGCCTTGACCAGTGGTGGACCGCCCAGGAAGATCGTACCCTGCTTTTTAACAATGATGGACTCATCGCTCATGGCGGGAACATAAGCACCGCCTGCGGTACATGAACCCATTACCACACCTATTTGTGGAATATTGGCTGCAGACAGTTGGGCCTGGTTATAGAAAATCCGTCCGAAATGTTCTCGGTCAGGAAAAATCTCGTCCTGTAAGGGCAGGAATGCGCCACCGGAATCGACCAGGTAGATACAGGGTAGGTTGTTCTCCAGGGCAACCTCCTGGGCGCGCAGGTGTTTTTTTACCGTGATTGGCAGATAGCTTCCACCTTTGACGGTTGCATCATTGGCAATGATGACGACTTCCTGGCCGCTGACACGACCAACGCCGGTAATGATACCGGCGCAGGGCGCTTTTCCGTCATACATGCCAAAAGCGGCCATGGGTGAGAGTTCGAGGAACTGTGAGCCGGGGTCTATCAGTTGCTTTACACGCTCACGCGGCAGCATTTTGCCGCGCTGGGTATGCTTGTTGCGGGCCTTTTCCCCGCCACCCAGTTCAATCTGGTCCAGGTATTTTTGCAGGGTTACAACAAGATCACGCATATGGGCGTCATTATCAGCAAATGTCTTGCTGCCAAGGTCGATCTTTGATTGGATGATTGCCACGGTCAGATCAAGGAAGTTCGATGGCTAAAGCAGTGGCTTCGCCGCCGCCGATACACAACGCTGCTACGCCTTTTTTCAGACCGCGCTGACGCAATGCATTAATCAGTGTCACCACGACCCGTGCACCTGAAGCACCAATGGGATGACCGAGGGCGCAGGCACCACCATTAACATTCATTTTGTCGTGATCAATATTGAGTTCGTGCATGGCGGCCATCGTGACGGTGGCGAATGCCTCGTTAACCTCGAACAGATCGACATCATCAATGTTCCAGCCAGCCTTTTTCAGCACCAGCTCGATGGCGCCGATGGGTGCAGTGGTAAACCACTCCGGGTCCTGTGAAAAAGTCGAATGGGCAATGATGGTGGCCAAAGGCGCGATGCCCATGTCTGCCGCTTGCTGAGCAGACATCAGCACGGTTGCAGCAGCACCATCGGAAATCTTCGAAGAAGAAGCAGCGGTGACTGTGCCATCCTTTTTAAACGCAGCGCGCAGGGCAGGAATCTTATCAATCTTGCAGGAGGGTGGTTCCTGGTCTTCGGATACCACGGTCTCACCACGACGTGATTTGACCGTTACCGGGGTGATCTCATCTTTGAACTGACTTTCCATGGCAACCAAAGCACGTTCAATTGAAGCGATTGAGAATGCATCCTGCTGCTCACGGGTAAAATCATATTTTTCGGCGCATCGCTCGCCAAAAACACCCATCATCAAGCCGTCATCCGGGTTTTGCAGACCGTCATAAAACATATGGTCGAGAACTTCTCCATGACCCATGCGGTAACCACTGCGGGCTTTTGGCAGTATGTAGGGTGCAAGTGACATGTTTTCCATACCGCCGGCCACGACGATTTCGGAGGAGCCTGCCAATATCTGGTCATGACCAATCTGAATGGTCTTCATTGCAGAGCCGCATGCCTTGTTAATAGTCACCGCGCCTGCGGAGGTGGGTATGCCTGCTTTACGCGAAGCCAAACGCGCAGGTGCCTGGCCCACACCGGCCGGCAGTACACAACCCATAAGAACATCATCGACGGTATCGGGTGCCAGACCCGCCTCCTCGAGTGCTCCGCTGATGGCTGCCGCACCGAGTTCATCACTGGAAACCGTGGAAAACTGGCCCTGAAAAGAGCCGATAGGTGTGCGCTTGGCACCGACAATGACGACTTTGCTATTCATTTTTCAAAACTCCAATTAAGTTTAAATAACAGGATTGCGGTCTGGGGCCAGGATCTTTTACAGACCCAGCAGTTCGCGACCAATCAGCATTCTGCGGATCTCGTTGGTGCCGGCCCCGATTTCGTATAACTTGGCATCACGTAATAAACGTCCAGCCGGATATTGGTTGATATAGCCATTGCCACCCAGTGTCTGGATGGTCTCAAGTGCGACTTTAACAGCGCTGCAGGATGCCTGTAACAGACAGGCTGCCGGGTCGATACGTGACCGTTTGCCCTTGTCATAATCCTCTGCGATCCGGTAAGCATAGGCGCGTGATGCCTGCAGATCCGTGTACATATCGGCCAGCTTTGCCTGCATGATGCCAAATGAGCCGATCGCACGGTCAAATTGTTTGCGTTCGCGCATATAGGGTAAAACCAGGTCCAGACAGGCCTGCATCAGCCCAAGCGGACCACCGGATAACACCAGGCGTTCCGTATTCAGACCGCTCATCAGCAAGCTCACACCCCGGTGGACTTCACCCAGGACATTTTCTTCTGGTATTTCGCAATTCTCAAACACCAGTTCGCAGGTATTTGAGCCACGCATACCAATCTTGTCCATTTTGGGCTCGGTGCTAAAACCGGCCATCCCTTTTTCAACCAGGAACCCGGTCATGGTTGATGAACCCGAACCCTTATCTGCGGTTCGCATGTAGACAATCAGTACATCAGCTTCCGGCCCATTTGTAATCCACATTTTTGAGCCATTGGCCAGCCAGTGATCACCGCGCTTTTCAGCACGGCAGCTCATTGAGCCAACAACGTCAGATCCTGCACCGGATTCGGACATGGCCAGCGCACCAACCAGTTCACCGCTGCACAGGCCGGGTAGAAATTTCTGACGTTGCGCATCGGTGCCATTCTTGTTCAGGTTATCCATACACAGATTGCTGTTTGCCCCGTAGGACAACCCAACAGAGCCCGATGCCCTGGAGATTTCTTCCATCGCAACCAAGTGGGCGAGATATCCCAGGTCCGAGCCCCCCAGCGATTCCGGTATCGACATACCGAGCAAGCCCAACTCACCCAGTTTTACCCATAAATCCTGTGGAAAGGTATTGTCTCTGTCGATCGCTTCAGCGCGTGGTGCAATTTCCTGCCCGGCGAATCGCCGCACGGTATCTCTTAGAAGTTCCAGGTCTTCGCTCAAGGGCATTTGTACATGCATATCGTCACTCTTTTGTCGTGGTTTATTACCGCTGCTTCGCTTACTTCCAGAAAATACGATCTGGACTGCCCATAGCCTGGTGTTCAGATATGCAATTCAGCAATGAAATTCTGGTGTATGCACAAGGTACAAGCGGACCTGTCAAACTGTCCTGCAGCCAGCGGGAGTCAGTGCTTAATTGTACCTTATTGCGGTTTTTCAGACATCTGGTAGCACCCCGTGATGAAATCGTAATGGGGCCAGAATCAAGGGAAGGTAAATGTGATTTTTATTTAAAAACCGAAAAAGAGGTTGACAGCGCTTTTTGAGAATGGGATAAAGCGTGTATGTTTATACATTTGCAACAAGCTGCGACACGAACAAAGATGGCTAGCCTCAAGGCTGGTTTGAATGGTCGGGTTGTTTCGTTGAAAGCAAATACTGCTCTACTACTAGGTCTGGCAATTATTCCGACACTCAGCGGGGTAGCATTGATCGCCTAGAAAAGCAGGAACCAGATCAGCAAAACCCCGCAACTGAGAAGAAGCGGGGTTTTTTTTTAGCAGTGAACTATTTAAACGTATAGAACGATTCAGATAAATGACAGGGATAACCATGGAAACATCCACGCAAATAGCCCCCAAGCTGCGCAGCGGATCACAAATACTCATCGAGGCGCTCGAGCGTAATGGTGTAAAGCAGATCTTCGGGTATCCGGGTGGCACTATCATGCCGGTCTATGATGCATTGGTCGGTTCCGGTCTGAAACACTATTTATGCCGTCATGAGCAGGGTGCTGCCCTCGCAGCAGATGCATATGGCCGGGTCACGCGCAAGGCGGGTGTATGTATTGCAACGTCCGGTCCGGGTGCAACCAACCTGGTCACCGGTATCGCAAACGCGTTCATGGACTCGGTACCCATGGTGGTCATCACCGGCCAGGTTCCATCCGCATTACAGGGAACCGATGCTTTCCAGGAAGTGGATATTTTTGGTATCACGCTGCCCATTGTGAAACACAGCTATATCGTCCGGAACGTGACTGATATTCCGCATATCGTCAACGAGGCATTTCAGCTTGCTCAAAACGGTCGTCCCGGTCCCGTCCTGATCGATTTACCAAAAGATATTTCAGCAGGAATGGGCGATGTCGTGTACACACCGCCACAAGCGTGGCCTGCAACCGACCTTCCGGATGAAGAGGCTATGCAGGCGGCAGCAGAGATGTTGTCACAAGCGAGGCGTCCGCTCGTTATTGCAGGCGGTGGGATTGCCATTTCAGATTCGGTTGAGGCATTCCGCCAGTTTATCGACCGTACCGGTCTGCCGGTGACCACCACGCTGAAAGGGCTGGGTGTGATGCCTGCAGATGATCCGCACTACGTTGGCATGCTCGGCATGCATGGCAATGGTGCTGCCAATCATGCGGTTCAGAATTGTGACCTCCTGATGGTGGTCGGCGCACGTTTCGATGACCGCGCGACCGGTCACCTGGCACAGTTTGCACAATCGGCGCGAATCATTCACGTTGATATAGACGCTGCCGAGATTTCAAAATTGCGTAAAGCGGATGTTGCCATTGTCAGTGAGCTGGCCCCGGCACTGGAAGGAATCCGGCCGGAACAAACGGCCAACCCCGGCTGGCAGGCCCAGTGTGCCGGCTGGACAAAGGAATTCGCGTGGCGTTACGACGCGCCAGGTAAAGGTATCTATGCACCCAAATTACTGCGGGATCTGTCTCAGGCACAACCGGAAGGATTGACCATTACCTGCGATGTAGGCCAACACCAGATGTGGGTGGCACAGCATTGCACATTCAACGATCCGCTTGAGCACATCTCCTCGGGCGGGTTGGGTACGATGGGTTACGGATTACCCGCAGCCATCGGTGCCAAGGTTGCCAAACCCGACGCTACCGTGGTCTGTGTCTCCGGCGATGGTTCAATCATGATGAATATCCAGGAGTTAGCCACGCTCAAACGCTACGGGATCGATGTCAAAATACTGTTACTGGATAACTCGGCACTGGGCCTGGTGCGTCAGTGGCAGGAGATTTTCTTTGAAGGAAATTACAGTGAAGTCCATCTTGCCGATAATCCGGATTTCGCTGCGGTCGCGAGGGCGTTTGGCATTCAGGCACGCAGTATAAAAGAGCCCGAAGAAGTCAGTGATGCCCTTGAATGGCTGCTGAATACTGAATCCGCCGCGATGCTGCATGTCTCCATCGATTCGATGGAAAATGTGTGGCCGCTGGTTCCACCGGGTAAGCCCAATCACAAGATGATGCGCTCGAACCCTTGATTAGGAAGAGATAACAGGTATGAAGCACAAATTGACTATTCAGCTCAGCGGCTCCGAGGGAGCGGTGATAAGAGCGTTGGGATTAATTGAGCGCAGAGGTTTCAGCCTTGGCAAGTGTTCAGTTGGAGAAGCCGACAGTAGCGGCAGGGTGATGAAGGTTAGCGTATCATCCACCCGCCCTGGTGAGTTGCTCAAGCGCCAGCTGGAACGACTACATGATGTTTTTCACGTTGAACTCAAGCCGGCCGCGGCCGTTAAACCGCGCACACTGGGCATCCGCCCCGTTACCCTGAAGGAGTACTGACATGAGCCGCAGAATTCAAATTTTTGATACCACGCTGAGAGATGGTGAACAAAGCCCGGGTTTCAGTATGAGCCTGGGACAGAAGCTGCGGGTGGCAAGGGTGCTCGCTGATATGAAGGTGGACATCATTGAAGCTGGCTTTCCAGCCGCGTCACCTGGTGATTTTGAGGCAGTCCGTGCGATTGCAGGGGAGATTCGGGGGCCGATCATTGCAGGCCTTTGCCGCACCATACCACGCGATATTGAACGCACGATCGAGGCGATCGAATCAGCCGAAAACGCACGTATCCATACGTTCATCGCAACCAGCCCGATTCATCGGGATTTAAAACTCAAGATGAGCCCTGACGAGGTTATCCAGCATGCTGTTAACGCAGTAAAACTGGCCAGATCTGCCTGTGATGATGTTGAGTTTTCAGCGGAAGACGGTATACGAACTGAAAGGGAATACCTCGCCGAAGTATTGCAGGCGGTAATTGAAGCCGGGGCCACTACCGTGAATATCCCCGATACCGTGGGTTATTCAACCCCCACGGAAATGTTTGACCTGTTCAGCTGGTTGGGCAGAACGGTGCCCGGTATAGAAAATGTACATATGAGTACGCACTGCCACAACGATCTCGGACTGGCGGTGGCAAATTCCCTCGCGGCGGTTGAAGGTGGTGCGACACAGATAGAATGTGCACTCAATGGTATCGGTGAACGGGCCGGCAATTGTGCACTCGAAGAGGTTGTCATGGCTTTGCGCACCCGCGCAGATCACTACGATGTTGAAGTTGGGGTCGATACCACGCGTTTTGCATCTGCGAGTAACCTGCTGGCCGCTGTGACCGGTAATTTCGTTCCGCGTAACAAGGCAATTGTTGGCGAGAATGCGTTTGCCCACGAGGCAGGCATTCACCAGCATGGCATGCTGGCATCAAGCGAAACCTACGAAATCATGGAGCCGGCGTCAGTTGGCGTGAAGGATTCCCAGTTGATCCTGGGCAAACATAGCGGTCGTCATGCCGTGGTGGATCGTGCGAAACAAATGGGCTACGAACTGGAAGACGACGAGGTCGAACTCATCATGAAGCGTTTTAAAGACCTTGCCGATGTTAAAAAGCGCGTTTTTGATTCGGATCTCGAGGCCATTATTACCGGCTATGAGACCAGCACGATGGGTCCCTGGTCGCTGAACTGGCTGAGTGTTGTCAGCCGCGTCAATGGCGAATCGACACCATCCGCTTCGTTGACCCTGGCACATGAGGACGGTACGACCAGCACACACACCGGTGATGGCGATGGACCGGTTGACGCCATTGTGGAAGCTCTTGAATTGGTGACCGGAACCAGGATCGAGGTGCTCAGCCTGGCAATGCGTAGCATATCCCTGGGTGAGGACGCACAGGGTGAAGCCAACATGCGGGCCAAGGTTGATGGTATTGAATACAGTGGTCACGGTCTTTCGACCGACATCGTCGCAGCCTGTGCTGAAGCGCTGCTGGAAATCGTCAACCGCGCAATTCGTAATGCAGACCAGGTCAGACAGACAGAAGTGGCCTGAGAAGGGAAGCGGACAAATGCAAATGAGTATCCTGGAATACAAGCGGTATGGCAGTGGGACACAGGAGGCTGGCAATGTCGGCGGCTGAATCCCTGTTTGATAAGTTGTGGAACTCTCACCTGGTCAAGGCCCAGAGCGAATCCATACCCGCGATCATCTACATTGATCTGCACCTCGTCCACGAGGTGACTTCCCCGCAGGGTTTTGACCTGTTACGTGAAAAGGGTATCGGGGTTCGCAGACCGGAGCGCACGCTGGCAACGCTGGATCATTCCACCCCTACGCTTCCGCCTGATGCTAATGGCCAGCGTCCGTACTACACGGAGCAGGCCCACAGGCAGGTCCAGACCCTGCGTGATAATTGCAATGAGTATGGTATCGAATTACACGATTGGGACAGCCCTTATCGTGGCATCGTACACGTGATGGGCCCTGAAATGGGTGCGACACAACCGGGTATGACCATCGTTTGTGGTGACAGCCACACCAGTACACACGGTGCCTTCGGTGCACTGGCGTTTGGTATTGGCACCACTGAGGTTGGCCATGTGCTGGCTAAACAATGCCTGCTGCAAAGCAAACCGAAGAGTATGCGGATCAATGTCACTGGCAGGATTCCGGAAAATGTCACCGCCAAGGATCTCGCACTGAATATCATCCGTTACCTGGGTATGAATGGTGGTACGGGTTTTGTTATCGAGTATGCCGGTGAAGCCATTCGCAGCCTGGATATGGAAGGCCGCATGACGCTTTGCAACCTGACCATTGAAGCCGGTGCACGTGCCGGAATGATCGCCCCCGATGAAACAACCATCAATTATTTACGTGGCAGGCCAAAGGCGCCGCAAGGTGAGGATTTTGAAAAGGCCGCATCCTGCTGGCTTCAACTGGCATCCGATGAGGCTGCAGTTTTTGACAGTGAAATAACATTTGAAGCCTCGATCATGCGTCCGTCCATTACCTATGGTACCGATCCGGGTATGTCCCTTGATATCGGTGAGCCGGTACCCCTGGCTGACAGCAAAAGCCATGAAAAGGCCCTGCAATACATGGGATTTGAGGGCGGCCAACAGATGAACGAGCGAAATGTGGACGTGGTTTTCATCGGAAGCTGTACCAACGGAAGAATCAGCGACCTGCGTGCTGCAGCCAATGTACTGAGCGGCAGGAGCGTCGCCGACCATGTCCGGATGTTGGTGGTGCCGGGTTCGGAAAGCGTTCGCAGACAGGCAGAAAGCGAAGGCTTGCATGAAATCTTCAGCACTGCCGGTGCCGAATGGCGTTTGCCGGGCTGTTCCATGTGTCTTGCCATGAACGGTGACCTCGTTGCAGCGGGCGAAACCGCCGTATCGACTTCAAACCGGAATTTTGAAGGGCGCCAGGGGTCAGGTTCACGCACCTTACTGGCCAGTCCCGAAACCGCTGCGGCCTCAGCGGTGATGGGTTGCGTGGCGAGTGTTTCGGATCTTGACTCCGTGGAGAACAGCTGATGCAGGCCATTACAAAATTGACCGGCCCGATACTGGTATTGGAACAGGAAAACATCGACACCGACCAGATCATTCCAGCACGGTTTCTGACGGCCACCGATTTTGATGGTATCGGGGAACACCTTTTCGCAGACTGGAGACTGGACACCAACGGCGAGCCGAAGCCCGGCCACGTGTTAAACGAGCCGCGTGCAAGGCGGAGCCCCATCCTGGTAGGCGGTCATAACTTTGGTTGTGGTTCATCCCGCGAACATGCCCCGCATGCCCTGCTTGGTTTTGGTTTCCGGGTCGTGATCAGTTCACAGATTGCTGATATTTTCAGAAGTAATTCGCAAAACGTGGGTCTTTTACCAGTGGTGCTTGAAGCGGATCAGCATGCCGCCCTGATGCAGATGGACGGTGAGGAAATTACCGTCGATCTTGAACAATGCAATGTCGTGGTCAGAACTGCAGATGGTGTCGAACATTGCTGGCCATTTTCAATTGACCCGTTCGCGCGTCATTGCCTTACGCGCGGGCTGGACAGGTATGAGTTTCTTAACCAGGCGGAAGACGCCATCGTGGCATTTGAGGAAAAGCGATGAACGCAAAAATTGTCCTGCTGCCAGGTGATGGAATCGGTCCCGAGGTAACCCGGGAAGCGGAATTATTGATAAAGGCCGTGGCACAAATTCACGGCATTGACATTGAAATGCAAAGCGGCTTGATCGGCGGTGCGGCAATAGACGCGACCGGCGAGCCCCTGCCGGAAGAGTCATTGGTGGCTTGCCGTGAGGCCGATGCCGTTATTCTTGGTGCGGTAGGTGGTCCCAAGTGGTCTGATCCCGATGCAAAAGTACGCCCTGAACAGGGTTTGCTAAAAATACGCAAGGAGCTTGGTCTGTTTGCCAACCTGCGTCCCGTGCGTCTGCACCCGAAACTGGTAGATGCCAGCCCGCTTAAACCCGAATACCTGGAAGGCGTGGACCTGATGGTGGTGCGGGAGTTAACCGGCGGCAGTTATTTCGGTGAAAAGGTAGAGGGCGATGATTTTGCTTCGGATTCCTGCACCTATTCACGTAAGGAAATCGAGCGCGTTGTCAGAATGGCCGGCGATATTGCCCGGCAACGTAGCGGAAAACTGACCATGATTGACAAGGCCAATGTGATGGCCACATCGCGATTGTGGCGCAAGGTTACCGAAGAGCTTATGCAGGCCGAGTTTCAGGACCTGGCCTACGAGTACATCCTGGTAGACGCCGCCGCCATGTACCTTATTTCCAACCCGGCACGTTTTGATGTGATCGTAACCGAGAACATGTTTGGCGACATTCTTACCGATGAAGCATCCATGCTGGCGGGTTCAATGGGCATGTTGCCTTCGGCATCGCTGGCGGCAGGCAAGTTCGGTCTGTATGAGCCCATTCACGGCTCGGCACCCGATATTGCCGGCAAGGGTATCGCCAATCCATTCGGAATGCTGGCGTCGGTCGCCATGATGTTTGCTTACAGTCTCGACATGAAAGAAGCCGCGGACCAGGTTGAGCAGGCCATATCGGATTGTATTTCCGATGGTGATTGCACACCGGATCTGGGTGGCACGCTAAGCACAAGTGAAGCGGGTACTGCGGTCAGGAAAAAACTGGCTGCGAACACGCAGGGGTTGTAAATGAGTAAAGTTGCACAGGACTATTTGCGTCGCGCAATAACCGCCCCGTTATATGACCTGGTGCGCCGTACGCCGTTGGACCCGGCACCCGGTATATCAGATCGCATAGGCCGTCGGTTGTGGTTGAAGCGCGAGGATATGCAGACAACCTACTCGTTTAAACTTCGTGGCGCCTACAATTGCATACGACAATTATCTGAAGAAGAGCGCAGCAGGGGCGTGGTCGCGGCGTCTGCGGGGAACCATGCCCAGGGTGTTGCCATGTCTGCCCGTGAACTCGGTGTGAAAGCGACGATATTCATGCCGCTGACGACGCCCGAAATCAAGGTTCGTGCGGTGAAAGCATTGGGTGCGGATATCGAACTTTGCGGTGATGATTATGATACGGCCTGCGAGATGGCGATTGCATTCAGTGATCAAAGCGGCGGTTATTTTATTCATCCCTTTGACAACCCCGAAGTCATCGCAGGGCAGGGAACGATCGGCATCGAGATAAGCCAACAGTTGGAGGCACCTCCCGGTGTCATATTCATACCCATTGGCGGTGGCGGCCTGGCTGCCGGGGTAGCAGCAACGGTAAAGGCGGTTTATCCACAGGTGCGTATTATTGGGGTTGAGCCTGAAGACGCTGCCAGTATGCACGCGGCCCTGGCGGCCGGACAGCCCGTGGATATCGGCACCACCGGAATTTTTTCAGATGGTGTCGCAGTGCGTAAAGTGGGCAATTTGACCTTTGAGTTGTGCCGTGATCTGGTAGATGAGGTGATCACTGTCAGTGTCGACCAGGTCTGTGCCGCCGTAAAGTCAATTTTTGAAGAAGTCCGCGCCACGGTAGAGCCTGCCGGTGCACTGGCCGTTGCCGGTGCCATACGTTATGCGGCCATGGAATCTGTAAACAGCGTACCCGATGGTGACTGGGTTGCGCTGCTCAGTGGCGCCAATATCAACTTTGACCGCTTGGGTCACATCGTGGAACGTTGTGCACTCGGTGAGGGTACGGAAGCCTTGCTGGTGGTTACAATTCCGGAACGACCGGGCAGCTTCCTGGAGTTTAGCAGGATACTGGGTGAGTCTTCGGTCACCGAATTCAATTATCGCTTTGCCAGCAGGCAGCACGCCCATATATTTGTCGGTGTGCGTTTACAGGAGTCATCCGGGCACTTGCAAAAAAAGCTGGCTGACAGTGGTTATGCGGTTAAAGACCTTTCCGATAATGAGGTGGCCAAGTTGCACATGCGGCACCTTGTTGGTGGTCGATTGCCTCCCGGTGAACGTGAAAGATTGTATCGCTTTGAATTTCCAGAACGACCCGGTGCCTTGCTTGAGTTTTTGACGGTACTGGCAGGTCGATGGTCCATCAGCTTGTTTCACTACCGTAACCACGCCGCGGCCAACGCCCGGATTCTCGCTGGTTTCCTGGTACCTGCACAGGACGAAGATGCCTTTCATCATTTCCTGGAAGAAACCGGCTACCCATTCACCGATGAAACAGAGAATGTTGCCTGTCTGGAGTTCCTGTCCGCTCCGGCGGTTGTGAAAGGCCCTCTCAAAACCGCCATTATCTAAAACCCGTTTCCCCGGTTGGAATTTAACATCGTAGGGTGGGTAACTCGTTACCCACGCGTTCCCCCGATTGAATCCTGATGGTGTGTCGTACGGTGCGTAACTCGTTCCCCCCGGTTGAATCCTGATGGTGTGTGTAGGGTGGGTAACTCGTTACCCACGCGTTTCCCCGGTTGAATCTCCACGGTGCATCGTAGGGTGGGTAATTTATTACCCACGCGTTTCCCCGATTGAATCTCAACGGTGCGTCGTAGGG
>JASJFX010000011.1:0-6893 GCA_033791845.1 Lysobacterales bacterium | reverse complement strand
ATGGGGCGCATGGTTAAAGCGGAAGACACGCTGCATTTTGAAGGCGAATTATCGCTGGAGAATAACGGAGGTTTTGCTTCGGTCCGACGACAGGTAGGATTTTTGCTGGCTGACAAGCAACCCGGGTTGTTTGCGCTGGACATCCGGTCGATCGAGTTTGTGTCAACCGAAGACCCTGGCTCGATGCACTGAAAGCATGAATTTCTGCAACTCGTGTGGTGGCCGGGTGGACATCAAAATACCCGGGGGCGATGACCATCGCCGCTTTGTATGCACCGACTGCGGAACCACTCACTACCAGAACCCCAAGATTGTGACGGGCTGCCTGGCCGTCTGGCAGGACTCGGTACTCTTGTGCAGGCGCGCCATTGAACCGAGAGGCGGCTATTGGACCGTTCCGGCCGGGTTTATGGAACTGGACGAAACCGTGGTGCAAGGAGCCGTCCGGGAAACCTGGGAAGAAGCCCGGGCGAGAGTGGAGATTTTGGCACCCTACTGCATGTTCAACCTGTTACATGTCAACCAACTTTACATCATCTATCGCGCACGGCTTATCGATTTGAATTTCAAACCCGGGCCTGAAAGCGAGGATGTCAGGCTGTTTCGCGAGGCAGAAATTCCCTGGCAGCATCTTGCTTTTACCTCGGTACACCAGACCTTGAGCTTTTTCTTCAAAGACCGGCCCCGTGGTCGTTTTCCGATGCGAAGCGGAACCATTGTTCCACAGGAAGTTGGCTTTCGGTTCGAAGCTGAGCCAGATGATCAGCTTGCCCCTCCCGCTACCACTTAACGCCGAAGGCTGTACTCGTTTCTGTTGATGTATGCTTCGGAACTCTTGAAGCGTACGTTCTTGCGGATACTGAATCGATCTGCCGCTACTGCATAGATCACCTGGACCTCGGCACTGCGATTGTCATCCTGGCCTCTACCTTCGGTGGTCAGAATGAGTGTGCCGTCGGTTGTTTGTTCCCGGTTGGCGATGTTGTAACCATTGATACGTGTTCCATCAGAGGATAGTTTCAGGCGTTCTTTTGCATTGTGTTGATCCTCGCCCGGGTACTGAATTGCATACTGCAGGGCTTTCTCATTCAGCACCTTGATAGCCAGCTTGACCGGGATGGTTGAACGTTTGTCAGAGCCATAATTCAGGTAAGACAGGCTGCCTTCCCAGTTGTCTCCTTCGAGGCGCCTGAATTCATCCATGGTTACTGCCATGCCGTTGCCAGCATCAAGACCGGTTGGGGCATCGACCCCAACACGGTCACTGGCACAGGCACCAAGCAATGAGCAGACCATGGCAACAGCGATTGTGTATTTCATTTGAGCTCCTTTATGTGTTCTGATAGTCGGCAGCCATTACTCGACCGGCTGCTGCAATGCCACTGAGAAAAGCCCCTTCGACTCGTGAACCGTGGCACCAATCTCCCGCAATCGCCAGGTTTTTTTGGCCAAGCCAGATGGCGCCGCAATTCAGCGGTTGTCGGGCCAGCGCATAACGCCAGCGATGGGTAACGGCTGATTCCACTGTAAAGGCTTGCGCCAGCGGTAGTTCGCGCGCCGCCTCAAGCAGCAGGTCCCGCACTTCATCCGCAGGCTTTTCCAGGTGTATTGAAGACCATTGCGGACTGGCATGAAGCAGCCAGGCATTGGCTGCCGGGCGTCCCGGTCGCGAAAGCTGGCTGGACACCCAGCTGAGCGGCCCCTGGTTGACAAAGGCAGCATCATGGTCTGCGAAAAGGGGTTTATCCAAAACCAGCATAAGCGCCCAGCATGGCATCATTTCGACGCCACCGATCAGTTCGTCGACTTCAGGGTCGGCGAGCAATGTGCGTGCCTGCTCAGGCGGCGTGCTAACAATCAGCGCATCACACTCATGGGTTTGACCCTCATCAGAGGTCAGAATCCACCCGCTTTCGAGTTGTTTCAGCTTACGTACCGGCCAGTCGAAGCGACAGTCCGCCAGTTCGCTGGCCAGCTCGCGGCATATGGCACTCATTCCCGGGATGGCTACGAACCGTTCGGCGCTCTGGCTTTTTGTGCTGCCATCGCGGTCACCAATGGTTGCGATCCGGGCGTCCCATGCAGCCACCAGTCCACGTTCCTGCCAGGCTAAGACATGCCGCAAAAAGCGGGGATCCCGAGCAGTGAAATATTGTGCGCCATGATCAAACCGCAGGTCTGCGTTTCTTCGTGTGCTCATACGACCGCCCGCGCCACGGGCCTTGTCAACCACAACGACATCATGGCCCTGGTCGGACAAGGTGCGCGCTGCGACAAGCCCGGTCATGCCGGCTCCCACCACGCAGACACGCAGGCGCTTGCCGCCCGCCGGTGGTGAGACAATACGGGCATAGCGGTTCATATCAAGCCGCTTTGCATGACGTGCAAGAGAGCGTTGTCGGACCTTGCCAAACACCGGGCCGGGTGGAAAAGCCCGGTCGAACTGGCCCAAACACCACAACAGGCCGCCATAACTATTCGGGTCACTACCATCCAGCGCGAATCGATGATTGAGGTCGATCATCAGTTTCAATGCACGCCTGGCACTGTGTGTCCAGGGCAGAATGGCTTTACCCCATGTCATGCGCAGGTTGTTATGCAGTTCTCCGTGCCGCATGAGTGAGCGCTGGGCCAGGTCCCATATAGGGTTGCCGGTTCTTGCCCTGGCCAGGGTTTCCCAGTCAAAGGTCATTTGGCGTGGATCCGCCTCATGATTCAGCAAAGACTCACTGGCCCAGGGAGGCAGGGCATCCAGGGCTTCAAGCTCGTTGCTGTGAAAACAAAAGTGGTGTGAGAGTTCGCGCCAGACCAGCAGTTCATCGAGGAATTTGTGCGCACCCTCCCCCCCTTTCCGGCTTGCATCACCAGCGATAGTAAAGACCGAAACGCACCCGTAATGCAGGTAAGGTGACATGCGGCTGACCGCTTCCGGCAAGGTTGAATCATCGCGCAGCTGATGGTACCTGGCGAGACCGGTGTTCAAGAATGTTTTCCAGCGATGATAGCCGGCCTTCGAACCGCCCACCGTTTCAGGCAGGGCGGGTATTGAGTGATCAATCCGGCATTGGGCAATGGCATCAGAAAGGGGTGTAGAGAGATCGAAGGGTTCAAAGCCCGGTGAGCCGAGAAATGGCTCGGGCCATTGGGCTGAATCCTGCCAGCCCCGCTCAACCCTGTGTTTTAATTCTTCATCATTGGTTTTTCGAAACTGGAAGGCCCGTGTTGGCCGCTGAGTGGACAGCGACATTGGTAAAATGCAGCTCGCATCCACTAACACCAGCGTGAGTTCAGTGTTGGCGGCCACGTGCTGCTGATACCACTGATTAAATGGCGGTACCGGGTACAGTTCGCTGACGGTCACCGCACTGCGTGCCATCAGTGCACGGATGGGACCCGGTTTGACAGGGTCATCGGGCAAGTGGACTACAAGTCGTTGCCCGTGTTTGGCCAGTGCATCGGAAAAATCGCGGGCCGCTTCGAGAATAAAGCGATGGTGGCGGTCGGCATTGTAGCGGTGCCTGCCACCCAAGCCCTGGTAAACCAGCAATGGCAGGTCCAGCTTCAGCGCGATTGCCGCCGCTGTCTGAAGTGCCGGGTTTTCATCTGCTCGCAGTGCATGATGTGCCCAGTAGAGGACAAATTCACCCGGGCCATCAATCTCCGGGCGCCCATGCACGACGCAACGCTCGCTGAGGTGGGCAGGCAGATTGGATATGTTCACGGCTGCAGGTCGACCCGTTTCAGGGTTTCAAGAAATTGCTCTGATTGCTGTACGATGGCTTCAATTTCGGCTTCGGGCTTGTTGAAAAGATTTCGGTAGGCCAGCCCCATTCTCGGGTTGGATCTGAGCAGCTTTTCCTTACTGATCAGGAAATTCCAGTAAAGGAAGTTGAACGGACATGCTCCCTCGCCGAGTTTCTTGCCTGGGCTGAAGCGGCAGTCTGAACAATAGTCTGACATACGGTTGATATAGGCGCCCGATGCGGAATAGGGTTTTGATGCCAGTAAGCCACCGTCGGCAAACAGCGCCATCCCATGCGTATTGGGTAGTTCGACCCACTCGAACGCATCCGCGTACACCTGCAAATACCATTCCTCGACCTCGGCCGGCGCCAGGCTGGTCAACAGGGCAAAATTGCCGGTGATCATCAGGCGCTGGATATGATGTGCATAGGCATGGCGACGGGTTGTCTCTATGGTCTGTCGCAGGCAGTTCATGTCGGTTTCGGCCGTCCAGAAAAAGTCCGGCAGCGGCTGCTTTGCCTCGAGAAAGTTACTGCGCTCGTAAGCCGGCATTTGCAGCCAATAGAACCCACGTATGTATTCGCGCCAGCCGATCACCTGTCTTACAAAGCCCTCGACCGCGGCAAGCGGAGCCCGCTCATCCTCAAAGGCCTGCAGGGCTGCTTCGCAAACCTCGCGCGGGTCCAGTAAACCGATATTCATATAGGGGGAGAGCAGGGCATGGAAAAGGAAATCCTCACCGCTTTTCATGGCATCCTGGTAATCACCAAAGTCAGGCAGGCACTCCGTGATGAAATGGGTCAAGGCTCGCTGTGCATCCTCCCGCCTGGTGGCCCAGGCAAATGATTCCAGGTCTCCAAAATGATCGTCAAAGTGTGTTTTTACCAGTTGCATGACATCCCGCGTAATCCCATCGGTTTCGAACCGCAGCCGCCCGGGGTAGGTCATGCCCCGGGGCAGTGACTTGCGGTTTTGCCTGTCATAATTCCATTGGCCGCCGACCGGCTTGTCACCATCCATTAGCCAGCCGGTTTTACGTCGCATGGTGCGGTAAAAATATTCCATGCGCAGGCTTTTGCGGCCTTCTGCCCATTGCGCGAAATCAGCCAATGAACACAGGAAGCGTTTGTCGTCGCGAATCTCAACGGGTATGTCGAGATCTTTTTGCCAGCTGCGCATCATCTCGCGGACCCGCCATTCCCCCGGTTCTGTTACCACCAGTTGATCACTGGGGTGGCGCTGCAATGCCCGTTTGATTTCGCCACTGAATGAGCCCGTATTGGTGTCGCTGTCCATGCGAACATAGTCGACCTGAACACCGTCTTTTTTCAGTTCATCGGCGAAATGTCGCATCGCCGAGAGGACCAGGACCAATTTCTGTTGGTGGTGGCGAACATAGGTAGCCTCCTCATTGACCTCTACCATCAACACCCGGTCAGCCTGCTTATCGATATCCGACAGCGTCGCGATCGACGTGCTCAGCTGGTCTCCCAGGATAAGGCGCAATGTGCTCATGCGATTAAGTTACCAATGGCCTGTGCCCGGTTCACCTTTGAATGGCCCGACGATGTCATCTGTAATCCATCCGCCGTAAAAGCCACCGGGTTGCGCACGCACCTGTTGTCCATCAACGGTGCAAGACACGCGGGCCGGATAGAATGATACGAAGTTCGCGATCCGGGTAAACAAGGCCCTCGGTTTCGGGTAGCTCCAGGCAACGGGCAGGGATGGACCTGATCTTATACACCAGTACCTCGCCAGCCCTTTCCATTCACAGTAAGACCCGCCCTCGATTGTCTCCAGCAGGCTCCAGTCGATTTGATCCGGTGGTAAATAAAATGTGGGTGGGCTGGCTGTCTCGCAAATACGATAGTTTTTATTCGATCGGACGATGAGCTGTTCACCGCTGTGTACTTCGACCAAACGGCCGTCGGCCATTAACTTCGGGGGGCGCGGATAGTCCCACACCGACTCTTGCCCGTGCGCGGGTTCTGCGGCGTGAGGCGGTCGTTGTGTTCCTTTATTGGTCCACATGGGCTAACCGTTGATCATGATTGCTTGTGCTATTCATCGTCTACATTACATCTTCGGCTTCAGTATACAGAGGACAGCGCAATAATAGCGCGATAACAAACGTTTTTGCTGTTCTAATTAAAAATTATACAAAAAACTATAACAATCTATATATCTAGATATCAATACCACTATTAATTATACAAATATTATACTATAATTAGAATCTCAGTTTTCCAGGAGCTAGTCTCAACTGGAAGAATTTTGGATTTTTACGCTTTTTAGCTGAATCAGGAGTCATTTATGAAAAGTCACGTCAAAGTCGCGAGACGCACGTTCTTGCGCAATACACTGGTTGCCAGCGCCGCGATTCCGTTGGCTGGAATACCCATAATTTTGAAAGCCAATGAAAAAATAGCTGAGTCAAATCCCATGGCTGTTGCGCTGGGTTATCTGCATGACGCCACTGCCGTTGACACCGGGAAGTATCCAAACCGGGCTACGCCAGAGGGACAGAAGCAGTTCTGTCACAATTGTAAGCTCTACCAGGCTGGTGCTGATGGCTGGGGCGGTTGCAGCATCTTCGGGAACAAACTGGTTAGCGGCGAAGGCTGGTGCAGTGCCTGGTCTGCCGCTTGAGACAGACACGCAGCCGGCACGCCGAGGCCCTCACCGGGGCTGGCTATCTGCCGGCCGTAATGGTGGAAATCGACAATGCGTACCGGCTGGACCCTGCCGCGCCAATCATCAACAATGTTTAGCGTGCGGTTGATTTTGTTTGTGATGAGAACAACCGGAATAAAGGGGCCGAAAAGCGTGTAGTATCAGCTGAGGATCAACTCTGGATGAACATTTAGCCATGACAGACCTGGATGTAACAGGTAGCCTGTTAAACATAGCGGAAATCTCAGCCGCCTTCGCCGGCTTTGCGGCATTGGTGAGCGTGCTGCGTCAACGTGGGACGCGCGCCGATGCGTTGCACGATATATTGCGTTTGCGTATTGTGATTTCTACAAGCATGGTGGTTGTCGTTGCCGCCTTGATACCGGTTGGATTAACCAGTTTTCATTTGTCGGAACGGGTGGTCTGGGGTGTTTCTGCAGGCATATTATTGCTGTTGAATTACAGCGTGATTT
>JASJFX010000010.1:0-2762 GCA_033791845.1 Lysobacterales bacterium | reverse complement strand
CTTGTGAGGGTTGCGACACAGCAGCTTAACCCGGTAGCCCGGTTGTTGAGCGATTTCCAGGGCGATTGCCTTGCCTATCGCACCGGTTGCGCCGGTCACCAGGGCCAGGCGATGGTCTTGATCCTGATTGGTATCTTGCATGTGGTAAACCCGAATAACCGTAGTTGGTCCGTAAACCAGTTATTAACCAATATGCATGACCAGCATAATCATTAACTCAAAGTCACTATTCAGCCGCATAAAACCGTTATGCTGATGCAGTCGCTGATAAGCCCATTTTGTAGCCAGCGACCTGGTTTTGCAAAAAGAGCCGGACAAAAGCGCTCTGTGTAGTGGCCCAGCGATAGTCGACACTCTGCCACACAGGGCTGACCAATGGCATTTTCTGCACCCAAAGATTTGCGATATGCTTTGTCGCTGTTTAATTCACTGTATGGCGCCAGGCTATGATTCGAAACCTCAATTACTTTCTGTACCCGGTCGTGATCGTCTTCACACTACTGCATTCGGGCCACGTTCAATCATCCGATTCCCTGGATTACGTCGCCCTTGCCAAGTCCAGCCTGGCGAAAATGGATGAGATGGATACAGGTGAAAATTGGTTTTTTACGACCACTATTAACACTGATGAAGAAACACTAGTCTCTCGAAACGACCCAAGCAAAAAAGAGGGCGCGCGTCGTGAGTTAATCAGCGTCAATGGCGAGCCACCCACTTCAGAGCGGCTGAAGAAGTATGAAAAAAAGGAAACCAAGCGCCTTGAGGATCGTGAAAATGACGACAGCCGATCAAAATTTAGCGAAATGGTCGATTTCTCTACACTCGCGCTGGTGGAAGTCACCAACGGGCAAGCGTTACTCTCATTCACCCCCATGCTGGATGGGCTAGAAAAAGAATCGGACAAGTTCAATGGCAGCCTGCGAATGAATGCAGATACACACCTGATCGAAGAGCTCAGCCTGGCCAACACCGAAAAGCTCTCACCGGCTTTTTCTGTTTCCCTGAACACATTCAACATGAATTTTTCTTTTTTGCCGGTTGATGGTGTGGTGCTATTGAGCGGGATGAAAACCAACATTGAAGGTAAGGCGGGGTTTTTGAAGAAATTTAAAGAGAGCACTGAGATTACGTTTAGTGATTATCAGCGAATGGCTGAAATAGAGGCTCAGGCTGATTAGAGCCCGGATACATTTTTAAAAGGTATCCGGGCCCTTTTTTTTAAATGGAGCCGGTTAGCGTGGCATTCCCGAGAATCCTGCCGCAGCGCGGAGCTCATTGCCGTCCATCACGTAGCCATCGCTGACCACCGTGTGAAACATCTAGGCTCAGAGTCAAATGCCAGAGTGGTCAATCAAATCCTAAATACAAATGTCATTCGAGAGCATGATTAGCATCTTCGAAAATAATGACAGGGGTGTTTTCATGACCGCAGATATTTATGAGATTGAGTCACTATTGTAGAGGAAAGATTTTTAATGAAGGGAGGCAATTACCTCCCCTTTTTTGATCAGGCGGGGGGAGCCTGCTTCTCTTGTGCCGCCTGCTGCTCAGCCACTTGCTTGTGAACCTCTACCATGTCCAGGTTTTCGGCCTTACTGACAACATCACGCAATGCGCCCTCGGGTACCGCGCCCGGCTGCGAGAAGACCATGACCTTTTCACGGAATATCATCAGCGTGGGAATGGAGCGAATCTGGAACATGGAAGCGATTTCCTGTTCATTTTCGGTATCTACCTTGGCGAAAACGGCATCGGGAAAATCTTCCGATACTTTTTCGAAAATAGGACCAAAGGATTTACAGGGACCGCACCAATCCGCCCAGTAATCGACGACCACAGTATCATTATTGGCGATGACCTCTTCGAAATTCTCCTTGGTCAGTTCCACGTATGCCACGACTATTCTCCTTTGGATATTGAATTCGGCATTATATTACATATTTATAATATGAGTTCAAATTTTCAGGAAAATCGGCTGGATACGTTTTTACATCTATCCTATGACTCAATGCAAACGACCCCATTCGTCGTTTTGCCGCTTTGCGGTCTACTCTGGCAACTGACCCCAATGATTCCGGGTCTACCCAGGCCGGGATATCTGAAACCGGTTGGCCTCCGATATGCCAAAATAGTCCGACGGGCCACCGCCACGCATAACAGGTTCTGCCCTGGTGGTTTGGTAGACACCATCTTCAATGAGAGCCTCAAGGATGTGTACCCCGACGACCTCGCCAAGCACCAACCAGGTCTCACACTTTTCTCCTCGAGCTGACTGCAGCTGAATAATTTGTGTCACCTTGCACTCCATGACCACCGGGCAGTTTGCCACGTGAGGTACCGCGACAATGGTCGACTCGCATTTCTTTAAACCTGCGAGTTCAAACTCGTCAGTGTCACTCGAAACCACAGCACTTGTTTGATTCATTGCTTCAACTTGTGAGCGGGTGACCAGGTTCCAGCAAAACTCGCCGCTTTCCTGTGCATTGTTGACACTGTCTTTGAATCCAATACTGGAGAAACCAATAATCGGCGGTCGATAATTGAACGCATTGAAAAAGCTGTAAGGCGCCAGGTTGACCTGCCCCATCGCGTTTTTTGTTGAAACCCAGCCAATGGGTCGTGGTGCGATAATGGCATTGAATGGATCGTGCTCTAATCCATGCCCGGCTTCGGGCCGATAAAAATAACGTGGTGTAGACACGAGGGTTTTTCCTGAAATATAAGACAAGTTTGGAGTTTAACTGAAAAGGGGCCAGAGGCAT
>JASJFX010000009.1:0-10156 GCA_033791845.1 Lysobacterales bacterium | reverse complement strand
CGCAGCAGAGTACTTAAGCAAGCCTGTTACTGCCGGTGATGTTGTTAAAGCACTATCCGGTGAATGGCAACGGGACGATAGCCTGGAGGATTACAGCCCGATGTCAGTTGAAAGGGTGGAGTGGGAGCATATTCAGAAAGTGCTGAAAGAAAACGACGGCAATATTTCTGCCACGGCCAGAAGTCTTGGAATGTACAGGCGAACGCTGCAACGGAAACTGGCCAAGAAGCCGGTTGCGGAGTGACCGGCAAACGCCGGTCTCTCCATTACAAAAGCAGACTTATTCCGCTGTTGTTTTTTCTACTGAAATTGCGATAGCTTCGGTGTAGGTAATCACGACCAGGTCACCAACCGCGGCTTTCTTAAGGTTCTCAGGATCCCGGGCAACGTATTCCTTAACTTCACCTGCCGGCCCTTTAAGTTTGAAAGTATTGGCTTCGAGGTTGATTTCTTCAACAGTCGCCGTTACTACCGTCGCATCAATTGCCGCCATTCCAGGCATTTCGCCTTTTTCGGAACGGCCTGCGGCTGCGATTGCGCCGGCACCCGGCGCGCTGCCATCATTGGCAAAAACTTCAATAGCCAGGCTTTGTTCGTATTCGGCCATAACGATATCGCCAACGCTCACCTGGTCCAGGTTACGGGCTTCCTCGCTGGCAACAAAGCTTGTACTGTTGCCTTCCGGTCCGCGTAAGGTCACTTCGCGGGTCTCGTGATTGATGGCTTCTACTACTGCCGTGACCTTCATGGTTTGGCTGCTGTAGAGGGATGGTTTTTCCGTTTCCGGCGCAGACTCGTCTGACCAGACAGGGGCGGCAAACAACATGAGGGCTGCAAGCAAAGCCAGGGTCTTATACATATCAATTCTCCAAAAATGTAATGATTAATAAATCGAGCCGAGCATTGTAATTGGTTTTGTGCGTAATACCCAAATAGTTAATTTGATAAGTATTGTTCCGGGCTTCCAGGTTGACATGATCCTGACGATGAACAAATATGTTTTGCAAATGCCACAATGGAGATGATCAGGAAATGGTGAATAGAGCGGTTGTTCTAATGTTTGTATCCATTCGTGGTGCTGTTGTCGACATCTTAGGCTGGCTAAGAAATGCCCATTGGACACAAAATGAAGCTCCAATTGCGATGATGTATGTTGGTTTCGATGCGTAGACTCTCCACGTTACTGGCTTTAACTTTGCTCTGCGCGCCATTATTGGCGCAGGCTGATACTCTGACCAGTCAGCCGCTATTCCATATTGAACGTTCAAAAAATGCCAATATTGTCCAGTATGATGCGCAGGTAGCGGCGGATGGCAGGCTGTTCAAGAAGGAACCTGTGGTGGGTTACTGGATACGTCTTAACGAACAGGGTCAGAAGCAGTCGCTCAGTTGGCTTCAGAAAACATTCGCTTTTGGCTTCGAGACTAAACTCGACAAAAGCAGGGAGTCAGCCGAACTCAACATGAAGGCCGATGTTGGCCAGGCGATAAAAATTGTTCGCGAAGGGGATATATATCGCGCCACCGTCACAATTGATGGTGCACCTTCATACTTCGAGAAAATGTATATCGACGCCACACGGCATGGTTTGTCGTTAGATGTTCGTTATGTTGAGTTGTTTGGTGAAGATATGAAAACCGGGGAAGCGCGATACCAGAAAATTCTTCCCTGATGAGTCAAAAGTGTAACTGTATTTGCAATGGTGTCAGGTTAACAACAACTGATTTATAGTAGGCTTGGTTTTTCGGGAGCTTTAAGGCTGTAATGAACAACTTGGGGATACTCTTTCCGATATTGCTGAGCGATGTGCTGAATCCAGTGCTATTCGCCTTCATGATCTACGCAGTGGGTAGCAAGCGACCGGTTGCCACGAGCAGCGCCATGCTTCTAGGGCATACTGCCGCCTACATGACCAGCGGTGTGATCCTGGCCTATACCATTGAGAAACTGTCTACCCGTCTGGCTAATCCTCAAACCATCGATTTTGTCATTGAGTTTGTCATAGCGATTGCCTTGCTCTGGCTTGTATTGCGCACACGCAAGGACAAGGGCAAGCGTCCGGATGAGCAAACACCTGAGTTTACCGTGTGGAAAGCGTTTGCTTTCGGGGCCGTGATCAATCTAATCGGCATCCCCTTTGCAGTGCCATATTTTGCAGCTATCGACCAGTTGCTTAAGAGCGGACTTGATACCTCTGGGATGGTGACTGGCCTGATTATTTATAACCTGGCCTATGCACTTCCTTTTGCATTGATACCCATATTGACTGCGGTCATGGGTGACAGAAGCAAACCCATACTTGCCCGGATTAATGGTTATATGGAGAAAGCCAGTGATGTCATCATGCCATTGTTGCTTTTGGCTATTGGACTGGCCTTGTTGGTAGATTCGGTTTGGTATTTTGTTCGTGGGGAGTCTTTCTTCTAAGTAATAACACTGGTTGGTGCGCCCGCCTGGCTTCAGCGCCAGTTGAACATATCCGTGCGATATAAGGTGAGCAGCTAAAACAGTAAAGATATAGCTTGGCACGATCTTGGGGCTTCACTCGTCATCTGAAATATGGCAGTGTTAGCACTTAGCTTTCAGGAAGCACTTTTTCATGTCTGTATTTGCACCCTCAGTGGCCAGTTTCTGGCGTCAAATAGAAGATTATGGCATCGATGCCGAGCCGTTATTCAAAAAACACGGTATCCCCAAATCAACACTGTTCGATCAAAACGCCCGGATTTCGGATTTAAAGATTGATCGAATCTCAGCAGAAGTAGTGGAGCAAACAGAAGATCCTTTTTTTGGTCTGAAAGAGGAGAAGTATTTTCTGCCCACACATATCGGACCGCTTGGATTCGCTTGGCTGGCCAGTACCAGTTTGCGCAGTGCTATGGAACGCTTACAACGCTACATCAAGGTTCTTCATGAAAATTTAGTGATCGAGATTACTGAAAAGCAGGACACGCTGGTGATTTCCGCTAGTGCAAGCTCACCTTA
Source organism: Lysobacterales bacterium (assembly GCA_033791845.1). Classification (GTDB taxonomy): domain Bacteria; phylum Pseudomonadota; class Gammaproteobacteria; order Xanthomonadales; family SZUA-36; genus SZUA-36. The sequence goes on along the minus strand of JASJFX010000009.1, from coordinate 7,171 downwards.
TGCCAACCCCGTTTATCGTGATGACGCCCAGCTAGCGATCCTTACCCGGATGTGCCGGTTTATTGTCGGCGACAAATGGAATCCGGTAAAAATAACATATGTTCACCCGCCCCCGGCGGATACGTCTTACTATTTTCAGTTGTTTCGTTGTCCGGTTGAATTTAATGCCAAGAAAAACAGTATGCATATCGACAGGCAAAAGGCCGAACAGCGCTTAACAGGATCAAATAAGCAACTGGCCCAATTGAATGATCACATCGTGGTCAGGTACCTGGCCAGCCAGGCAAAAGGGGACATCGTAAATAGGGTAAAAACGGCGATTCTCGAAAAATTGGGCGAGGGTTCAGTTACCGAGTCGACGATTGCTGATGAACTTCACATGTCAACGCGTAACCTGAACCGTAAGCTCGTTGCAGAGAGCACCAGTTTCAAAGCCTTGTTGCTGGAAATCCGTTCCGAACTTGCCAGTCAATATATTAGTGATGCCACCCTGACGCTAACGGAGATTTCCTTCATGCTCGGGTTTTCGGAGATTAGCTCATTTTCCCGTGCCTACAAGCGATGGACAGGTATGTCACCCAGTGAGGCCAGAAGAGACAACCCGGAAAGACCATAACTTCGGGTACACTCTCACCGCGCCTTGCGATGCAATCAAATGGATAGTCAACATATGATCTTGATGATCGACAATTACGACTCTTTTACCTACAACCTGGTGCAATATCTGGGTGAGTTAGGCGCGGAGGTTAATACCGTGCGTAATGATGCGATTACGACCGCAGAAATACGTGAGCTCAGCCCTGCCGGAATCGTGATCTCTCCGGGGCCGTGTACACCCGATGACGCAGGAATATCACTTGATGTGGTTTCTGAACTGGGCGGCTTGTTTCCTATTTTGGGTGTGTGTCTCGGTCACCAGTGTATCGGGCAGGTGTTTGGTGGTCAGGTGGTGCGTGCAGACAAGGTCATGCATGGCAAGACCTCAATGATGCACCATCGTGGCGAAGGTGTGTTTGCCGGCCTGCCACAGCCATTCGAGGCAACCCGGTACCACTCACTCGTATTGAAGAAAGACACGGTACCAGAATGCCTGGAAGTCACTGCCTGGACCGAGCAGTCCGGCGGCGGAATTGAAGAGATCATGGGGGTCAGACATAACACGCTGTCTATCGAGGGTGTGCAGTTTCATCCCGAATCAATTCTTACACGCTGTGGCCATGATCTGTTACAGAATTTTATTAACACCACCAGGCAGGAATAAAACGGAACTGTATTTATGGGAATGGATATACAAACGGCACTGGGCCGAATCGCTGAAAGACAGGATCTTTCAAATGCAGAGATGGTGGACGTCATGCGTCAGATCATGTCCGCCGGAACTACGGATGTGCAAATCGGTGCATTTTTGCTGGGAATGCGAATCAAGGGCGAAACCATCGATGAAATTACCGGTGGTGTGCAGGTTCTGCGCGAATTTGCCAGCGGTGTAAAGGTCAGCGGGCCAAACCTGGTAGATATTGTCGGGACCGGCGGGGATAGCGCCAATCTTTTTAATGTTTCCACAGCAGCCTGTTTTGTCGTGGCAGCGGCGGGTGGACGGGTGGCGAAACACGGCAACCGCTCGGTCTCTTCGAGTTCCGGCAGTGCAGATGTGCTCGAGGCTGCCGGGGTACGGCTGGATATCACACCTGAGCAAGTGGCGGATTGTGTCAACGAACTTGGTATCGGATTTATGTTCGCACTGATGCACCACAGTGCCATGCGCCATGTCAGCCTTGCGCGCAGGGAGCTGGGTTTGCGCACCCTGTTTAATGTCTTGGGTCCGATGGCGAACCCGGCAGGTTTGAAACGTCAGTTGATCGGGGTCTATGACCGTGTTCTGTGCCGTCCGGTGGCAGACGTATTACAGCGTCTTGGCTCAGAACATGTGCTGGTCGTGCACTCTGAAGATGGTCTCGATGAAATCAGCCTGGCGGCCGATACGCATGTTGCAGAGCTCATAAATGGTGTTGTGAGTGAATATACGTTGCAACCTGAACAGCTTGGCTTCAAACGTGAGTCGGTGCAGGACCTGGTGGTTGATGGTGTGACCTCTTCATTACAACTTATTACATCTGCACTGGCGGGTGAGAAAGACCCGCGCTCACAGCGTGCTGCGCACATGATTGCGTTGAATGCCGGGGCCGCATTGTATGTCGCCGGCATCGTCGATTCGATTTCCGATGGAGTAGTCCTTGCCAATGACACGCTGGCCAGTGGGGCCGGTTTGAAAAAAATGCAGCAACTGGCTGACATGACGCAGGGTTTCTGATGGCGATTCCTTCGATATTGCAGCGCATACTTCAGCGCAAGTCCGAAGAGGTTGCTGCCGGTAAGTCAATCACCACGATGACAGACCTGGCCGCGAAGGCAAAAGATTCTGAGCCGCCACGCGGGTTCGAAAACGGACTGAGACAGGCCCTGGTAAAGGGGCCGGCGATTATTGCGGAAATTAAGAGAGCCTCACCCAGTGCGGGTCTGATCCGTGAAGATTTTGAGCCGGGTGATATCGCCCGGTCTTACCAGTCAGCGGGCGCCGCCTGTTTATCCGTTTTGACCGACAGGGACTTTTTCCAGGGAGACGCCGGGTTTTTGCGTGAAGCACGTGCGGATTCCAGTCTGCCTGTGTTGCGTAAGGACTTCATGATTGACCCCTGGCAAATTCTGGAGTCGCGGGTCATGGGTGCTGACTGCATCCTGTTAATTGCTGCTGCCCTTGAGCAGGCAAAAATGCAGGAGTTGCTGGAACTGGCAAAGGAAACCGGCATGGATGTCCTGGTAGAGGTGCATGATGAAGTTGAAATGGAACGGGCATTACGACTTGATCACGACTTGATTGGCGTTAATAATCGAAACCTGAATACATTTGAAACGTCGCTCGCAACCAGTGAGAGACTGAAGAAAATGTTGGCCGATGAACACTTGCTGGTCACAGAAAGCGGCATCAGGACGGCAGCTGATGTCAAACGTATGCAGGGCTCGGGTATCAATACCTTCCTGGTCGGGGAAGCATTTATGCGAGAGAGAGAGCCCGGCGACGCATTGAAAAGGATGTTTTTCGAAAATGAATAGAGAGCGTGTGTTTTCATTTGGATATTTGTTGGCGGGTTTGATCGTTCTGTTGGCTGGGATGCAAAGCGCTTTTGCCCAGGTCGAAAAGGGCACGCTTTGGCGTGATGCAGTGATAACAGAACTGGATGCTGATTTTGGAGGCACAGGTTTCCATGCGCGCTGGCGGTTTCACCGATGTGACTGTGGGGATTTACAGATCCAGGTTGAACAGGTTGCGCCTGATGACATTCTTACCGGTGAATTGTTGATGGTCGACGGACAGGTTCTTCTGTCGCGGGGGTTTGAGCAGCAGGGTGAAGATATCGAGCCGTTAATCCAAGCCCCTTCATTGATGCTGCAACTGGCTTTTGAGTTGCTGAACCGGAGTCAGCCCAAAGGCCCCTTTGTAGTCAAAAAGAAGAAAGTGTGGGATGTTACCGAGAAGAAAGTTACTTTCCACCTGGACACCGGTTTGGCAACCGGAGCATTTGCAGCACCCTGGCGGGTGAATGGTTCCGCCTGGGAGGCTGATCCCGGCCACGTTCGATTTGAGATGTTGTTCCATTTCACCAGCTCAGCACCCGGTCAACCGGAAGAAAGCAGCTCAATCACGTTTTCAGGAAACCTCGACTTTCGTCAACAGGAGTTTCCCTACGCCGATTCCACCGATCTTGAAGGCTGGAGGGTGCAGTGGATTTCAAAAAATGAACTTAAAGCCAAAACGGCAGAAAAAGGTCTGACATTAAAAGAGCTTCGGCAGAAAGCAAAAAGCCCGTAGGGTGGGTTATGTTCAGGATGAACGGTATATCGCGGGTGAGCACATGGACAAGGTGAGACCGTGAAACGGTCGAGAGGGTGCCCTGGGGTATGTGCGGCGCGATTGTGTCAGATTTACACGGCTTGTAGGGTGGGTAATTTATTACCCACGCGTTTCTCCTGGTTGAATCTCAACGGTGCGTAACAAGTTACGCACCCTACGGGTTGCGATGAGTGGATTGCGTTGGGGCGTAGGGTGGGTAACTTGTTACCCACGCGTTTTCTTCGGTTGGTATGAACCTGGTGCGTAACAAGTTACGCACCCTACAGTTTGTAGGCAATCGCCTTCATGCCCCCGGCGGTCAGTTTCATTAATCTGCGCACCGGTCGTGGCAGGTCAAATGCACCGGAGTTTTCAGCCATCTGGGCATGTTTGGCCTCATCTATCTTCATCTGGTCCAGAATGGCGCGGCTACGGGCGTCTTCAGGCGGCAGCTTTGTGATGTGGTTTGCGAGATGGGCTTCGACCTGATTTTCTGTTTCCTTAAGAAACCCCAGGCTCCAACCATCACCAGCAAGCCCGGCAGCAGCTCCGATCGCAAATGACCCGGCATACCACAAGGGAGCAAGCAGGCTGGGTTTGCTCTCCAGCTCATCCAGACGATCCTTGCACCAGCTTAAATGATCGATTTCTTCATCGGCCGCCTTTTGCATTTCGGTCTGGACTTCAGGGTTGCGGGCGGTTGCCGCCTGGCCGGCATAAAGCGCCTGTGCACAAATTTCACCTGCGTGATTGATACGCATTAAACCGGCAGCATGCTGTCGGTGCGTCTCCTCCATAACAATTTCCGGGACGTCGGCCGCGGGGTTTGGACGCTTCGCTGCAACGGATTCACCCGAGCTCATACGTAAAGCATTGTCAATGCTGATAATCAGATGATCGAGTCTTGAATAACTGCGTGTGGTGGACATCCAGGTGGCCTAATTGTTAATTCAGGCAAATTATATATGGAAACAGTAGGTATTCTCATCAATGAATCTATATACTGCGCCGACTTTTTTTATACATGAGAGGAAATAAGATGCGTGATTTGATTAAGATGACACTGGCTAGTGGTTTGTTTTTATTGGCTACCAGCGTGTATGCACAGGACGATGCAGAAGAAGCAATTGAGCTCGGTTGGAGCGGCGTCGGTGAGTTGGGATATGTCAAAACGAGCGGAAATACTGATTCAAGTGCTTTGAATGTCAGGCTCGAATTCATCAGAACTACCGAGAATTGGCGTTACCGGTTTGCGGGAAGTGCGCTGACGACTTCTAATAATGGTACTAAGGATAACGAACGTTACACCGCAGAAGCGCAGGCTGACCGTAAACTGGGCGAAAAAGGCTATTTATTTGGTGTGTATCGTTATGATGCCGACAAATTTGGTACTTACGATCCGTCGCAAACATTTACCGTTGGTTATGGCCGCGAGTTGATGAAAAGTGATAATCACGTACTCAAGGGTGAAATCGGTGTTGGTTACAGGAAGCTGGAAGAAAGAATATCCGGTGAAACAGAAAGCGATGCAATCCTCAGGTTTTTACTGGATGATGCCTGGCAGGTGTTCAGTACAACCTCCTGGACAAACCGGTTGCTGATTGAAACAGGCTCCAATAATACCTTTACCCAGTGGAACACCGGTCTTACGGTTGCAATGACCGATGCGTTTGCCGTGAAACTTGGATTCGAGCTTCGAAACAACTCTGATGTGCCAACGAGCGTTACCAAGAAAACTGACACGATCACTTCCGTGAACCTGGTTTACAATTTTTAATCAGGCGGTGGTTCGGTTAGTCTTGTAGCTCTATGCCACAGTACTTTCAACGACACCTGTTTTTTTGTACCAATGATCGCGGGGCGGACGCCGAGCGTCCGTCCTGCAATCAGTGTGGATCCGCCGCGCTGCGCGAATTTGCAAAGACCCGGGTAAAAAAGCTGGGTTTGTCCGGTAAAGGAAAGGTGCGGGTAAACACTTCAGGTTGCCTGGATCGTTGTGAGGAAGGGCCTGTTTGCGTGGTATATCCGGAGGGCACCTGGTACACATATGTCGATGAGGAAGACATCGATGAGATTATCGATAGTCACCTTGTAAATGGCGAACCGGTGGAGCGTCTCAGGCTACGTTAGGGGTTTTGCAAACAAATCCTGAAAAATAAGCGGCCAAACGGTTGATAATAAGGCGCCAAGCCAGTAAAATTCCCGCCCTTCACCCGATGACTCGGGTTATTTACAGAGAATGGTAACAATGAAGACTTTTACAGCGACACCTGCAACGATTAAACGCGAGTGGTGTGTGGTCGATGCGACTGACAAAACTCTCGGCAGACTGGCCACTGAACTGGCCTCTCGTCTGCGTGGTAAGCATAAACCTGAGTTCACTCCGAATATGGACACGGGAGATCACATGGTTGTGATCAATGCTGAAAAAATTAAGGTAACCGGCAACAAGCTGGAAGATAAGATGTATCACCGTCATACCGGTTACATCGGCAATCTGAAATCAATCAACCTGGGTAAATTGCTGGAGCAGCACCCTGAGCGTGTACTCCAAAAGGCAGTTAAAGGCATGTTGCCTAGAAACCCATTGGGCCGTGCCGTGTTCCGTAAACTGCATGTATATGCAGGCCCGGATCACCCGCATGCAGCCCAGCAACCAACTCAGCTTGAGCTGTAGTTACCGACTATACGGATAAGAGAAAAATGGCTACTGAACAGTATTACGGCACCGGACGACGCAAGTCTTCCAAAGCACGGGTTTACCTGAGTAAGGGTAAAGGCGACATTGTCATCAATAACCGTCCTATCGATGAATTCTTTGGACGGGAAACGGCAGTGATGATTGTACGTCAGCCTCTTGAAAAACTGGAAATGACCGATCAGTTTGATGTCAAATGCACCGTTGAAGGCGGCGGTATCTCCGGCCAGGCCGGTGCGATCCGTTTGGGTCTGACCCGCGCATTGATGGAATACGATGGTGAGTTGCGCGGAACACTGCGTAAAGCCGGATATGTAACCCGTGACGCTCGTGAAGTCGAACGTAAAAAAGTCGGCCTGCACAAAGCACGCAAGGCGACACAGTACTCCAAGCGTTAAGCGATACCCAGGTTTACTGGGGGTTCGTCTGGTGACTCTGACTCCGCCAGCGGGGGTTCGAATCCCTCACCCCTCGCGAGCAGCGTGCAAAAGTATTGAAATTGAAACAAGATTCTTGGGGGTTCGTCTAGTGGTAGGACTGCGGACTCTGACTCCGCCAGCGGGGGTTCGAATCCCTCACCCCCA
>JASJFX010000008.1:0-17037 GCA_033791845.1 Lysobacterales bacterium | reverse complement strand
ACCATTTCAACCCGGTCATTGCCGACAGTGATTGTCTCGTTGTGCCCTACCGTCTCCTCGCGGTCGTTGCCAATGGAAATAGTCTCATTGTTACCGACTGTTTCACCTTTGTTGTTCTTTACCAGGATGTTTTCATTTTTTTCCGCCTGGATATAAAGCTCCTCCGAGCCCTTTTTGTCTTCCATACGAATTTCATTGAAATTATCCGGGCCTCCGCCTTTCGAACTACGGGATTTGATACCACTTTGGGTTTTGCTTTGTTCCAGTGTGTAAGGTGGCATGCACTCGGCGTTATAAACCCGCCCGGTAATCACCGGTTTGTCCGGATCGCCTTCCATAAAGCTGACAATTACTTCCTGGCCGATACGGGGTATGTGCATCCCACCCCATTTCGTGCCCGCCCATAGCTGCGAGACACGAATCCAGCAGGAACTGTTTTCATCGTCCTTGCCATAGCGGTCCCAGTGAAACTGTACTTTTACCCGGCCGAATTCATCGGTGTAGATTTCTTCGCCGCTGGGACCAACCACGATAGCCGTTTGGGGACCTTGAACGATGGGTTTGGGCGTGGATCGCACCTGCCGATAGGGTATTACTGAATCCATTACAAAAGCGGCGCAGCGATACAGCTCCTCTGAAGACCCGCCACCACTGGAGATGTAACTGGTATCGTTGATCTGGTGGGACACGGCTAACACCAGGTATTCTTTATTCTGGTCCTCCCTGGGGTAGTCCTCCAGGGTAAACAGGCACCCCGCAGACATTCCACGGCAGGGACCACCTGCATTCACCTTCTCAAACTGACCTCTTAGCTCCTGCAGCCTGATTTCCACGTAGTGCATACCATCATCGGTTTCCACATACTCACCGGGATAGTCAAAAATTTCCGGATCCCCGCCTGGATAGTCGTGATTGCCTGGCAGATTAAACCTGGAAAGCATATCGACCCTGGGTTTCTTGAAATCAAAATCCTGGATGGCGTACTGTTCCGGCTGAATCGACTGGGTCACCGCCCAGTGCTGCAAATGATCATCCTCTTGCACCGACATCTGACCAGTGGGTGGGCAATAGGGTATAGTTTCAAATTTCGGGAAGGGCTTGTGGGTACCCATGTCATCTGTGAGGATCAACGTATGCTTGTCCTCAGAGTGTTCGAAGTAGTAGTAGATTCCCTCCTGCTCCATCAGGCGGGAGATAAAATTAAAATCTGTTTCGCGGTACTGGACGCAATACTCCCACTCCCGGTAATTACCGGTCAGGCGATCCTCAAAGTGCGACATTCCGTTCTCGCGAAATACTTCCTTGATGATATCCGGCACTTTCTTTTCCTGAAATATCTTGCAATCGGAAGTACGCGTCAAAAACCAGAGCCACGGTCTTAGCGTTGCCTGGTAGCGGGCGTAACGATCTGAATGACCCAGATATCGGAACTCGGTAATGAACGCATTGAAATGCCGTTTGCCTTCGGGCAACTCGAGAGCAACCGTGACCTGTTGGCCCACAACCTGGTCGAAATGCAGTTCGAAATCCTGGCTAAGCAACTCGAGGTTATAATTAAAAAGCCCCCCAAGTGCTTCATCACCTGACATTGACTGCACCACCAGCTTGCTGCCCAACGGCGATTCAAAGCTGACCGGATGATTTGTATCGTCAAATAATTCTGACATTTCTGACACCCAATTTAGTTAATGTGGTTCTGCTCATATTCTAGCAGCTAATTTTGATACACAATCAGGACAGATACTGTGAGCAGGCTCACAACTCCATTTCCTGTCCCATGGATTTCTGCTGGAGAAACCCGGAATCAAGGATGATGGTTCTGCCTCTATTCATTTCAATAACACCCGATAATTCCCAGTCCCGCAGTTGTTTGTTAACGCTTTCCCGGGAGGCATTGATCAATGTTCCCATTTCATATTGTGACAATACGATGTCCAGTAGTCGCTCCCCGGGGCTGGAACCCGTTGTGGGTGAACTCAGTTTCAACAAAAATTTAGCCAGACGGGCAGGAACGTCCAGAAACACAGTGTCCAGGTACAAACCATCGGTAATTCTTAATCGTTCAGCCAGGGCAACCGCCAAGCAGGTCAATAACTGAGTTGCCGAATGTGGATAGTCTTGCAACAAGCGCTTGTATTGAGGATGGCTGAGCATTTGTAGCTCGCAATTCTCAATAGTGGTTATCGTTGCGCTGCGACGGCGGCCATCCAACAGGGATAACTCACCAAAAAAGTCATTCGGACAAAGAACACCGAATGATATCTCCTTACCTTCATCGGATAGAGCAGAAACCCGCAGGTGGCCGGACACCACAAAAAAGAGTTCGCGCCCACCGCCTCCCTGGCTGATAACCACTTCCTTCTTTCCGAACGAACGCTTCACACACCGCCCCAAGATATTTTTCCGGTCTATGTCCGGGAACTCTGAAAATAGCGTATTACCGGTTTGCATCCGTTTCCCTGGAGCTCCTGGGTTATCATTAACAAAACTTTCGCAGAAAAATACCTGCAGTCCGTCTATAGTTTAGAACACACAGGGAAATTTGCAGCCTGATCAATGGAAAATAATCCAGGTGCCCGATCGACCATCCTTTTTGCGGATATCTGCCGCAGTACCGTCCTGTTTGACCAGCTTGGCGATCGTGAAGCACTCGACCTCATCACCACTGCACTTCAGCTGGCCGGATCGGTAGCCATGCAGCACAATGGCAAGCTCATCGGTACCATCGGTGATGAAATATTATGTACATTCAAATCACCGGAAGATGCCCTTCGCACGGCCAACCAGATACACACCAGAATCCAGCACCATGAAACTATGCGCAAACACCAGGTGGCCATGAGAATTGGCATCAATAGCGGCCCTGTGCTGGTGAGCAAGGGCAATGTTCACGGTAGCACGGTGAACATCGCCGCCCGTCTTTCTCAACAGGCCAAGGCCAGGCAAAGCCTGGTCTCAGCCAGTACCGTAACATCCGCTGGTGACAGATTCTCCGGCGAGATGAGGCCGATCGGAAGCTTAAGTCTCAAAGGCAAAGCCGGTACGGTCAGCGTGCATGAGCTGATCATTCCTGAGTACAGGGACGAAATTACCCAGGTCAACTCCATAAAAACAGTACAGCCCAGGTCCTTTCTGCTGACAATCCGCTATCACACACAGCAGAAACTGTTGAACCCAATGCTGGTTCGTTATCTGTTCGGTCGCAGCAACAATTGTGACCAGATCATCGATCATCCGACAATCTCCCGCGAACATGCGGAAATCCTCTTTCGCAACGGTCGGTTCCTGTTACGTGACTTCAGTACCAACGGCAGCGTCATCATACAAGGCAATAAAGTTACGCAACTTCATCGTTCAAGCACCGAACTCATTGACGACGGTGAGATATACCTTGGACGCACCGGTCGAATCCCGCGTTTCCGCATTGAATTCAACTGTTTCCGCCACTAGACCAACAATGTGGTCTTATCCGTAAGTGTAGACGAAACTATCGTCTTTAGCGTCAATTTCCACGGTCTTGAGCGGAGCTCCCTGTGCCATACGTGAGAGTAGCTCACGGCTGATCTGTGGCAGTACGGTATTGGTCAGAATGGAATCGATCATACGACCGCCACTCTCAAGCTCAGTACATCGTGCCGCAATCAAATCATGCATTGCATCAGTACAGGTCAATGGAATTTCGTGATTTTTTGCCATGCGTTTACGGATTCTGTTCAATTGCAAAACGATGATCTTGCGCAGCACTTCATCACTCAATGGATAGTATGGAATACTGACAATACGACCCAGCAGTGCCGCCGGGAAGATTTTCAGCTGCGGTTCCCGCAATGCTGCCGCAATACCTTCGGCATCCGGCATCAGTTCGGGGTCCTTGGCGAAATTCATGATCAATTCACTGCCGACGTTCGAGGTCAGTAGTATCAGGGTATTCCTGAAGTCGATCATGCGGCCTTCGCCATCTTCCATGACACCCTTGTCGAATACCTGAAAGAAAATTTCATGTACATCCGGATGTGCCTTCTCTATCTCATCCAGCAACACCACGCTGTATGGACGGCGTCGCACGGCTTCAGTCAGAACACCACCCTCGCCATAACCCACATAACCCGGGGGTGCACCTTTTAAAGTAGACACCGTGTGGGCTTCCTGGAACTCGCTCATGTTGATCGTTATCAGGTTCTGCTCACCACCATAAAGTGATTCTGCCAGGGCCAGTGCAGTTTCCGTTTTACCCACGCCACTGGGGCCGCATAACATGAACACACCGATAGGTTTGCCCGGATTATCCAGTTGGGCGCGGCTGGTCTGAACCCGGCTGACGATCATTTCGAGACCATGATCCTGACCAATTACGCGTTTACGCAGCCGATCCGTCATATGCAGGATGCTTTCAATCTCATCCTTGACCATGCTGCCCACGGGAATCCCGGTCCAGTCTTCAACCACTGCGGCAACTGCGGATCCGTCAACGCTGTGGAATACCAGTGGCTGCTCACCCTGTAAATCTGCCAGTTCGTTCTGAAGATCTTCAAGACGCTGCCTCATTGCGGCCTCATCTTCCACGGCAACCTCTGAGGATTCTGACCCGGTAACCTGCGGAGACTCCTCTTCAGTACCATCTTCAGGCGCCGCTTCGGATTCCCCTGTCACTTCTGCCTGATTTTCTTCATCTCTTTCCTCAACAAGTTGCTGACGCAACTTCAGGATATCGCCAACCAGTGATTTCTCTTTCTGCCAGCGCTCGGTCAATTGCCCTTGCCGCTCGCGCTCAGCACTCAACTCCTGTTGAATTTTCTCAGCCCGCGCTTCATTGGCGTAACCGATCGCACCCTCCCGATCCAGAATCTCCTCTTCCAGTTCCAGTCCGGTGATCCGGTGTTCGCTATCCTCCAAAGAAGCCGGTGTCGAGTGCAACGCAACTGCCACCCGCGCACAAGCAGTATCCAGCAGACTGACTGCCTTATCCGGCAATTGCCGGGCCGGGATATAGCGATGCGCAAGGCGCGTGGCCGAATCAACGGCTTCATCAAAAACCTGTACCTTGTGATGCCGCTCCATGACCGGCGATATGCAGCGCAGCATTTGGATGCATTTCTCCTCGCTGGGTTCACCCACCTGCACCACCTGGAATCGGCGGGTCAATGCCGGATCTTTTTCAATATACTTTTTGTATTCGGCAAATGTAGTCGCAGCCACAGTACGTAGCGTGCCACGTGCCAGGGCCGGTTTCAGCAGGTTTGCCGCATCACCTGTTCCTTCCGAACCGCCCGCACCAATCAGGGTATGTGCCTCATCGATAAACAAAATAATCGGTGTTTCAGAAGCATGAACCTCGTCAATGATCTGCCGCAGACGTTGTTCAAACTCCCCTTTCATGCTGGCGCCCGCTTGTAACAGACCCAGATCGAGCACTTTCAGGGCAACATTTTTCAATTGTGGAGGCACATCACCCGATGCGAGGCGCATGGCAAAACCTTCAACGACCGCGGTTTTACCCACACCCGCTTCACCAATTAGAATCGGATTGTTCTGCCTGCGACGCATCAGGATATCGACAATTTGCCTGATCTCCTCGTCCCGGCCAACAATCGGGTCAAGCTCACCGCTACGTGCCTGTTCTGTCAGGTCAGTGGTGAACTTCGCCAGGGATTCGCCCTTGCCCATAGGACCGCCCGCTTCGCCACCGGCGGCATCGGCCGATGACAGGTCACTGCCATCGGTTGCGATGAGGTGATCTTCCGGCGAGCCGCCGGTGATCTTGTCAAACTGATCCATCAGGGTGTCGATCTTGATCGCCTCGAACTGCTTTGATATCCCGATCAGTTCATTTCTCAATGAGCGGCTTTTTAATATGCCAATCAACAGATAGCCGCTTCGGATTTGGGGTGACTGGTACATCAAGCTGCCGTAAACCCAGGCCCGCTCCACGCCTTCCTCAAGATGCGAGGAGAGGTCACTGACTGAACTGGCCCCGCGGGGCAACCGGTCGAGTGACTTGGTAAAGTCCGATGCCAGGTGGGCAATCTCGATATCGAAGTGGTCAACGATACGACGCAGGTCAGAGTCCTGTAATTGCAGTATCTGCTGTAACCAGTGGACCAATTCAACATAGGAGTTGCCGCGCATCTTGCAGAATACAGTCGCACTCTCTATTGACTGGTAAAGCAAGCTGTTAAGTTTTCCGAATAAGGCACTTCTACTGATTTCTGTCACGACCCTGCTCCCTGTTTAGCGCATTAAATTGATTCTGTTAGTGTACATAATTTTCGATCTGCAACCGCAAATCGTCAACATGGTCCAGTTGTTGCCCGGTTTTGAGCCAACTGGTCCAGCCCAGTTTTCCAGTCTTCCCGAGGCAGGTTACTGGTTTTTCTTCCTTCCTGAGTATCAGGTTGACTTCCCAGAGATACTCCATGCCTACATAGTTCCTGACGGCGGCCACCAGTGAATCGAAGGACTTCCCGGTTGGCAGAAAGGCCTCATATTGATCCAGGCTCAGGGGGCCCAGGATGAGTCTGAACTTATCCTGGCGCTGCCAGACCCGCTCGCCGATCACCGTATCCAGACCCAGGCGGCCATTCATACTGCTCTCTCCCAGCAATACGTAATCCGGCTTTGGAATCCTCATCCAGTGTGCAACATACTCAAGCACTTTTGCATTGACTCCAAAATACCCCTGGATAAGAGACACCAGGCCATTCACATGACGTGGCAAACTGCCCAGGTGCCCGGCAAAACTGAGCTTGGAAAGATGATGCATGGAATCCACACCCTTGAGGCTTGGGAAACCCAGACCAATCAGGGAGCCAATGTAATCGCCAAAGCGGTCACTCTCAGGCCGGTCAAATTGCACGGTGGGTTGTGATTGCGCCCATGCACCGTAAAACAGGCTGACTGTCCTATGATGAAACATATCGGCAAAGCTTGAAAGCGATGCATCGCGGTGGTGTCTTTCCCGGTCACGCGCGTATTCGGTCAGATGCAGCGGCAAAGGACCATTGGGACCAAACAAGCCGATAAACCGCTGCGATAAGCGAGGAACCCGACCTGGCTCATCAATTTTGAGCGCGCTGAACGTGGAAGGGGCGAAGGATGTATACGGTTCCTGCGAAAACCTGACCGGGTCGTCTGCCGGTCGGTAGGAATGACCGGTGATTGGTTTATCCTGGTAAAAACAATTAATTCGCCGCACGGTCTGGTAAAAACCATAGCGATATGGTTTCTCGCTGACCTTTGTCAGAAAACTTACAACTGCGGTCTCAGACCGGCCTTTACTGGCCATTTGGCTACCTCGGTTTTATCATCTCTGAGCACAACAGTTTCCGTCATATGGTTTATGGAAACGTATTTGCCAAAAAACTCATTTAGTACGGACCCGAACAGATACATCCCACCGGCTTCAAAGCCAGTTTCATCAAGCGTCAATGTAATTTCGAGACCACGCCCAAAACTGATTGGGCCGGGTATTGGCAGGCGCCTCGTTACTGCTTTTGCTTTGACTTTAAGCAAGCCATTGATCTGGCGTTCGCCGACCGTATTGCCATTGCTGTAAAGCTGCAGCAACTCACGTAAAGCCGCCGCCCCCTCATCCGGGTGCTCGTCAATCAGCGACAGATAATTCAGGGACAGGTGGCTGATTAGCCGCCAGGCAAAATCACCGCTGGTCGCCTGGGATACCGGCCTTGTCGGTCCGGCCACGCAGCGTATGGTCTCGACCGGTGCATTCACCTCCAGGGTAAAATCGCCGCCCTTCTGGCCCAGTGGCATCTGCATTGGCAAATCGCGGTTGCTACACAGGGTTTTGACACCAATCTGCGTGAGGATAGTGCTGTAAGGTATCTCGTTTGCATCAACCAGGGATGCAAACACTTCCTGTCCGAGATAGGCGGAACGCGAACCACGGGCATGTTGCTTAGATGAAAGCATGCGGGGTTTTCTCTGAACCGTATAAAATGCGGCATCCTCTGCCGGTATATGATCATCCTTCAATCCATAGAAAGGCAAAAACTGTTGCCTTTCACCCACATGTTTTCCATATCCGGTCACACCGAGTACCTGGTGAATCTCATAATCCATCGGCCGGCTTCTGTCTGCCACGAGGTGAAATTCGTGGTCTTTTGTATTCAGGCTTATCCGGTCTGTTCGCTTCGGGAAAAGATTAATAGCCGGCGTGCAAAAAGGCAGAAAATGGCTCTTATCGACTACATTTTCCAGGTCATTTTCCCGGTCTTTCAAATGCACAACCAGTTCAAAAACTTCACCACTCGCCTGTCCCAAAACCTCCTGCAGACCCGTAAAATTAATGAATCTGAATCTTTCCGGGAAAGCAAAATACTCCCGCAACAAGCGGTAGCCTTCAAATGACCGGGAACGGAAATTGAGCATGGCCTGGTTGGATGCAAAGCCGTATGTCTGGATGTTTTCTGCAGAAAGGGTGAATACCTGTCGATTCGTCTTGCTACCCGCAATAATGGATAAGCCGCATGCACCTCTCAGTATCTGCTCGTAAAGTGTCAGCGGAATCGTACCGCTACCCCCGAGGAACAAGGGTAATTCATTCATCATCAGGTCTGAAACACTGATGCCACTGGTTGCTTCAATCCTTATTCGAATGCCCGCAGATACCTGCCGGTCCGGCTTGATGCCAAGGTTGGCCAGAGATGCCCGGGTGGCGAGATAATCTGCGTCGGTTACGCTCACCGGGTACAACTCGACATCGTGACAGGTCCGGTACTCACAGGGCGTTTGCATGATGGGACCAAGCCCGCTGCGCAACGATGTTCCCCGCTCTACCAGGAATCCTTCGGCCAGGTCACTGTCACCGGTATCCGGTTGTATATGCACGATAGTCATTGAAGGCAGAGGTGCCAGGTAATCCGGGTAAACCATTTCCAGCAGGTGCTGACAGAATTTGGGAAATTCCTCTTCGATTTTCAGCTGTACGCGTGCCGTCAGGAATGCAAACCCTTCCAACAAGCGCTCAACATATGGATCTGCACATTCCAGGCTTTCCATACCCAGCCTGCCGCCAATTTTTGGAAAATGATGGGCGAATTCACTACCCATCTCACGCATGAAATGTAGTTCATTGTTGTAGTGGTGGAGCAATCTTGAGTCCATAAGAGCCTAACCAAAATCCTCTGTTACGCTGAATTCACCACACTCCAGGTTGAGTTCACTTCGCAAGACGATCTGGAAGGGCGAAGGCTGGCCAAAAACAGCACCCTGTATCTCAAAAACAAGTGAATTATGACTCATATCAGACGGGTTGGAATGCACCTTTACCCGCAGTGAATTACGAATAATACGCGGCTCAAACTGACGTATGGCCCGCTTTAAAGAATTCTCAACAGACCTGACATCTATGGTGGATGTGGTGTGGCCGGATATATCGGGCAAGCCGAAATTGAGTACCGAGCGCGCGACTTCGGGATAGGCTTCAAGATCAACACATACATCTAAACTAACAGAATTGAGCAACCAGCCAAGATCACGGATAACCGCATCCTTGAACTCCTTTTGGCTCATGCTTTGTTGCGCGGTGCTTTCCTTGCTTTTTTCAGGATGGAGGTCTGTCAACCTGTCCAGTAAAGACGGTTGCAGTCTTTCCTTGAGGGACCATTGCCCCATACTCAGTTATCACTCATCGAATTCAATACTGCGTACTTGCAGGAATGAATAATCCTGTTGGTCGGTTGCGAACATACGCTGCCCGACACCTTCGAAAACACCTTCAGTACGCGCTACCCAATCGGTAGTGCGTGCCAACAGATCACTTTCGGAAACACCTTCTATAAGCGGGTAACGTGACGGCAGCATCACAATGTGCTTGCCGCCATTGGTCCAGGTAACTTCTGCGGGTTGCCAGACCAGGTCACGCAGGTCTGCCGGCTCCTCGGTACGCAAACTGCGCACACGGGACATCGGCACCCAGTAATAGTGTTCATTGAAAATGACTTCGAGAACCGGGCCCAGGCGTTGGTCGGCATCGGCCAGCCACTCAAAAGGCTCATCATTGATTTTACCGCTGCGGGCATCCGCCTGTTCAAATGCCTGCGAATTCAGCGTTGTAAAAGCAGCATACTCACCTTTTGCAAAAGACATCTGGGCTTCGACCAGCAATGCAACCCACTCTTCAGGCTCACCAAAGATCAGTGGTCTGCTGTTGCCTGCAAACACCGCCTGGCGGTGTAACTCGCAATTGAGCACATCACGGTAAGCCTGCACCATGGGTGCGACCGATGTATCAAGTTGTCCGGCCAGCTCTAATTGAGTCTGCGCCCGATCCCATTGCCCCATCACAGCCAGTATTTGAAACAGAAAAACCCGCAGACTGGCGTCTGCAGGCTTGGCTTTCACCTGTTCTGTTAAGGCCCCGAGGGCGGCGTTCAACTCACCTTGTTGAAGAAGTGTTTCGGCACTCATTAATCTCTCCGTTTACCGGGCAGGACCTACTGGAACCCGGATCCTGGGCAAACCCAAAACCCGCATTGAGCCTGGTTTGGAAGACTTGCTACTCTACCTGAGCCCGGATATCCCAGGTCGCTTCGGGACCAGCCTGTGCACTGCCATCCGCACCCTGGCTAAAGAACTCAATCTTGTATTTAGCGAAGTTGAGGCTAACACTCTCCATCCCCATGGCTCCCTCCTGTCCCGATGAAGAGACACTCGAGATAATCAACTCTGTCATGGTAATCACATACCAATTGATCATGCCACCGGTACCGGCAGACTTTGTACATGTCAGAATTGCCTCAGGGATATGCTCGCCCGCGCAGCATTTCTTCATCAGGTTAGGACTGGATTTATCCATGTCCTTGGTGATTGAAAGATCCATAACGTTTGAGCCAGCGGAGGCACCACCCGATGATATGTGCATATTGGCCGCCTGGCTGGCACCCCAGGACCAACTGGTACAATCAATCTGGTCCTCGAAACCCGTCGCAGTTGAATCGCCATCAATTCCTTCAATTTTTAAATGAGCTGTTGCCATGGTTGAATATCTCCTTTTTAAGCTTTCGTGTTACAAAATTACGTCTTGGTTCAAACCTGCTCCAACAAACACCCTATCCGGGCTGAGGTTGTATTTGAACCCGCGTATAACAATACTAGTCCAAGATCCAGCACTTCGCTGTGACCTGCTTCACAAATTACCCGCCTTGGGTCAATTACCCTGGATCAGGTACCCTTGGCTGAAGGCAACTTGGATACCAGTCGTAAGGAAACTGTCAGGCCTTCCAGCTGGTAATGGGGTCGCAGGTAAAAGCGCGACCGGTAATAACCCGGGTTGCTCTCGTCCTCTTCCACGACCACTTCCGCACCCGCCAGCGGCTTGCGCGCCTTGGTAGACTCGCTGGAGTTCTTGGGATCGCCATCGACATACTTTTGAATCCAGTTATTGAGCCATAACTGCATGTCTTCGCGCTCCTTGAATGAACCGATCTTATCGCGCACGATACACTTCAGGTAATGTGCGAAACGGCAGGTTGCAAACAAATAAGGCAAGCGGGCCGCCAGGGCCGCGTTGCTGGTCGCATCCGGATCATCGTACTCCGCCGGGCTTTGCAGGGACTGGGCACCAATAAAGGCTGCAAAGTCTGAGTTCTTGCGATGGATCAATGGCATAAAGCCATTCTTGGCAAGTTCCGCTTCGCGCCGGTCACTGATGGCGATCTCAGTTGGACATTTCATGTCCACACCACCGTCATCAGTGGGGAAGGTATGCGTGGGCAGGTTCTCGACAGCACCACCGGATTCGATACCGCGGATGCGCGAACACCAGCCGTATTCCTTGAACGCACGGTTGATATTGACACCCATGGCATAAGCCGAATTGCACCATGAATACTTGGTGGCATCGGTACCATCGGTGTCTTCTTCAAAGTCAAAACCTTCCACCGGATCAGTTGCGGCTCCATAGGGTTGGCGGCCCAGGAAACGCGGCATCGCGAGGCCAAGATAACGTGCATCATCTGACTCACGCAACGAACGCCATCCAGCATATTCGGGTGTCTGGAAAATCTTGGTCAAATCACGCGGGTTGCTTAACTCGCCCCATGAATCAAATTGCAGGGTTTTTGGTGCGACAGCCGAAATAAACGGACAATGCATGGCGGCAGATACCTTTGACATCTGCGTCAGGGTTTCAACATCCTGCGGACCGTGATCGAAATAGAAGTCCCCGACCACGCATCCAAATGGCTCGCCACCAAACTGGCCAAACTCCTCTTCATACATCTGTTTGAAGATTGGGCTTTGATCCCAGGCAGTGCCTTTGAACTTGCGTAGAGTCTTGTGCAGGTCTTTCTTCGAGATACACATGACCTTGATCTTCAGTGATTCATCGGTCTCGGTATTGTTAACCATGTAACCCAAACCACGCCAGGCACTTTCAAGCTGTTGAAAATCCTCATGATGCATAATCTGATTGACCTGGTCGGTCAATTTCTGATCAATCGCCGAAATCATCGCCTGGATAGATTCAACCGCATCTTCGGAAATGATCGATGAGTCCTTGAGAACAAATTCGGCCAGGGTTTCAACCGCAGCTGAAATCTCTTCCTGCGCCCGGTCGGTTTTGGGTCGGAACTGTTTGTCTAAAAGTGCAGCAAAATCACTGCTTTCTGCAACCTCGGTTGCCGCCTGTTGTGAAGATACCTTCTTTTCTTCTGCCATGAGTTAGCCCTCTTCCCCGTCATCGGTTGGTTTTGGTTCTGCAACCAGTGATTTCAGCAATGCCGGATCATTTATGGCCTGTGCGATCAACTCTTCAGCACCTGTTTTACCATCCATATAGGTCACGAGGTTATTAAGTTGGTTACGTGCTTCAAGCAACTTGTTAAGCGAGTCCACTTTTGACGCAACAGCATCCGGTGAAAAATCGTCCATACTTTCAAACGTCATATCGACGCTAAGCTGACCTTCGCCAGTCAGGGTGTTGGGAACCCGGAAAGCAGCCCTTGGTTTCATGGCCTTCATGCGATCATCAAAATTATCAACATCAAACTCCATAAACTTGCGGTCAGCTACAGACGGTAATGCCTCTTCAGGCTTACCCGCAAGATCCGCCATAACGCCCATGACAAACGGCAGCTGAATCTGTTTCTCTGCACCGTACAGCTCTACGTCGTATTCAATCTGAACACGTGGCGCGCGATTACGTCCGATAAATTTTTGACTACTCTGTGAACCCATAAATTTCTCCTGTCTGTTCTACTTATAACCTTAGTTCAAATTAAAAATAATACAACACTAATTGACCCTGTAAATGATCGAAAAACCACCTTGGCTCCCTTGCTCATTCCCTGTTATCCCGATGAATCCGTTTTACCGCCGATTACCCGGGCGGTTGGCACCCCGTCGGGAATCATATCTTCGAGAATTTCATAAAATGATTTTGCAACAAGGCGTTGTGCCCTGCGTAATAATAATGGCACAGGGCTGGATGGCTCCTGCGCGGCGTAATACTCGCAAATCCTGTCAATGGCGTGTATCACATCGTTGCGATTATTGATTGCATTACTGACGCGAGCAGAAGGAATAACTTCAGTGCCTTCTGCCGAATCACCGCCTTGGGCAACAGCGGCAGCAACCGGCGCATATGTGCTCAAAGCATGTCGAATATTTTTCAGTGTTTTTAGCGACTCATCTACATCAAGAGCGGGCGCATCCGTTGCCAGTTTGCCCCAAAGCTCGCCGGTACGATTCAATTGCTCCATTGACCCGCCAATCGCGGCACCCAGCGCAGCCAGGTTTTCCGGACTGGCATCACCAAATGCGCCCTGGATGATTGAGATATCCTGGACTTCCTCACCCTCGATGGCTTCAATCTTGCCCTCTGCCAATTCAATATCGCGCAAAGAGAAACCACCTATACCTTTCAATACCACCAGCGGCGAACGTTCGAGACCATCGCTCACCAATTGATTGTCATTCAAAATCTGCAGGGTATTAAAACGCATGGTGGCATCGTTATTATCCTCTGCATCAAGCCTTGGATAGATGATGTCCCAGTAAGTCTCCAGGCAGGCATTCAAAGCTTCCAGACCGTCCCTGAACGCGCCCAGGCCATCGGTGTGTAATTGTGAAATAGCAGCATATGAGAGGACACGTAAATCGCGCGTGCGTTTGAGAAGGTCTACCGCCTGATTGCCGACACCCTTCCAGTCCGGACCGGAACCCGGTATGACGGTATCCCCGAATTCCTGTTCTGATTTTGTTTGCAGCATTGCTTCCATTTGCTGGAAAGCAGGATCGTACTCCAGGTCTTCGCCACAAGGCAGATCGTCCGAAACTGGCTGGATTAGTTCTTTAGCTGAAAGTCGCATACATAACTCCCTTGCATAAACTGTCTCTGATTCCCCACCGGTGCGACTACTAAAGATTTATTCAATGCGTAGATCAAGAATCCAATGCGCAATCAGGGCCTATGTTTTTGTATTATTATTTGAAAAACGTTGACGAATGTTCTATGGAGTATAGTGTATTTCAATTCACAAGTAACTGAGACAAGAGGGCCAAGCCCTTTTCGATGACTAAAATTGTGATTTGAGTATAATGATAATAGGTACGCAGAGCCGTTTTTAACAGGGAGCACTGAGTGTATTCAATTAAGCCAACCAAACCCTTTTCACGATGGTTGACCAGGCAATGCAGCTAAGCCTGAAAATAATCAGCTATCACCGCTTGACACCTGGTCAGCAGGAAATCTTTGAGCCTCAATCCGACTCATTCACCATCGGCAGGAGCGATGAAAATGACTGGGCCATCCCTGACCCGCAGAGGTTCCTGTCCGGTGTGCATTGCCGTATACATTGTAAAGGTGACCGTTATTACTTGACCGACACCAGCACAAACGGTGTGTTTTTAAATGGCTCCGGGACCCGCCTTGAACGGAATGAAACCGTTGAACTGAACCAGGGAGACAAAATCAGAATTGGCGACTATGAATTCGAAGTGTTGATTGAGGAAAGTTATTCTTCTGCATCACCACTCACCGGCAATACTGAAACTGTAGTAGAAACCGAAACCGTCAATGACCCTTTTGGTGACTCCTATAGTGATCCCTTTGATGATCCCTTCAAGGATCCTGAGCCACAAGCGGCACCACAAGCAGATGATGATTTCCTGAAAGATATCAACACACCACTTGCGCACATAGATGATAGCCCCATTGGCAACGCAATCAGTATTGAAAGCCTGATGGATCTTGACGACCTTGATGATCCGGATGATCAACCATCGGCCGCAAGCTTACGTGAAAAACATACACCGCTTAACGAGGCCTTCTCGCCGTCAAGTCACATAGCACACGTTGAAACTCCGGAACCCCAGGCAGGTTTTCAAAGCGAGACTGGTTCGGAAATCCCGGATAATTGGGACGAAGCGACCGGCATGCTCAAGTCTCATGAACAGGAACCTGAACCGCCCTCATCCGATGCATCAGACCTCCTCGATGAGTGGCCGGATGAGTGGGATGAAGAGAGCACTTTGCCCGGGGGCGAGGGGGCCGGAGCGGAACCTCAGGCTGAGTCCACCCAAGCGGCCGCGCAATCAGAACCGGAGCCTGAACCAGCGCCCGAGCCAGAACCAGAACCCACCCCAGAACCAGAACCCACCCCAGAGCCAGCGCCCGAGCCAGAACCGGTCGCACTCGAACGGCCCGCTCCCAAACCTGCAGCAAAGCCGGGCAATGAAACGCTGGCAGCGTTTATCAGGGGAGCAGGTCTTGAGCCTGGTGCTTTGGACGGAGTAGATGAAACAGCGTTCTTTGAACAAGTCGGAAAAATGATGCTTGAATTTACCGACGGCCTGGTGCAGACATTAAGTGGCCGAACCCATATCAAGAGTGAATTCAGACTCGACCAGACAATGATCCGACCGGTGGAAAACAATCCGTTTAAATTTTCCACATCAAAAACCGGTACATTACAGCAAATACTAAGTAAAAGTAATCCAGCCTACATGGCGGGTGTGGACGCTATCAGGGAGGGCTTTGATGATGTCAATGCCCACCAAATGGCCGTTGTGGCGGGGATGGAAGCTGCCTTGCAGGATATATTGAAGCGATTCAATCCAAAAAAACTTGAAACACGACTGGAATCGGACTCAATATTGGACAGTATCCTGCCAGGCGGAAAAAAAGCAAAGTATTGGGACATATTTAAATTGCTGTTTGATGAAATCGCCGGCGAAGCCGAAGATGATTTCCAACAATTATTTGGCAGAAAGTTCTCACGCGCTTACGAACAACAACTCAGTCGTCTGAAAAAATCACACGAGGAATAGAAATGAAACAAAGCAACGCAGTTTTAACCACCCCTGTAGTAAGACCGGTCCGCTTATTGATGATCGGCATCCTGATGGCAACAACCATGGTCTTGTTAATCAGTTGCGGAGGCGCGCCCAAACGGGAAACTGTCGGTTTGCAAATTAGCGCAACAGCCGATGTTAATCCGGATTTGCAAGGCCGGCCGTCACCAATCATCCTGCACGTTCTGGAACTCAATTCCGAAGAACAGTTTAACCGTCTTGACTATATGAGCCTGACGCAATCTTCAGGCGCGGCACTCGGGCCGGATCTGTTAGGCAAAACCCGCTTGATACTTTCACCAGGAGACAGCCGCCAATTACCGTTGGAACTCAATCCACAAACAACATTTGTTGGGCTGGTCGCAGGCTACCGCGATATAGACAATGCAAACTGGCGCACCAGCATACCGATCACCCAGGGTGATACCAAGGGTATCACTGTCACACTGGAACATCAGTCAATTATCACCACGGTTTCAGACTAGGAAACGGCCACCACTATGTCATGGACTTCAAAAATCATCTGGTCGGAGGGCATGTTCCTGCGGCCACAGCATTTCCAGCAAAATGATCGTTACCTGGAAACATTGATCCAGAATCGCTGCGGCCCAATGCGGCCATATTCCTGGGGTATCGAAGAACTCGAAATTGACCAGGAGGCCTTAAACCTTGGCAAGATCGAGATAGCAAAGTGCAAAGCCATTTTGCCGGATGGAACAACACTCA
>JASJFX010000007.1:0-2972 GCA_033791845.1 Lysobacterales bacterium | reverse complement strand
GACGTAGGGTGCGTAACTCGCAAGGTGAGAGAAGGTGAGAGAAGGTGAGACGGGAACCCGTCGAGAAGCCAGCCTGGGCTGCGGGGAACCCGTCGAGAAGCCAGCCTGGGCTGCGGGGTACCCGTCGAGAGGGCGGCCTGGGCCGTTACGCACAATCCAAGTCATCCACGGCCTGCACCGACACGGTGGGTAACAAGGTACCCACCCTACGGGGGCTTAAATGAGCCTTTTTGACGAACTCAAGCGTCGCAACGTTTTTCGCGTAGGCATCGCCTATGCGATCACTTCATGGCTGCTGATCCAGGTCTCCGATATCCTGCTTGAATCCATCGGAGCCCCGCCCTGGGTCATGCAGACCATGTTTGTCGTTTTGGCGGCTGGTTTTGTGATTGCGCTGTTTTTTGCCTGGGCCTTTGAGCTGACCCCCGAAGGCGTCAAAAGAGAAAAAGATGTTGACCGTAATGCTTCCATTGCACCCAAAACCGGTCAGAAGTTTAACCTGGGCATTGTCGCGCTGCTGGTGGTCACACTGGCATACGTTGCTTACGACAAGCTGGTGCTTGATGGTTTGCTCGATACCCCTTCAGAATTGGGGTCAGAGCCCTTTTCCCAAGACCCAGCACAACCGGGGTCAGACCCCTTTTCTAAGCTAACTGACGCGCATACCACTAAACTCGAACAGAAAAGGGCTCTGACCCCTGTCGAAGCCATCGCCCAAGCCCAGGCCGAAGCGGAAACCACCCAAAAATCCATCGTCGTATTGCCTTTCGTCAACATGAGTAACGATCCCGAACAGGAGTTCTTCTCTGACGGGCTTTCCGAAGAGCTTTTGAACGCTTTGGCCCAGATCAAGGATCTGCGTGTCATCTCCCGCACTTCAGCTTTCGCATTCAAAGGCAAGAGTGTCGATATTCCCACCATCGCTGCACAACTGAATGTAACCCACGTACTTGAAGGCAGTGTGCGCAAAGCAGGTAATGACGTTCGCATCACTGCGCAGCTGATCGAAGTGGCGACCGATTCCCACCTGTGGTCGGACGCTTATAGCCGAAAGCTGGAAAACATATTCGAAATCCAGGAAGAAATCTCACAGGCCATCGCCGGTGAGCTGCAAGTCACCCTGGGAACAACGGCGAACAACGGCAAACCAACGGATAACCTGGAAGCCTGGCAGTTGTTCCTGCGTGGCAGACACCTCTACCAGAACCGCGGTGTACCGCAACTGGCGCGGGCGATAGAACTGCTCAAGCAGGCAGTCGAGCTGGATCCTGGTTTTGCCGATGCCTGGGCAAACCTCGCGGCGGCTAATATGGTTTACGGATATAACCAGGAAGAAGGCTATAAAGATTTTTACCGCGATGGACAGCTGGCTGCTTTGCGTGCCATTGAAATCAACCCGGACAATGGTTTTGCCCACGCGGTTCTCGGCCTGATACTCATGGGTGAGTTCAGTTGGGATAAAGCCATGCAGGAACTTGAACTGGCTATCCGCCTGAATCCAAATGAAACAAACTCCCTGCTTTGGAAAGGTATTGCTTTAATCAACCTCGGCTATGTCGATCAAGCCATTGCAATGTTTCAACAGGCAGAACGCCTCGACCCGGTATTTACCAACGTACACAATTGGATCGCTTCGGGCTATGGCATTAATGGTGATCTTGAGAATATGCACCGCCATGTGCAGAAAATCCAGGAACTCGACCCTGATTTTGTCGGGTTCAGTTTGACTACCTACGAACTGAACTCCGAAAGCCTGGATGCCGCTGAAGATTTAATGCGTGCAGCAGAAACTAAAAGTACTGGTACCGATGTGCTGGCCGAGGCCATGTTTTCAGGCTTGAGGGATCCCAAGCGCAAAGACGAGGCAGTAAAAACCCTGTTGGCAAATGAAGATCTGGCCGAAGCTGGAGATTTATCATCCTATCTGTGGACACTGGGTGCAGTCGAGGAGACCCTCACCAACTTCCAGAGGCTACGCGAAAGAGGCCGTATTCTCCGTACTGCAAATTCTCTACAAACTTTTTGGAACGTCTATAGCCGGCCACAATTATCCGACCCGGCAATGCCGGCATTCTTCGAGGCCAACGGCATGGTGGATTACTGGCGCAAACACGGCAACCCCGATTACTGCCGGGTTAACGGGGCAAGCGTCGAGTGCAGTGATTTATGAGTTTTTTTAACGAACTTAGACGCCGAAATGTTTTCCGGGTGGGTATCGCCTACGCCATCGTGGCCTGGTTGTTATTGCAGGTTTCCGACACGCTGGTGCCTGCCCTGCATCTGCCCGAATGGTTCAACTCCGGTGTGGTTTTTGTGCTGATCATTGGCTTTCCGATCGCCATGATTTTTGCCTGGGCTTTTGAAATGACCCCGGAAGGTATCAAAAAAGAAAAAGACGTTGATCGCTCGCAATCCATGACCACCGTTACCGGCCAAAAGCTAAATAACGCCATTATCGGTATCCTGGTTCTCGCTCTCGCCTATTTCGTCATCGACAAATTCCTGTTACAGCCAAAAATCAGTGCTGAGCGTTCAGTCGCAGTGGAGCAAGCCTCGGAAACCGATGAACCCATAGAACAGTCCATTGCCGTGCTGCCTTTCGTGGACCTGAGCGCCAATAACGACAACGAGTATTTCTCTGACGGACTGACGGAGGAATTGCTCAATATCCTGGCCAATATCAAAGAACTGCGAGTGGCGGGACGTACCTCCTCATTCGCCTTCAAAGGCAAGGATGAAGACCTGCGCAGCATCGGTGAAAAACTGAACGTAGTTTCGATCCTCGAAGGCAGTGTTCGTAAGGACGACAAACGCAATCGCGTACGTATCACCGCCCAACTGGTTAATGTGGAGAATGGTTTCCACCTCTGGTCTGAAACCTATGATAGAGACCTGAATGACATTTTTGCCATCCAGGACGAAATCGCACATGAGGTGGCCCGGGCACTGCGTATTACGCTACTGGGTGAGGA
>JASJFX010000006.1:0-4329 GCA_033791845.1 Lysobacterales bacterium | reverse complement strand
CTGCGTGATGTCCGCAAACAATGGAAGCGCAACCACCTGGCCTTCACCATGGACGATGAGGATGTACCCGTCTACCCGACCATCGCCAGCCAGTTCAACGACCCCGGTGTCAGCTGGATGTTTGTTAACCTGGTGCGTCTGCTACGCGAAAAACTGGATCTGCCCGAAGATAGCTGGGCAACCAACCTGGATGTCTCCGATCACACCCCCAAAGCGACCGTGTTGATCCCCGGCAACCGCACACGGTACCTGGCCGAAATTGCCGAGCAGGGCAGGGAGATCAACCAGGACATCGAAACCCAGGCACAGGCCGCCAGCCTTGCGCAAAATTACTACGAGTGTCTGAAAGACCTGTCGGACCCTTTATTGCCAGCCAGTTTTGAGATGTACGGCAGTGAGCACACCGGTGGCGATGGAGAATTTGTCCTGCTTCGCCAACGCTATAACGTAGCCATGCAGGAACTCTCGGCCGAGGCTATTGAGCTTCTCAATCAATGGCCCGCAAGAAAGAAGGGCATTCGCACAGAGCAATACGCATACGAGGTGCGTGGACGCGAAGTTACCGGCAACAATTACAAGGAATCCCTGAGCAAATTCCAGATTCCCAAGATCGGCATGCCCCGGGACCGCGACTGGGGCGAGTTGTTATCGTTCCTGATGCGTGAAAACCTGCCCGGTGGTTATCCCTATACCGCGGGTGTTTTTCCATACCGCAGAGCAGGCGAAGACCCGACCCGCATGTTTGCAGGCGAGGGCACACCGGAGCGCACCAACCGCCGCTTTCACTACCTCAGCCAGGACGGTGCATCAGTGCGTTTGAGCACTGCGTTTGATTCGGTCACGCTATACGGTGAAGACCCACATACACGCCCGGACATCTACGGCAAGATCGGTAACGCCGGTGTTTCCATTGCCACCCTGGATGACCTTAAGAAGCTCTATTCCGGTTTTGACCTGTGTGCGCCCAACACGTCGGTCTCGATGACCATCAACGGTCCGGCGCCGATGATACTGGCGTTTTTCATGAACGCAGCCATCGACCAGCAAGTTGAAAAACACCTGGATGAAACGGGTGGCTGGGACAAGGCCAACAAGATCATCAAGAAGTACTTCCGCGACGGCCAACCCAAGTATGCAGGTGAGTTACCCGAAGGCAACACCGGCCTGGGTCTGAGGTTGTTGGGTATCACTGGTGACAAGGTCGTAGATGCCGAAACCTACGCACGCATCAAGACCGGGACCATCAGCAAGGTACGCGGCACCGTGCAGGCCGATATCCTCAAGGAAGACCAGGCCCAGAACACTTGTATCTTCTCGACTGAATTTGCCATGCGCATGATGGGTGATATCCAGCAGTATTTCGTTGATAACGCCGTTCGCAATTTCTACAGCATTTCGATTTCGGGTTACCACATCGCCGAAGCTGGCGCGAACCCGATCAGCCAGTTGGCTTTCACGCTAAGTAACGGTCTGACCATCGTTGAATATTATTTGGCGCGTGGTATGCACATCGACGAATTCGCACCCAACCTGAGCTTCTTTTTCAGCAATGGCATGGACCCGGAATACACCGTAATTGGACGTGTCGCCCGTCGTATCTGGGCACGTGCGATGCGTGAGCGCTTCGGTGCTAATCAGCGCAGCCAGATGCTGAAATACCACATTCAGACATCGGGCCGTTCGCTGCACTCACAGGAAATTCAGTTCAACGATATCCGCACCACGCTGCAGGCCTTGTACGCGTTATTCGACAACTGCAATTCACTACACACCAATGCCTACGATGAAGCCATCACCACGCCGACAGAGGAAAGCGTACGCCGCGCTGTGGCCATCCAGATGATCATCAACAAGGAACTGGGTCTGAACTTCTGTGAAAACCCGTGGCAGGGCAGCTTTATCGTCGATGAACTAACCGAGTTGGTGGAAGAAGCCGTATACCAGGAGTTCGAACGCATCTCGGAACGCGGCGGCGTACTGGGAGCGATGGACACCATGTACCAGCGCAGCAAGATTCAGGATGAATCGATGTACTACGAGCACAAAAAACACGATGGCAGCCTGCCGCTAATCGGTGTGAACACCTTTCTGGGTGGTAAGGAAAGCCATGTGGAAGGCGGCGAACAGGAACTGATGCGCTCAACGGATGAAGAAAAGGACCAGCAGGTCAAGAATGTCAGCGAGTTCCGGGAGTTCCACCAGGCCGAGGCGGAGCAGCATTTGCTCGAACTGCAGCAGGTGGCGCGTGAAAGGAAGAATACGTTTGAATCACTTATGGATGCGGCCAAGGCTTGTTCGCTTGGGAGTATGAGCCATGCGCTTTATGATGTTGGTGGGGAGTATCGCAGGAATATGTAGACGGCAGACAGGCAACTCTCAGTTCGACATCGCTTCCTAACCTGGCAAGCATCTTAACCAGTGAGTCGAGGCTGAATTTAGAAAGTTTGCCAGATGTGCGCCTTGGGGGCAGCCATGCGAAAGTTGGTGCACATCTGTTTCGGCGTGGTTAAGAACCAGACACCCTATATGGCTCCTATATGGCTTAACGCAAATCATGCCTCAGCTTTTGCACGAAACCGATGGTCAGCAAAACAATGAGAACGTACCCTAAGGGACGAATTTGAGGGTGTACGAAACCAACCAACCAAATCATCGCTGCAAAGAATCCCACAAGAAAGGCAAGCGTGATTATTGACACTAATGTCAGCCGCAATGTCCATCCTTTGGTTATTTCCTTTGGGAATTCATTGCGCGTTGAAACTGGGTTTGCAAACGTCACAAACGACGGTTGCGGTAATGCGATTGAAGGCGACTCGTCTGGACGTGAATCCTGAATGGCCTCCAGCACATCGTCGTGCCGGGCAATAGCGCGGTGGAAAGACAATGAATGGCCAAAAAAATTCTGGTACCCGATCATCCGGTGACTGAGTCCGCCTTTTTTAAGTTTTTCGGCACCGTAGAAAAAGACCTTCAGGAAAGGAATCCAATCCGAAAATGTCGTGACCAGTGATTCTACAACGCTTGTATTCGTTGGCACGAGCAGTCCACCAGCATCATTGAGGTGACGAAACGCCATGTCGGGTGGGGTTTCCAGTTGGCGTGCATCCTGGCCGCAGTGGCGGAATCCCATCCAGCCCGGACAAACCTTTGGTACGATGTCATCTTCGATCCGCGTTTGCCAGGTTACATCGCGAAGGCACATAGCGGCTTTTGATTCTTGTGTGAAAGCGGGCAGCGCGTTGTAGCGTTCGACAAATCGCCTGGACCCCACCTTCGGTGCACCAAATGTCAATACGGCTTCGATCCCGATGGTGGCTTTCTCAGATATTGAACGCGCTGCCAGCACACCAATGGCGCCACCAAGTGAATGCCCGGTGATGACTAAAGAGGGAACAACGCCGGTAATTTCGTCAAGCCAGGGCTCGACAACAACCGACAACCCGTCCCAGCAACGCGAGAAACCAAAATGAATATGATCTTTGGTTTTAGAGAATCGAAAGTTGGCATCCCAGTCCAGATTGTCGTCCGATCCACGGAACACCAGCCATGCTCTGCCATCGAGTACAAAACCCATCCCAATTTTCGAGTTATCCCAGATGCCTTGAGAATACGGATCGTTCCAGGACGGATTGAAACCCCGAAAATGCGTGGCACCTTCTAACTCGAGAATTCTGCGTAGACCTTCAAGGTTGTAGCAGTAGATGAGTGAAGATAAACCGGCTGCCATGCACCGCAATTCGCCAATAAGTTGCTCTGGGTCTGAGGCGCAGGATAATGGCGGCGAGGCCGCAACTCCGCCAAATTGCAGATGTCTTTTTTTCTCTGGTGTGGAAGAGGACCTGGTTGGCTTAGGGTGAGTAAATTGAATTTCCATACCCAAATCATTCTAGTTCGGCACGACACCCTACGCAAATTGGTTCTTTCGCAGTGCTGGCTGGCTGGAGGATTATCAGAGCCCTTTAAAGATTTTCACCCATATCAGACAACGTCAGTTCGTTATCAGGAAAACGGCTCTGCTTAGATCCAAGAATCAAGTGCAACACGAATGATTCCACCATTCGATACCCGTGTAAACAGCTGTACAGTGCTATTGGATTTTAGGAAAGGGTCGTCTATGCTTTAAACGCACCACATTTTTAAGGAGCGGTAATCAATGGCTATATTTGCAAAGTATGACGGTGTCGATGGCGAATCTACCGATGCCAACCACGACAAGTGGATTGATGTATTGTCGATCGATTGGGGATCGGCCAAGCCCGGTGGCGGGGCGACTGGACAGTCGCGGCGGCGCGGTAGCGTAATCGTCGAGGACATGCGGCTGACGATGGA
>JASJFX010000005.1:0-3381 GCA_033791845.1 Lysobacterales bacterium | reverse complement strand
ACTTTCTGAATATGCTCCCACTCCACCCTTTCAACTGACATCGGGCTGTAATCCTCCAGGCTATCGTCCCGTTGCCATTCACCGGATAGTGCTTTAACAACATCACCGGCAGTAACAGGCTTGCTTAAGTACTCTGCTGCGCCCAGCTTGATCGCCGTAACTGCGGTCGCAATACTGGAATAACCGGTCAACACGACAATCTTCATTTCCGGATTGATTTCAATTAAAAGCGGGATAAGATCCAGACCCGACTCCCCTTCCAGTTTGAGGTCAACGACAGCCATATCCGGAACATCCTTGCGGGCTCGGGTCACTGCATCGCTTATACCGGCTGAAGCAATTACATCAAACCCACGTTTGCTCATCGCCTTGCTCAGCACATGCAGAAATGCCGGGTCGTCATCCACCATAAGCAGTCGGTTTTCAGCTATATTCTGCTCAGTCATTTTCATCATCCCCAATCAAAGGAAGTCGAATTTCAATACGGGTACCGGTTCCCTGCATATCAGCCAATTTTACCTCACCACCCATCCGTTCAATAGATGCCTGGCCAAGCAGCACACCCAAACCAAGACCACCCTGCTTGCGACTGATACTCCTCTTGCCGAGGCTGCCTGCAATTTCATCGGGGATTCCGGGGCCTTGATCTTCGATTACTATCAACAGCCAGCCCGGAGATGACCCGACTTGCATTGATACATATCCCGGGCTGGCATCGGCGGCATTGTTCAGCAGGTTCATCAAGGCATGTTGCAGGCTTTGATCGCAACGGATTTTATGCCGTGCCTCATGCGCCGGGATCACCGTTTCCAGCCTGACCTCGGGCCGGGCCAGGCTCCATTTCTCCAGCAAGTCTTTCAGTAACACTCCCACTTGTGTAACAACCATCCTGCTATTTTCGGTGGTGGTGGTCACCAGGTTACGCAGGACCTCGTCACAACGCGCAATCTGCTGGGTGAGTATTGCCATATCGTCCCTTAGTTGCGGGCACTCGGAGTCAATCTCATCAATCGTCACCGCCATTGTTGCCAATGGTGTTCGCATTTCGTGAGCTGTACCGGCAGCAATACTGGCAACACTGATTATCTGTTCGTCTCTGAGCCCCAACTCCCGGTTAAGAGCAATGGCCTCGGCTTGTTGCCGAAGCGCACTCGCCATGCGTACGACAAACCACGAGATCAATAGGGCGCTAAACCCGAAATTAACCCACATACCGAGGATGTGGGCGTTTGACATGGCGTTATGACCGCTCATGTTAAACAGGGGCAGTGGCTGGTAATAGAAAAGCAGCAGCGTGTATGACCCGATACAGAGAAATGCAATAATCCAGGTATATGAGGGTCTTAAAACCGCCGCGC
Organism: Lysobacterales bacterium; assembly: GCA_033791845.1. Classification (GTDB taxonomy): domain Bacteria; phylum Pseudomonadota; class Gammaproteobacteria; order Xanthomonadales; family SZUA-36; genus SZUA-36. The sequence continues at coordinate 2,023 of JASJFX010000005.1, read as the reverse complement.
TGATGATCAGAGGTATCAGGTAATAGCTGACAAGAGGGTTGGTAGACCCACCCGTGAAATAAAACAGCAGGGTTAAAAAGCAAACGTCCAGTAGCAGGTTGGCAAAGAACTCTTTTTCACTCACATCCGGGGCGGAGCGCAGACGCAGCAGGATCAATACGTTAATCACCACCATCACCGCCAAAATCGTGAACACCTGCAGCGATGGAAACGGCATTGACCCGGAAAAGTGGAAAAGAACAGAACCCGCCAACAAGATGACGATCAAGATACTCCGGATCACGCACAATCGCAGCAGATTCTGCCGTGACGGATGTATTCCCTGTTTCAGTTTACCAATTGGCATTTAGCCTAATGTAATAGTTTCTGCCCTTGCTATACAACCTCTCTCGCAATGGAACGTCGCTGCCGGCAACCCGGTTATATCCACCCAGGTGATCCTGATAGGCCTTGTCGAATATATTCTCTACACCCAGGCTAACATCAAGTGCCCTGTTCAGACTGATACCGCCCCTCAGATTTGCAATACCCCAACCCGAGCTCTTTTGCTCATTATTGTAGGCTGAGACCTTGTTCTGCCTGGATGCCGCAACACTTTCAATCGCGACAAAATAGGACTCACGTTGCCAGCTTAACTCCAGAAAAGAAGACAATGGGGCGATCCGATAAAGATTGTCGGTTATGTCCTTGCGTTTGCCGCGCACATAGCCCAGGTTACCCCTGAGCAGCCATTCCTCACTGATCGCAAACTCGTAGCCCAGGTCCACACCGTAGATTTTAGCGTCCACATTGGCGAATTGCAGTGGTAGTCTGCCGCTCGCCATCATTGCGAACATATTGGCGACTTTATTGGTGGAGGGTACGCCCTGAATGTAATTATTGACATCCCGGTAATAAACTTCTGGTGTCAGTTTGAACCGGCCTGCAGACCAGTCGAGACCTGCTGTCAGTTCAACAGCTGTTTCCGGTTTGAGATTGATATCACCGATATATGTGTATCCATCTGCCAGGCCGGCCGTGGCTTCCATTGGTAACCACAGGTAGCGCTCCTGGTAACTTGGTGAACGTACTTTCCTACCCAAGCCCAGGTTTAGCCTCGTATTGGTACTTGTTTGGCGGCTTGCCTTGAGCATGGCGCTCCATTGATTATCCTTTTTGTTCCGGTCGGATTCGTTGAACGCTTTGGCCAGTGCATCGAGTCTGTCCTGTTGAGTCTTGTTCGGACCCATCAGGGCCAGGTTGCCACCCACTTCACCTGCATCCATGCTGACACGGTTGTACCTGAGACCGGCTTCAACATCCCATTCGCCCAGTGATTTGGTGGCTTCGGCAAACAGGCCAAAGCGGTCCCTGTCCACATTATTAAAGTTAGTGACGTAGAACATTTCGTTTGCCGGATTGCTTATATCGGCATCATGCTGTGCCCATTTACCGTCAGCACCAAACAAAAGTCCGGTGTCACCTGCATTCCGGCCATAGGTCAGTTTGAACCCATCGCTATCCCCAAGCGCAAGCGTTTCGCGAAACATTTTCATGCCGTTCATACCGGTGGGCGGCGGACGAAGTTTGAAATTGTTCATCACATGATCCACCGAGAGCGTCTTGAATTTAAAAGACAGGTCACCTTCTTGAAGACGCGTATCCAGGCCTACAGAATACTGTTCGCTGTCAGCGTAAATAATATCCATGGGCAAAGCCGGTGTACCGCTTTCATCGGTTCTGTTAATCACTGCGCCGAGACTGATATCAACCTGGCTGAATCGATGGCCGTAACCCAGGCGGTATTGTTTGCGGTCATATTCGGTTGCGGCAACAGTTCCACCATCAAATTGGTAGTCATCACCTTTATCAATGCTGGCGGCAACATCAAGCCAGTTCGTCTTGTTGTGAACGCCCGCGTAGATCGAACCTCCCCAACTGTCGGCATTGGCTCCATAACCTGCTTCCACCCGGCCTAAGGTGTCCCACTGATCATTTTCAGAAAACCCCGTTTTTCTGGAAGAGATTGCAATTGCACCACCCA
>JASJFX010000004.1:0-4614 GCA_033791845.1 Lysobacterales bacterium | reverse complement strand
CTCGACGGGTACCCCGCAGCCCAGGCTGGCTTCTCGACGGGTACCCCGCAGCCCAGGCTGGCTTCTCGACGGGTTCCCCGCAGCCCAGGCTGGCTTCTCGACGGGTTCCCCGTCTCACCTTCTCTCACCTTCTCTCACCTTGCAAGTTACCCACCCTACGTCGGGTGGGTTACTCGTAATGCACCATTTAGATTCAATCGGAGGAACGCGTGGGTAACAAGTTACCCACCCTACGTAGGTGCGTTACTCGTAATGCACCATTTAGATTTAACCGGGGGAACGCGTGGGTAACGGCCCAGGCCGCCCTCTCGACGGGTACCCAGCAGCCCAGGCTGGCTTCTCGACGGGTTCCCCGCAGCCCAGGCTGGCTTCTCGACGGGTTCCCCGTCTCACCTTCTCTCACCTTCTCTCACCTTCTCTCACCTTGCGAGTTACCCACCCTACGATTCTGTGCACTTGACCTGGTAGATGGTGTGGTCTTCTAGTTTCAGGGCGCTTAGTCTGCCGCCCCAGACGCAACCGGAATCCATGGCGAAATAGCGTTTTTTTACGCGTAAACCCAGGGCTGCCCAATGTCCGAAAGCGACGGTGATTTCCCGGGTTTGCCGGTGCTTGTGCTTAAACCAGGGTTTGTAGTTATTCGGTTGGGTTCCCGGTGGGCCGGATACGTTATAGATTCCGCGGCCCAGTTCATCACAAAAACGCAGACGGGTCAGAATATTGGTGATCAGGCGCACGCGTTTCCAACCGGTTCTTTCTTCACGCCAGAGTCTTGGTTTGTTTGAATACATTCGATTGAAAAATTCACCGCGCTGCTCCGATTGCAGGATGGCAGATACTTCATTACCCGCGCTAACCGTCGCCTGCCAGTCCCACTGTGGTATGACACCGGCGTGAACACGCAGTAACTGAAACTCTTCGGACCAGACGGTCAGCGGATATTTGATCAGCCACGCCATCAGTTCGGCACATTCCGGAGCGGCAAATATAGCATCAAATTCAGTATTGCCTGAACCCCCCTGGGGATACCGGTGGTAATTTGCCAGCAGGTGCATATCGTGGTTGCCAAGTGTGACACTGACCGAGGGTCCAAGGCTTTTTAACAGGCGCAAAACTTCCAGTGATTTACCGCCACGGTTGACGAGGTCACCACATGACCACAGACGGTCGTTGGCAGGATCAAAATGGATGGTTTCCAGCAAACGATGAAGCGAATCATAACAACCCTGTATGTCGCCAATCAGATAGGTACTCATTAGGGAGTCTCCGATCTACTCGAAGCGGTTAATGCAGCGGCGTGTCAGGCGTGTGCAGCGTGAACTCGGGAATTTCCGCACGAAAGGAAACGCCATCGTCAGTGACAAAACCGTAAGAACCCCGCATCGAACCTACCGGGGTGGGAATCAGAGCTCCGCTGGTATAGCTGTAGGATTTACCGGGGGCCAGTTCCGGTTTTTTACCGACCACACCCTCGCCAATCACTTCTTCCGTTGAGCCGTCGGCATGGGTAATGATCCAGTGACGGTTTCGCAGGGTGATGTTTTGCTCGGAGCGATTGGTGATGTTAATCGTATAGGCGAAGGCAAATTTATCCTCATGCCTGCCGAGAAATTCGGGTTGTGCGACCACGTCAACGGGTAACGCTTTTGTCATAACCACTGCCCTTTTCCAATAGAATTGTTATTGAGTTCAGTTTGCATCATTTGGTAGTGATCGGGCAAGTGCGGCAAACTGCGACAGGCTGAGCTGCTCCGCACGCTGGCCCGGGTCGATGCCTGCCTCGTTGATCTGCTCCTCGCTCAAAACACTCCTGAGACTGTTACGCAGTGTTTTGCGGCGCATCGAGAATGCGGCGGTCACCACCTTTTTCAGATTTTCGAAGGAACCCGCATCGGCCGGTGGTTCCTTCAGGGGTTGCAAACGGACGATGCTGGAGCAAACCCTGGGAACCGGTGAGAAACTTTCCGGCAGCACATCAAATAGCGGCGTGACATCGGCTCGGAACTGAGTCATCACCGACAGGCGCCCGTAGGTACGGCTACCCGGTGCAGCGGCCATGCGGTCAACCACTTCCTTTTGCAGCATGAAGTGCATGACAACGACCAGGTCACTCCATTGCAGCACATGAAAAATAAGGGGTGTGGAAATGTTATAGGGCAGGTTGCCGATCAGTCTGAATGGACGATGACCGGTCAATTCAGGCAGGTTCGCCTTAAGCGCGTCGCAGGAATGAATGGTGATGTTTGAGTGACCGGCAAACTTTTCCTCAAGCCTTGCGACTAAATCACGGTCAAGCTCTATGAGGTGCAGTTCCGCACCGCTGTCGAGCAACGGCCGGGTAAGTGCTGCCTGGCCCGGGCCGATCTCAACCAGCAGGTCCGCCGGTTGGGGTGCGATGCTTGCTATGATCCGGTCGATGACCTGCTGGTCATGCAGAAAATTCTGGCCGAATCGTTTTCGGGCCTTGTGTCTCAACGGCACATGTTCTGTGCTGCACAGGCGGCGGCATACATACTGCTGGCATCGGCGCGGTTCTGCCCGGCAATATCCAGTGCCGTACCATGATCAACCGAGGTGCGAATGAATGGTAAGCCCAGCGTGATATTGACCGCTTTGCCAAAGCCCGCGTGTTTGAGCACCGGCAGCCCCTGGTCGTGGTACATCGCCAGCACGGCATCGCAGGCCGCCAGACGGGTGGGGGTGAATGCCGTATCAGCAGGCACCGGCCCAAGGGCATTGATACCTTCTGCTCTGCATTCCTCGATAACCTTTTGAATGACCTGCTCATCTTCATGACCGAGGTGGCCACCTTCCCCGGCATGTGGATTCAGACCCAGCACCTGGATCACGGGGTCGCTGATTCCAAAACGTGTACGCAACTCCCGATGGGTAATACGTAAACTGCTGCGGACATTCTCAATAGTGATGGCGTCGGCCACGTCGCGCAGCGGTAAATGAGTCGTTACCAGTGCCACCCGGAGACTTCCGGCGGCCAGCATCATGACCACTTTTTTCATTCCGGCAAGGTCTGCCAGCAGTTCGGTGTGGCCGCTGAACGCAATCCCGCCATCGTTGATGACGCCTTTGTGTACCGGCCCCGTGACCAGTGCGGCAGCGTGGCCTTCCCGTACCAGCCTGACGGCTGATTTTATCGTGTCAACCACGTAGGCCGCGTTGGCGGGATCAGGATGACCGGGTTTGACCGCTTGAGCCAGGCACACGCGATAGCACAAAATTTGACCGGCAACGGGATTGTCACCCGGTTGCCAGGATTTGACCGGCACATCGAGTCCGAGGGCATCGGCAGCAGCGGTCAGCAATTGGGGGTCTGCAACGGCCAGCAGTCGTAATTCCGGGTGTTGATGGGCAAGTCGTACGGTGCATTCGGGTCCGACGCCCGCAGGCTCGCCGGGTGTCAGGGCGAGCACTGGAGTTTCCCTAATCATGATCTGTGTCGCATGATCTGCCTTGCGGATATGTTGCAGCAGCTGAAACGGTGCTCAGCTATCTAGCCTGATTTCTACGAAGGCCTCGTCACGCATCTGCTGTAAGAACTGCTCAACCTCGATATCCACCTTCTGCTGTTGAAGGTTGGCACGTGCTTTATTACGGGTGGCTTCAACGGTCACATCTTTCTCACGTATGCCAAGACGCTGGATGATATGCCAGCCCTGTTCAGTTTGGAACGGTTCACTGATCTCACCGTCCTCCATCGCTTTCAGTGTTTGCTCCATTCGCTCGCCAAAGGCCAGTGGCAAAAACCAGCCCATATCGCCACCCAGGTTGGCGCTCGAAATATCATCAGAAAATTCCCTCGCAAGCTCTGCAAAATCTACGCCCTCGACGAGATCCTTGTGAATATCCCGAATCTGCTCCATGGCTTCGCGTGGGCCGATCAGATCATTGGTTTCGACCATGATATGGCGGGCATGGAATTCAGTTGCCATCACCTGGGAACGCTCACGGTAATCATTGACCCTGATAATGTGGAAACCGGCAGGACTGCGGATCGGTGTCGTCATCTGACCTGCCCTGAGGTTTCTGATCGAATCGGAAAACACCACCGGAACAGAATTAAGATCCCGCCAGCCGACCAGGCCGCCTTCCAGTGCCTCCTGTGCGTCAGAGTAGCTGATGGCAGCCGAAGCGAAATCCAGACCCTCTTCCAGTTGCTGGTAAACATTGGTGGCCTTGGTTTCCATTTCAGCGACCTGCTGTGGTGTGGCGCCTTCACTCATGCCGATCAGGATATGTGAAATATTATATTCGCCGGTGCTGAAACCCTCGGAGGCCAGCAGGATATCAATCTCGGTCTCGGTAATGGGATCCATACTGTTGACAACCCTTTGACGCAGGCGTTCGGTCATCATTTCTTCACCGATATTCTGGCGGAACTCAACAAAGTCTTCGCCGTCGGCTTCGATAACCTGACGTAACTGCATCAGTGAAATCTTGTTTTGTTCAGCGAGCATCAGCAGCGACTGGTCAATATCGGAGTCACTGATCCGAATACCTGTCTGGAATGCGCGAACCAACTGCAAACGGCGGATTACCAGACGTTCTAGCACCTGTTTTTCAAGCAGGCTTGGGGGCGGCAGGTCGCCACCCTGCTGG
>JASJFX010000003.1:0-11093 GCA_033791845.1 Lysobacterales bacterium | reverse complement strand
GAGGAAAGTTAAAGAGGAAGCCCGTATCGATGGTGAAGACCTGGGAAGCAGCGCTGAAAAAGACCATCTGCCGGTAGCACTGCTTAATGTGCTTCTTGCCTCGATCGCCGTTTACGGTGCACTGTTTGCCATCGGCTACGGCCTTTATGGCAACATCATGCTATGCGTGATACTGGCAGTGGTTTCTCTTTGCAGTGGCACGCTGGTGGTACATTTGTGGCGTCAAACACAACGGGCTTGAATATCAGGTCAAAGTTAAGGGTCTGGCCATTTACCCGGACCTCATTTTTTTGGCCCCGTTCCTTTGGCTCCGTTCTTTTTTATACTATCCTTCCGAGATCGTGACCGCCTGACCGGCTTTAATGCGTTCGCCACCCCGGGTAATGATCCGGTCGCCCTGCTCCACGTTGCCGATGACCTCAACAAAACCACCCAGGCCGATTCCGGTCTCAACCGTGACCTTTTCGACCGTGTCATCACTGTTCACCCGCATGACATAAATAGTGTTGCCACGTAAAACCAGTCCGTCACGTGGAATCGCAACCAGCTCACGGGGTTCACTATTCGGCAATGCTATCCGAACCGGACTGCCGATGATCCAGGCTGGATCATTTGCTTCAATGCGGACTTCGAACATACGAGAACGATCATCACCGACAGGAATGACATAACTGACCGGGCTCAGGGATTCACGATCCCCGTGCTCGACTGACACCTGCATTCCTTCCCGTATCCAGCCGGCTACCGAAAGCGGTGCCTGTGCCCTGATTTCGCGGTGCTCGGTATCAACCAGGCGTGCAACCTGTGCGCCACGGTTAACAAATTCGCCAGTCTGTATCACCCTTTCCACAACGATACCGGGGAAGGGGGCCAGTACCTCCGTCTGACTGATACGGCGTTTTATCTGGGCAATGGCTACCTCTGCCCGCTTGATTTCCTGCCGGGTCATATCCAACTGTGATTGCGCCTCATCAAGCTGAGTCGCCGCGGCATTATTACTGTCTGCAAGCTTTTGTAAACGCTGCAGGCTGCTATCACGGTATTTAAGCTGTGATTTCAGACTAAGCAGCTGAGCCTCACTATCGGCCAGCTCCAGACGTAAATCCTCCGCATCAATACGTGCGATTGCTTCACCCTGTGCTATGCGGGAACCAACATCCGCCACCCAGGTGATACGGCCATCCGTTTCTGCGGCAATACGTGCGTCATTCTGACTAATAACGGTTCCGGAAACCCAAAGGGTTGCCGAAAATGTGTCACGCTGAGCCGTTTCGACCATGACGGGTGAAGCCGGCGCCTCCTGTTCAGCATTTTCAGCCCATGAAACCAGCGGAAACAAACAAACAGCGAGTGCAATTCCTGTGTATCGATTCATTACAACCTCCTTGATCAGGCCACGGCTTCCAGCGTGGTCCTGTGCGCCGTTTCCGGTGCAATAATTTCTACCTGCTTTGCCTTGCCGAGACGCAGCATGCAGGGTAATAGCAATAATGTGAAAATCAGGCTAAAGGTCATGCCGCCTACGATCGAAGCCGCCAGTCCGCGATAGATAACGCTACCCTCACCGGGCAGGAGCAACAGCGGCAACATGCCAAAAATACTGGTCAGCGTACTCATGAAGATCGGCCGCAAACGGATGCGTAAAGCATTTTCAACGGCCTCGTGCCGACCCATTCCCTTGCGTTCAGCCCGGCGTGTCTGATCCACCAGCAAAATCGCATTATTGACTACCAGACCCAGCAAAATGATAAAGCCAATCATGGTCAGCAGGTCCATTGGCTGAAATGCGAACAGGTTTAAAGTCCGGATGGCGATTATGCCGCCAACCCCTGCCAGCGGTATGGTCATGATCACAAGTGCGCTGTCTTTGGGTGAACGGAACAGACCTGCCATCAGTAGAAACAGGATAAACAGGGCCATGATGAAGTTCCGGCCCATGGTCTGAATGGCCTCGGTCAGGCTGTCTGCACTGCCGCCGTACTGAATCGAGCCGTCGGCGGGTAGCACCGCGCGTAAACCGGGCTCGACGTCCGCTTTTATCTGCGCAATGGCAGTTTCCAGTGAAACGTTATCGGGTGGGCTCAGGTTGACACTCACCGTGCGCCTGCCATTGACCCTGCGTACCTGGCCGGGGCCGGTTGCCCGTTCAACTGTAACCAGTTCACCTAACGGTACCACTTCACCACTGGGTGTCATGATGGGTGTTGTAGCCAGTTGCTCGGGAGTTTCCCAGCCGTCTGCACGCATGATGATATCCATGCGGTTCTCACCGTTGAAATATTCACCCAGCCAGAGGCCATTCCCGAGGGTCCGGACCAGTGATGCAACACCACGCCGGTCCATACCCACTTCGTTTATACGCGCATCATCAGGAAACACCCGAAGTTCGGGCTCAGCCAGTTCTATGCTGGGAAAGGTCTGGACGTTTGCGCCTTCAAACGACTCTCTTAACTGAGCTTGGGCCTCACCCGCCGCTGCATATAAACCGACCTGGTCAGCTGACTGTATGTGCATGGAAATATCACGGCCGCCGCCAAAGCCACCGAACAGGTTGCCCTGCATTGCAAAGCCCTGGAAATCCGGAATATCCACCAGTACTTCATTCCTGACGATTTCCAGTAACTCACCTACCCGGCTCTGATCCAGCGCACGTGCTCCGATGGTGCCGCCGCCAGGCCAGGTCAGGATGTAATAATTCTTCAGCGCCGGCTGTTTAACACCATCCATATAGGGCTGGAGTCGATCGACCAGTTTGCTGATGATTTCTTTTTCATTGGTCTCAATATTTGAGCCGGGAGGAAACTGCAAAAAGGCATCAACCGCATCGCGCTTCACCGGCGGCAGGTAATCCATTTGCGGGAAAAGCAGCCATGTTGCAAGCAGGGGGGCGGATATCAGGCTGACAATCAATACAAACCGGCGTTTTCCAGTCGCGCTGATCTTCATCAACGAATGTGCCAACCGTGACCAGCCCTGTGACTGACCCTTGGTCAGCTTTTTCGGTTTCAGCCAGCTTCCGGCTACCGTGGGGAGAACGGTCAGTGCCACTACCAGCGAAATAACCACCGCGATCGATATGGTCAGGGCGAGATCCGCAAACAGTTGCCCCTCCACGTCCTCAAGAAACAATACCGGTAGAAAAATGGCCACGGTGGTGGCGGTGGATGCAAGCAAGGCACCCTTGACCTGGCTGGTCCCTGCCAGGGCAGCGATCGACGGAACTTCTCCACGCTCACGAAGACGCAGTATGTTTTCCGAAACAACAATAGCCGCATCCAGAACCATGCCCACCGCGAAAGCCAGTCCTGCCAGCGAAATGACATTCAGGCTGCGCCCGGTCAGGTCGAGCACGATAAATGTAGACAGTAAAGAAATCGGAATGGCAGTCGCAATCAATATGGTGGCACGGGTGTCGCGCAGGAACAGCCACAGGACACCTATCGCAAATAATATTCCCAGCAACAGGTTGCTGGTCACCATGTTAACTGCCCGTTTGATAAATACGGAGGCATCAAATGATTGTTGAATGTCCAGGCCGGCACCGGCCAGCGGACCTTCGCGTAACTCGGCAACAGCCTCTTTAACCAGTGTCAGGGTGCCCAGTACGTTGGCACCGTTGGCCCGGTCGACCCGCAGGCTCATGGCCGGATTGCCATTCTGGATGGCTATCTGGGTTTTCTTTCCACGTGCGACCTGTACGTCGGCGATATCACCCAGCCGGATCGGCCGTCCTTCACGCCATTCCAGGATCAGGTCCTTGAATTGCATGGGGTCGTAACGGCCCTCAAAACGCAGCGTGTACTGGCGTCGTCCAACGTCTACAAAACCACCTGAAACATCGCTAGAGCGACTGGCCCGCGCCGCCACTGATCCGAGCTCAATTCCGTACTCCGCGGCCCTGTACGGGTCGATGGTGATCTGCAGTTCTTCAGGTGCACCCGCGTTGATTTCAACACCGGCCACACCATCGATGGATTCAATTTTTGGTTTCACCGTGTCCATGATGAACTGGCTGTAATCTTCGATGCTGCCTTGGGTGCCGGGAAGTAATTGTACGAAAAACCAGCTCAATGCCTGGTTGGCACCACCGCCTCCTCCACCCATATTGACTACCGGTGGATCAGAGTCAGCAGGCATCGATGGCAGACGGTTCAGCCTGCCAATGACTTCCATCAGTGTGGCTTGCATATCGGTGCCCAATGTGAACTCCATATTGATCCAGGCACCACCATTGAAAGCGTTTGAAGACATGACCTCCATGCCCGGCATACCCTGCAATACATCTTCCATGGGATCGAGAATTTCTGACTCAACCTCCTGCGGCGAGGCCGCACGCCAACCTGCAAAGACACTGATTTGCGGCAGATCAATTTCGGGGAAAAGCTGTACCGGAAGTCCCTTTAGGCTGAACAACCCAAACAAGGTAATCATGGCAACTGCCACGGCGACACCGGCAGGGTTTTTAACGGCTCGTTCAGTGATGCTCATCGCCCTTTACTACTCCCTACGTTCTTATCTATTTCCAAATTGGACGCTTAAAATACGACGAACGTTACCAATCCGCTTTCCATGTAGAGAGGTTAGAGCCTTAAGTTCTCAATTGGTTGTGACCAAAGTCATGCATTGCGATGACCTGTTGCGAGTCGGCGGTAAACCGAGCCAGGCCGGAAACCCATTAGTGCAGCAAACCCGTCCTGGCATGTCGATCTGCCCGGCGCAGACCGCCATGAATGCACTTGAGTGGACCCCTGTACGGGGCTACACTCTCAGTGTCACAAGGAAGAACGGGGTCAATGGTCTCCGGAAGATTCCACTTGGCCAACAGCGATACCGGTTGTTCTACCGAATTCGCTATGACTTCGTACTTCGCTAATGCTGCCCGCATGACGGCCGGAGGTTACCCTTGAATATATTAGTCGCTGTCGATCTGTCACCAGCAACCGATGCAGTTGTCGAAGCCGCACGTGGTGTCGCAGAACTCACCGGGGTAAGCGTGTATATATTGCATGCCGTGGAAACCGAGGCAGATTTCGTCTGCCCTGAAGGTGACCCGGAAACCAGGCGAATCCGAGTGGCCAAAGAATTTCCCATGGAACACGGTCGGGTGCAAGCGCTGGCCACCAAGTTGCTGGATGACGGGCTGGATGCGTCAGCTCTATTGGTTTGCGGTCCGGGTGTGGAAACGACACTGAAAGAAGCCGAGATACTGGAGGCCGGATTAATCATCATCGGGACCCATGGGCATGGTGCTGTCTACGATGTGCTGATTGGCAGTTACTCAGCCGGTATTATCCGCAAGTCAAAACTACCGGTGCTGGTTGTTCCTGTCCGTGACATCTGAGTCTCTGGAAAACCGAAACAGACCTGCTGGTGGCGTGTTCTAAATTTTAACTTCCGTTGCTTACACCTCACCTATACCCGGATCGCTCACCCCTGGGATCGTTTCTACATACATTTCTTCTTGATTCTTAATCCGTACAACCACCTTTTGCGGTGATACCGGGCATTTACCTGACCTGGATCATTTAAGTCAATATTCATCTTGTAAATGATATTGCGAATCATTCTCATTTGCATTACGATCCCTGCATCAACTTTTCAGACCACTAAAAAGGCCACTTAAAATGCGGTTCACCAGTAATACAGGGACGATATTTATTACGCTTGTGTTAGTTTTACTACTCACCGCCCCAACCGTTCACGCCGAGGTAAGCAACGCTGAGTTGCTGGCCAGGCTCGAATCCATGCAACAACAAATTGATGAGTTAAAACTCCAGCTTGCACAAACACAGGATCAAACCGATCAAACCGATGCCAAGGTCGAGGCGGTTGCCGAAGTAATGGAATCAGCTCCACCACAGGTCGTTGAAGCCAGCAAAACGACCATTGGGGGATACGGCGAACTTCATTACAACAACCTGAACGCCAACGACCCTTCCAGGGATGTTGATATGCTTGACCTGCATCGTTTCGTGCTGTTTTTTGGCCATCAATTTAATGACAAGACACGGTTTTACTCCGAAGTTGAAATCGAGCACGCTTTTGTTGCCGACTCCGGCGGGGATACACCTGGCGAAGTGGAAATTGAACAGGCTTTTATCGAGTTTGACCTGCGTCAGAACCTGTATGCCAAGGCGGGTGTGTTCCTGATTCCCGTTGGCATCCTTAATGAGACACATGAGCCGGACACGTTTTACGGTGTGGAGCGCAATGATGTAGAGAGCATCATCGTACCCAGCACCTGGTGGGCAGGTGGTGCCGGACTCAATGGCCGCTGGGGTTCCGGTTGGAATTGGGATATGGCGTTCACCTCCGGTTTAAACATGCCAACCACCGGCAGCAATGCATTCAGGGTTCGCAGCGGACGCCAAAAAGTAGCCAAGGCAGACGCCAACGATGGCGCGATCACCGGACGCCTGCGTTACCTTGGTGTTCCAGGCCTGCAGGCCGCCGTAACTGTTCAGTACCAGTTTGATCCATCCCAGGTCTCAAATGACGGTCTGGACAGCGGCACCCTGATAGAAGCTCATGTCGATTACCAGCGCAATGGCTTTGGTTTGCGTGCACTTTATGCCCGCTGGGACTTCACAGGTGATGCAGTGGAGGCGGCTGATGCGGACACCCAAACCGGTTGGTACATAGAACCCAGTTACCGCCTGAACGACAATGTCGGCTTCTATGCACGTTATGAAGATGTCGATGCTGCCCGCGCCCAGGATAAGTTCGACCAATGGGAAGTGGGACTGAACTGGTGGCCGGCCAGAAATGTCGTGATCAAGCTTGATTACCGGGATCGCAGTCATGACCTGGATAGCCAGAACGGCCGGAACTTTACCGGGATAGACCTGGGATTAGGTTACAGCTTTTAAGCGATGCTTAAAGTCTGGAGAAAGAATTTTGTTGTACTGGTCATGATCCTGTCGTTGCCGGCGCAGGTATTCGCGAAAACGGTTTATGAAACCGAAGCGGAATTCCTCTCCCGCGCATTCACTGATTCGCCGCCTGAGCCCAATCTCCTCTGGCTCAGCGGTGATAGAAAATCAGCTGTCCGGCAACTACTTGGTCATGATTACTCTGCCCTGCGCTTGCGCTACTGGTGTCAGGCCGGGCGTTCCGCGTGGGTTCTTGACAAAATTGGCAAAGAATTACCCATCACTGTAGGTATCATCGTAGAAAACAATTACATCAAGAATCTACGGGTAATGACCTACCGTGAAAATCGGGGCGGTGAAGTGGCAACGCCTGCTTTCACCGATCAATTTGTTCATGCTGAACTGGAAGACAACCACAGGCTCAACGTTAGAATTGACGGTATTTCCGGTGCAACACTGTCCGTGCAATCCCTGACCCACCTGGCGAGCATGGCTCTTTTTCTGCACACTGAAAGCAACTGCAGCAATGAATCGTAAAAAGCGCAGGGTATCAAAGGCGCGCCGCCTCCACCGATCGTTTGGCGCCGGTGCTGCAATCTTCGTTTTGTTCATGGTGCTCAGCGGCCTGGCAATCAACCACTCAAATGGACTCGGCCTTGATCAACGTCATGTATCGCAATCATTTCTGCTCGACTGGTACGGGCTTGGCAAACCGGAGAGAATTGATAGCTTTGCAGTTGGCGATGACTGGCTGAGCTTTGCCGGTTCACAGTTGTTTCTCAATGAAAAATCTGTGGCAACCATCTCAGGCGGCGTTGGTGCGGTATCCAGTGGCGAACTTTTGATTGCCGCTGGTAACGACGAATTACTGTTGCTTGATCATGATGGAAACCTGATCGAAAGAATACCCTGGGGGTCCATTGGAGCGGCATCGATCGAGTTAATTGGTCTGCACGAGAGTACGGTTGTGTCGGTAAAATCAGCGGGTCAACTCTGGCTGGCTGATACTCAACTACTAAACTGGCGGCAAGCCGGCGACGCTAGCCCTGACCCGCTTTGGGCAAATTCAGAGTTTGCACCTGATGGCCTTCAACAGGCCATCACAGAATCGTATCGCGGCGAAGGTCCGAGCCTGGAAAGACTGCTGCTGGACCTCCATAGCGGCCGCATATTCGGCACAATCGGTGTTCTTGTTTACGACCTGCTGGCCCTGGCCCTTGGTTTTCTATCGATCAGCGGTCTGGTCTTGTGGTTTCGCAGCCGTCGCAACGGCAAGCCCAAATAAGTTAACAACAGACTTTCATCGGTTGATGTTTTCCCTGACCGGGCTACTTCGAATTGGAAACCCGTCTTAAGCAATCCAGCGGGGGCCGTGTGACAATAATCCTGACCCACCGCTGTCCTACTTAATCTAACGTCCCCCTCGACTACGATAGTGCTGTTAATTGGGGGATACCATCGGTGTGTCCAGAGCCAGGGAGGGTAGTGATTGCCAGGACCGTGAGCGACAAGGAAGTGAGCAAAGTCATTCAGGATGACAGCCTCATCCTTGCAGTTGACGTTCCTGCTGATTAAACGTCTGCTTCAAGTACACGAACAGGAGTTTGTGGGTTTACCGTCTCTTCATTAAAGAAAAACCCCTGCCATTCGAAAATGACAGGGGTTTCTACATTATTTCAGACTGATTTTGAAAAACTCTAATTCAACAAACAGTTTGATGTAACTGTACTAGCCGGTTGTTGGCAGCGCCTCAACCTCTTCGACGGTAACGGTTACAACCTCAACTTCGACTGCATCAGGGGTAACTTCATCAGCGGAAGCCATTACGATTTCGTCAACTCTTTCTTCGGCAAATTTGTCCACTGACAGGTAGATGCCAATTTTGTCACCACGGCCCATATCGCGAATGCGCATTTTCTGATCACCAACCCAAACACGGCCATCTGGTTGAGCAGTTACCTGGAAAGTGTGGTCGGTAGCAGGCAGGTACAAACGAACGACACGTCCTCTGATATTGCGAATAACGGCTTGTGTACGTGCATACATTGCACCATTGATTTCATAAATACCTTCACAGGTGCCAACGAGGTCAGCAAAACGCTCTTCCGCTTCTGCCGTGATAGCATACTTTTCCTTCATTTGCTCACAGGTCATGTCAGACTTGACCGGATCAACAGCATATGCGGATACTGCGCTGAAAGCACAGGCTACTACTAGAGTTTTAATTAATTTCATTTCGGTATATCCCTCCGGTTTGAATTCAGAACTTCGAACCCCGAACATTAATGTAGTTAGGTTATTACTGCAAGTATATTGAACTACTTACAATGGAGGTTTATGGCGCTACTTGGCGGCCGGTGCGTCAGTATCCGGCGGAAAAATGAAGGCGTTCGCTTTGGTGCCAGCCGGAATTGCACGGACAATGTAACGGTCCGGTGCGTAACCCTGATAATAAAACGGGTGGCATGTAACCAGTGTCAGTACCGTTGTATCTGTAGGGTTCAACACGCTTACTTCAAGCGCATCAACAATGGTGATATCAGATACTTCGAATTCCTCAATACCGGTCGGTGTCAGGATTTCAATCGCGTCACCCAGTTTGATGTCCTTAAGCGGCCTGAAAAAGCCATCGCGATGACCGGATATGCCGATGTTACCAACCTCACCAAGATACGCCGTACTCTCGATGATACCGAGGCCCCGGTCGAGAGTGACCCTGTCAGTGCCAAGGTAGACGGGTGCTTCGAGGTTCAAGCGCTCAATTTTTAGCATAGCAAGAGGTAAGTCGCCTGTATTCTTCTTCTTTTCATATTTGGCTATTTGTTTTGTGGACCAATCCGACTGGTCAGGCGTGTAGGTTTCCATGTCAATTTGCAACGTTTGTTGTGGCACTTCTACCACATCAGGTTCCGTTGTCGCCAATGCGGGGTAACAGAAGAAAGAAAGAATCAAAGTTACAGTACAGATCAGTAGCGACAAGCGTATACGAGGCATTAATTATTCCATCGGATTGTTTTGAAGGATGATTTACACAGGTTTAATTTAAGGAACATATAATTATTTTTTCACTATTACAAGCATTTGAATATGGGCCATTATCAATCAGAGAACTGCCGGGAGCGACCGGGTTTGCTATCATAGCCCACTGTTACCCTATATGTAGGGTGTTGGTACTGACAGGATTGAGCACTCGATAAGAGGCCTTCCAGATCAGGGACATAAACGACTTCTATTGATTGCATACTCTCGCATGTCAGGTGAAATTTTGAACCAATCCGAATCCAGACGGTTTCCCGACTTCTTCCTGGTGGGTGCCCCCCGTTGTGGTACGACGGCGCTCAGCCGGTACCTAACGCGCAATCCGCAAATTTGTTTCTCAAGACCGAAGGAACCCCATTATTTCGCAAAAACCGTCTATATCCCGGATACAGAGGAACTCAATCGGGATTATCTCGATCGCTGTTACGCTCATGCCACTTCTTCACACCGGGCATTGGGCGAAGGGTCGGTGTCTTATTTTTATGCTCCCGTCGCAATAGAACGCATTCTTCATTTCAACCCGAAGGCACGTTTCATTGTACAGCTGCGCAATCCACTCAAAATGTTGCCGTCATATCACTTGCGTATGCAGTTTCTGCTTCAGGAGGACGAGGCGGATTTCACCACAGCGTGGACACTCGAATCGGTGCGTAAAAGGGGCCAGCAACTTCCAAGGCGCTGCCTTGAACCACGAGTACTGTTTTACAGCGAAGTCGCAAGCTATGGTGCACAAATAGAACAGCTATTCAAAATTGCCGGATGCGAGCAGACACACGTTGTTGTGTTCGATGATTTCGCCAGCGACACACTCGGAACCTACCAGCGCATATTGGAATTTCTTGACGTTGACTACGATGGCCAAACGGATTTTGAACGCAGATTCGAGAGCCAGATGTATCGATACCTCTGGTTGCAGCAACTACTCTTTGTGCCGGCAACCAGTAAAGGAAGGATGGCCGACACGCTGCAACAAAGGCTTCGGAAGTACAATCCGGACGGTTCCAAGAAATCGACATGGACCCAACGCCTTACCCGCTTGAATAAAGTCCCCAGGTCACCAGAACCCCTGACACCGCAAATGGTTGATATCGTGAGTGAAGCACTAAGGCCCGACATCCGGCATTTATCCCAACTACTTGACCGCGACCTGAGCCACTGGATCGACGGGTGACCAAAACAAAT
>JASJFX010000002.1:0-6133 GCA_033791845.1 Lysobacterales bacterium | reverse complement strand
TCAAATACTGACGTTGTCACTTCTGCCACTCACGCATATCGCATTCGTACTGACAATATAAACTTTATTCGTATCGGTGCTGTTGGTTGGCATAACCTGGATCCGATTATTGAAGAATTCAGACGTACCAGGCGATATGCGATTACCTGGTGAACTGATTGTTAATCAAATTTAGTTCAGGAGAAAGGTTGTTGAAAATTGTTGACGCTACACTAGTCAGGTTCTTGCTGGGGGAATGGTCGCTGTACAACCGTGGCTTCCTCATCAAACTCGTCATCATCTTCCTCATCACCATCGTGCACACAGATGATGGTGACATTATCACTCGCGCCCCTGACCAGGGCCGTATGTAACAGCGACTGAACGATCTCTTCACTGTTCTTATTGGCCATAATCGACTCGATTTCCTTATCAGAGACCATGCGGCTTAAACCATCCGAGCACAGAAGGAATTGATCGTCGGGCTCAACTTTCATCAGGCGGGAGTCAATCTCTACAGGCTCGACAATGCCGATGGCGCGTGTGATGACATTGGCCATTGCGTGCGATTCGGCGTCTTCAGCCTTGATTAAACCCTGGTCCACCAATTCCTGAACATGCGAGTGGTCGCGGGTTAGCTGGACCAGTTGCTGATCGCTGCAGCGGTAAATGCGGCTGTCACCACACCAGACAACGGCACCCTGGTTACCGTCGATGATCAATACGACGACGGTGGCACCCGGAACGCGTTGGTCTTCGTATTCGTCTGCATGGTCCAGCAATTGGCGGTTGGCGCCTTTGAGGCTGCGTTTTACAGCTTCGTGCGTTTCATCAAAATTATTGGCGGGCCCCAGGCCCATGATTGCATCCGTGACAGCTTTGCTGGCGACTTCTCCGGCAGCGTGGCCGCCCATGCCGTCTGCCACCACCCAAACACCAATATCCGAACGTTCCGCGTACGCGTCTTCGTTCAATTTACGCACCATTCCTACGTGTGTGATGGCGTGGGATTTAAATGTCATAATCCACCGTGCCTAGCTGGAAAGCAGCTCGTCCATGTAATCAACTTCTTGTCCACTGGCCGGGGATTGGCTCTGTTCTACTAAATCCTCATCCATCATCAGGCCGAGATAGCCAGTGGCTGAGGGCATATTCGCACAGACGATTGTTTGCGCAGAAACCTGTGAAGAGCCTTTATGCCACCAAAGGCCATAGATAGTATGATCGCGCAGGATCATGTGGTGTAACAGGCCGGGTAATTGTTCTTTGATGAGTGTGTCTTGCGGATAAACAACACGCAGTTGGTCAGCCCCGTTTTCAAAATTCGCACGAGGCCCCGGGCTATAGCTCAATTCCAGGGATTTTGAGGTGATGGCCTCTTCGATACTTTGCTGATCCAGCTCTTCATCAAGTATCTCAAGTGCCAGGTCCTTGATATCCAACACCCACTGGTAATGGCTGCTTGCGAAAGAGGCTGGCTCGGTCTCTTCAGGTAGTATGGATGCCATGGTGAAATTGAAATAACGGCCGACCCTGTCCACGCTGGGAATGGTTACACCGGCAACTGGCTGACTGCCGCAAATGCCGGCACCCAGGACGAAGCACCAGGCGGGGCAGTTCAGGTAGTAAGACAGCCAGTTTTCGGGTTCATGTTCTCTTGCTGCCAGCATTCCTGACTGCAGCCATTCGTGCCAGGGATTGATAAAGTCCTGCGGCAATCGCTTCTGGATAAAATCGCCATAGGTCGGCAACTTGCCGTAAAAACCAAGTTCACGGAAAGAGTTGCTATCACTCATAACTGATCCGGGCAGCGGAAAGAGCGCAATTCCGGCAGGTTGAACGGGTTAAAAGCGCTATTGGCGCTTATTTCATATTCCACCCAGCGATCATCCAGCTCTAACCGTGTCTGGAATTTTTCCGGTGAAGTTGACGGGTTCATTCCAGCTTCATCCAGCAGGCGGAAGAAAGACCATGGCCCGACCAGCGTCTTTCCGGACCGGCCACTGGCCGGCTGTGGATTAAACTGGATCTGTACCTGGTCCAAATTACCTGCTCCCGGCCATACGAAAGACTCGTTAAAAATGGGGCCGTGGCTGTAGTTGGTGATCTGACCATTGAGGTTCAGCATGAAATTAGTGGTGACAG
The DNA here is from genome assembly GCA_033791845.1 of Lysobacterales bacterium. Lineage (GTDB taxonomy): Bacteria > Pseudomonadota > Gammaproteobacteria > Xanthomonadales > SZUA-36 > SZUA-36. The sequence continues at coordinate 4,009 of JASJFX010000002.1, read as the reverse complement.
GATCCATGCGTACCGGGCGCAGATTGAACGAGATTGATGGACTGGCGCCACCACCGGCAAAAAATGCACTTTGGATTTTCCTGGCGCGTTGAATCTGCTTCAGACTGGTATTTGAAATACCGATGTTAGCCGCAACGCTTGATTTCAATTGCCAGTTGCCGGCACTTGTATCCACGATATCAGCGAGGTACTGATTGTAAAACTTGTCAAGCTTGCCGCCGGGAGAAAAGAAGACTGCAAAATCACGCAGCTGAGTCTCACGCTGAGACTTACTATTGAAAGGGTAACGTCCATTTAGTGCCTGCCGGCAAAATAATACGATATCGTTGGACCATGCCGCTTGGATATGCGCAGCAGCACCGCCTGCAACCAGGCTGTTACTGTCAGCTACCATCAAATTGATCCACCCACTGACTGGCGCAGGTGATCGTTGACCCCTCAACCTGACCCGCGTGATCGCGCTGCTGGCCTGGCCCTGTAATCCGGTCAACAACTGATCCTGCGAGCTTTGTGCCAGTTGATCGATGTAAATATACAGTTCCTGCAGATCACTTTGGAGTGCGTCTAAAGGTGAGGAACCGTTTTGCCTTGGTTTGTTCAACGAATGCAAACCAGCAAAACTCCGATCGACGAGTATTGGATCCGGCAATATCGAAGCGCCAGTTAAGCTGGAACGGAAAACTGCCTCGATACGGTCGCTAAGGGAGAGGCCATCATCCTCGCTATCGGTGATGTCCTGTTCAGGCACGAGACGGGTTGATTGGGCGGCATTTACCAGTAACAACTGCAAGGGTGATTCATCATCGGTCAGGATGCGAAGAATTTCAGCGGCCTGTATCAGGTTGCCAAATGGGCGGATACGAATATCCTCCAGAAAATTGACCCAGGTACTGGTGTAATCGGTGAAATAGCGCAAGCGGATTGCGGCGATCAGCTCAGTTTGTGGTATTTGTATGACTTCGGTAGCAAATATCCACGATTCATCTTCCATTTCCGCGACGAAACGGATTTCAGCCGGGAGATACATCTGGTTATAACCTTCCGGAGAAAACAGGGCAGGTACACCCTGGTTAACCGGTGTGCCACTTTGACGGACAAAAACCCTCGCACCATCCCGGCCTGCGGCTGACGGGATTGTGAAGGCTGCACCTTCATGGGCATATCCTGATTTGATCACCGCATAGATACGATCCGCAAGCGTCGTGTTGGACAGCGCTGCCCGTGCGGTCATGACCAGGTTGTTGTCGAGGTCAAAGGGCAGGCTGAGCGGATCCATTTCAAGCAAGGCATCAAGATGCTCATGGAGTTGAATGATCTTGTCAGCACCCATTACCCGCGAAAGTGTCAGATCCCAGTCTTGCTGGACCCAGGTAGTAACAAATTCACGATCCATGCGATCCGGGTTGCCAAGCATCAGGTAGGCTTTTAGTACCTGGTATGTCTTGTCCGGATCGTGCATGTTTTCTTTAAGTACCTGTTCCATACGCACCATCAGGCGGGGTAGGAAACCGTTTTCCAGCAGGCGCTGGTAAGCAGGAATGGTTCCGTTGTCACCCAGGCGTTTGCCCAGGTACAGGCCAAGTCTTCTGCTGATGGGTACTGACTCGGACTGCGCGATATAGCCGGTTTGCATGGCGCGGGCCTCGTTCAGTACCGGCAAAATACCATTCAAAGAGGCATCTTGCGGTGACACCCTTCTGATCGATTCAGTGACGCTGACGGTCTCGGTGGCAACCTCGTCGGCCAGGGTCTTGTTGTTGCTGTAACTTATCCACCAGCCAATGTTCAGCAGTATGGGCAGGGCGATCATCAGGGCAAAGCCGACCTTTTTGGCCAGCTCGTACATACGCTCTACTTTCAGGTTGGCTCCCGCCAGTCCGGATTCCCCGAATATCACCTTGCTCATCAGGTCTTTGATGAAAAAACTTTTCCCTTTTGACGGGCTGCTTTGCGTCGCGGCCCGGCTAAGACTGAAGTTGCGTGCAAGTTGGCTCATGATGCGGTTGAAAGGCGTGCCTTCCTGGGTGCCACTGGTGAAGTAAATGCCACGCAGCAGTGGCGTTTGAATATAACGGCTGGGTTTGAATACGCGTTGTAAGAATTCCTCGATGGTCTGTCTCGATGCCGCCACTTGCAGCGGGAAGTTGTAGATCAATTCTCTCCTGGAAACGTCACGCTCATCCTGCAAACGTTGTACCAGGCGTGTTTCAAGCTGATGTTGAAGTGTTCCAAACTCGCTATCGAAGCGTTCCAGTGGATCCTCTTCAAGACCATATGTGAAGCCCCAGACCTGGCTGCGTTCATGACGGTCCAGATCATTGAAAAATTCCATGAAACCGGCCATCAGGTCGGATTTCGTGAACATCAGGTAGACCGGGAACTTGATCCCGAGGTGCTCATAAAGCTCCTGGATCCGGCTGCTGATGGCAGCGGCATTGCGTTCGCGCTCAGCCTCGTTCTGGCGGGCCAGTTCTTCCATGCTGACCGCCAGGATGATGCCATTGATCGGGCGCCGTCTGCGGTGTTTTTTCAGTAATTTCAAGAAGCCGAACCAGGCCTTGTTATCGACCTCCTCGTTGCTGTCCTGGGTGGTGTAGCGACCGGCCGTGTCGATCATCACGGCCTCGTCTGTGAACCACCAGTCACAATACCGGGTGCCGCCGATCCCCTTGATCTTTGATTCCCCCATCTGGTCGGCCAGCGGAAACTGCAGACCGGAGTTGACCAACAGGGTTGTTTTGCCGGAACCGGGCGGACCGATGATGATGTACCAGGGTAATTGGTAAATGGAACGCAACTTCTTGCCGCCGACATTGCTTTTCTTCAATGTCTTGAGCGCATCATCAAAGCGATCCTTCAGCGTGGCCAGTTCTTCAGCTGATTGTTCCTCTGAAGGGTCAACGCTATCTGCGGACGCAGCCAGCTCATTGCTGATCTCGGTATTTTTCTTTTTATTCCGCCATGCTTTGAATAGTTTGATCAGGCCCCAAATAGCAAATATGATGATAATCAGAATGGCACGTGCGGCCATAGAGCGTAGTGGTGCTGCATTGCCTATGCGTATCGCAGGTCCCCAGGACCATATCATGTAAGCCAGTACACCCAGGCCCATCAACATATGCAGGCCCATCGACATCATTCTTGAAAAAATCATCGACATCATGATCCGCGGGCCCTCTCATATAATGTGATCTCCACCCTCCGGTTCTGCGCTCTTCCGCTCGCATTGGTGTTTGGCGCAATCGGTCGGGTATCACCGAGGCCCTCCGAGACCATCCGGCCAGGTTTGCTGACCACTTCCTGCAATAGCGTGACCACGGATTCAGCCCTGCCTTGTGACAATTCAAAATTGGAAGCAAAGCGCTGCTTTCTGCGCATCGGAACATTATCTGAATGACCAACGACCATGATCCTGCCACTGGTCTGCTCGAGCCCTTCACCGATGCGATGAATAATCTGATGATACTCGTTGTTAATGATCTCGCTGCCGGAACTGAACAGGTTGTCACCGGGAATCGACACGACAATGCGATCGGGAAGTTCATCGACACTGACCTGGCCTTTTTCAATTTCCGGGGCCAGGAATTCCTGCAAAGCAAACCTGGGTGGTGTCGGATCGGGGATGTTTACTGGCGCGGGGGGCGCCAACAGTCGTGTAGGTAACAATGATTCCTCACGCCCCACATTCATTAGACCGGCGTGTACCGGATCAGCATAGCTTCCAAGACCCATACGCCACAGGCTGAAGATTCCCACCAGCAGTAACAGGACGATACTGGCTGCAAGCCAGGCAGGTATCAGCGGCGCCTTGGCCATAACTGATTTTTTCAGACCTATCCAGTTTGGGCTTAAAGCCGGATCCGACTCATCACGCTGATTGCGAATCGTGTGATAAAGACTCTCACGTATTTCCGCCAGCTCATTCAAACCATCACGTGAAACCCGGTAACGGCCCTGGAAGCCGAGTGCCAGACAGACGTAGAGCAATTCCAACAGATCAATGTTTCTT
>JASJFX010000001.1:0-11261 GCA_033791845.1 Lysobacterales bacterium | reverse complement strand
TGCAGGTGGAGTCCTGAAGATGAGCGGAAACATTATCGTGTGCCGCCAGTTTTTTCTCGATATTGTCAATCTGGATAGGAGCCACATCCAACACACTCAGCCTGGATTGTGTTTGACCCAGGTGTGACGCGAGCCGGTTTGAAAAATCACCATATACACAGGCGACCTGCAACACGCTGCTGTTTGGCTGAAGTTTCATTTCATCCAGCACCGCATTCGTGAGCTTCTTCATGTTGCCCCAGAGGATCAGGTTGACGAGCCACTCACGTTCAAAAACCCAGACCGACTTCGGATGGACATACGCCCACCAATAGGTGTCCTGAAGATAATCGGGTATGGAGGGCGGAGTTGCGGGTATTGCACTGACTGCCGCTGGCTGCCCTGTTTGATCATCTACCGCGTACGGGTAGTCTTCTGCTATCGCTCTGGAATCATCATTCATATCATTTTTAGCCACCAGGCAACGGGGTCTGGCGGCTGCATCTTCCTTTTCTCAGATTTAGCTAATCATCAATAAATAAAAAGCCGCCAGCACGGTTCCAATAGCTGCAATCGTGTAGACGGCGTTGGCCACCAGCGCATCTTTTCTGATCCCGAAATCGTGAGCCACGACCCGTAATCGATGTGCTGCATGCCATACTGAGAGGAAGAGTACGATGAACAGGCATGCTTTGCCAAGCCAACTCACCGCAAAAGTACGAATTTGATCAAATTGCAGACCTTCCGGGACATTTCCGGTCGCTATCAGAAGGAATAGCGCAATCAAGGCAGGGAAAACAAACGATGTTAATGTGCCGCCTGCTGCAAATAATCCCCAAACCACTGCTTTCTTTGCAATTGCCATTATGTGCTACTCCTAAATGATATAGATTTGTTCAGCGAGTCTGGAAGCACTAGACTGCTCCCGCCAGCCAGAGAATAAACACGCTTACTACCAACCAGGCAACATAATGTCCGATGATGATGTAGCTATCCGGCAGCTTTTTCTCACCCAACTGAACCGGCATGGCCTTCGGTGCCAGCTTGAACCAGGGAAAGGTCTGAAAGAAAAGGAAATACAGCAATGCCATACCGTGGAACACAATCATGGCAGTGCTTTGCTGAGAGGCAAGAAATGCATCCCAACGCTCCGCTGAAGCGGCCAGGGCTGCCAGTCCGTAAATTGTCAGGAAGCTGTAGAACATCACCAGGAAACTGGTCAATTCACGCAATACGTAAACCTTGTAGCGCCCGTTGCGCATATACCAGGTGGTGGTCGAGATTGGTCTGACATAAGGATTTCGGCTCATGACTTGTCTCCCGGAATTCCCATTTTTTGCTTCCAGAACTCCAACGCGCCATCGACTTTCATTTGTTGAATGGCTGCTGCCGGGTCAACGTGTTTCGGACAAACTTCTGAACAGGCACCTACGAAGGAGCAATCCCATATACCATCATGATCCGCCAGGATATCAAGCCGGTCTGATTTACCCTGGTCACGGTTATCCCGGTTGTAGCGGTGTGCCAGCGCAAGTGCAGCAGGACCGATGAAATCTTTGTTGAGCGCATATTGCGGACAAGCGGCGTAGCAACACATGCAATTGATGCACATGGTCAGTTGTTTGAATTTAGCCAGTGCTCCGCGTGACTGTATATATTCCTTGTCCTCGGCCGGCGGATCGTCCTTGCGGATGATATAGGGCTGGACCTGGTGCAGTTTCTGCATCACGTCGTCCAACACCACCACCAGGTCACGCTCAATGGGGAAATTCTCCAGTGGTTCAATTCTCACCTTATCGGGCAGCTCACGGATGAAAGTCTTACAGGTCAGGCTGGGCTCACCATTGACCATCATGCCGCAACTGCCGCAGACCATCATATGGCAGGACCAGCGATAGGCCAGCGTGGTATCCAGGTTATCCTTCACATAATTAATTGCATCCAGTATCACCCAGTCTTCCATACAGGGAACCGTGTAGGTCTGGAACCAGGGGGCGTCATCCTTCTCAGGATCGTAGCGCATGACTTCCAGTTCCATCTGACGGGTTGTTTGAGCACTCATTATTTCTTACCCCCCGAATAGTCACGTGTACCCGGCTGGGAGCGTGTAATGGTCACTTCAGACCACTCAACACGTGGACGGCTATCCGCTTGCTGGAAACACAGGGAGTGCTTTAGGAATTTGTCGTCATCACGCTCGGTATAATCCAGGCGCTGATGTGCACCCCTGGACTCACGCCGCTCCAGTGAACCCTCGGCCACCGTCTCGGCAACATCCAGCAAATTTCGTAATTCAAGCGCTGACTGTAGATCGGTATTAAATACGTTGCTCTTGTCATTCACTTCAATGGATTTGTAGCGCTCACGCAACACTGCGATTTTCTCGCAGGCAGTGGCTGCGCCCTCTTCATCACGGTAAATACCGGCTCCCTCCTCCAGCGCGGTTCTCATCTCACGGCGAATGCCGGAAATGGTCTCATCACCGCCGCTTTGCTGAAGCAAACCACGAACACCTGCCACGATGCTTTCTGCCTGGTCTTTCAAAGACTCAGCATCGTCGCTTTCGGCTACATCCTGGGCATATTTGATCGCCGTCTGGGCAGAGCGCTTTCCGGAAACCAGCAGGTCTGTCAGGGAGTTTGAGCCTAGCCGGTTGGCGCCATGTAGTCCTGAGCAGGCCGTCTCACCAATGGCGAAGAGACCGGGCATTGGGGATTCACCGTTGAGGTTGGAATCAATACCACCCATCATAAAATGAATAACAGGCCGTATCGGAACCGGGTCCTTGATCATATCCACACCAACATAGGCATGGGCCAGTTCGTGCACCAGCGGCAGACGCTCGAGAATTCTCTTGGCCCCCAGATGACGCATATCCAGAAGAACACAGTCACCCCAGGGGGTTTCGACCGTATTACCTTTCTTTTGCTCGTGCCAGAAGGCCTGGCTTAGCCGGTCGCGCGGACCGAGTTCCATTGTTTTAAGTACCGGTTCTCCAACCGGTGTTTCCGGACCCATACCGTAGTCCTGCAAATACCTGTAACCGTCCTTATTGACCAGGATCCCACCTTCACCGCGGCAGCCTTCGGTTAAAAGAATACCCGTGCCCGGTAAACCGGTCGGGTGGTATTGAACGAACTCCATGTCTTTTAAGGGAACACCGGCGCGATACGCCATGGCCATTCCATCCCCGGTCTTGATCGCACCGTTGGTAGTGAACGGAAAAACCTGGCCGCCGCCACCCGTGGCCATAATGACCACCGAAGAATCAAACTGGAAAAACCGGCCGCTGCGCATTTCCATGGCAACAACACCACGGCACCTGCCATCAATATGCAACAGGTCAAGTGCAAAATATTCGTCATAGCGCTTGATGGAAGGGAACTGCATCGAGGTCTGAAACAACGTATGTAAAATATGGAAGCCACTCTTGTCAGCGGCATACCAGGTGCGCTTCTTCTTCATGCCGCCGAATGGACGGACTGCCACGGAACCATCGTCCTCGCGACTCCAGGGGCAGCCCCAATGTTCAAGCTGCATCAATTCACGTGGTGCCTGCTCAACAAAATACTCGACCACGTCCTGATCACACAACCAGTCACCGCCGCCAACCGTATCGTCGAAATGCATTTCCAGTGAATCATCGGGGGTTTTGACCCCGGCGGCTCCACCCTCTGCAGCACAGGTATGGCTGCGCATCGGATAAACCTTGGAGATCAGGGCGACCTCGAGGTTGGGATCGGCCTCTGCAACAGCGATGGCGGCACGCAGACCGGCGCCGCCCGCACCCACGATTACGACGTCTGCCTTAATGTGTTCCATATCTGTTTAACCTATATGATGGTATATTAGAATAATTTAATGTATGTGCCGCATCCAGTGATTGACCCATGTCAACCGGACCGGGAGTAGTGCTCCCGGCACGGCTTTTGATTTATCAGTTTTCTCAAAACCGGTAGCTGGCCTGTATACGGGCATACCAAATATTGTATTCAGGGCTTTGCTCACCCATCGACAGTACGGAATTGATTCCGGCCACGCCCAGGCCATCAATGGCCCAATCCTGGCTGCGGTATTTCTCGAATTCGAGATACAGCTTATAACCCCAATGCTCATTGATCTCGCGATCGTAATGTAACTTGGCATTGAGCAGGTCGGTCTTCAAAGGAGCAAATGGCGGTTCATCCGCAGTTGTCTGTACCGAGATTTTTCCTTTGGATTCGGCGGACACAAAATCGAAGCCGATGCTTGATTTTTCATTGATTACGGAACTCAATCCAAAGCCCACCGTGGTGATGTCATCGCGCGTATCTCCGCTCCATGGAGGCGAACTGCCACCTATGGTATTGAGGATATCAGCGTTAATGTCATCGCGGGTTACAAATGCATACACATTAACTTTTGTACCAACGGCATAGTTCACATTTATGGTGAAGCTCTGATCAGTGCTTTTCTGCAGACCGACGGGTGACTCATCATATTTAGATTTCGCGTAGAAATAATTCAGGTTAATACCCAGGGCCTCGGTGGGCATATAGTCAAACTCTACCAGGTAGCGGTCGCGATTCCGGTCAGCCATGTTGAACTTGCGCATCAAAGGACTATTAACTGGCCCGCCATCATCCACCTGGATGTAATCTGAGATATCACGATCTGAGAACTCCATCTGGAACCGGGTTTGCACTTTGACAATTGGATTGAGCTTGACCTCGCCCCACCAGGAGGTTTCTTTGGTGCGCTCCACAGACTGCAGTGTTCGATCAAGATTCTTCTGACGACCACCAGCACTCAGCCTGATAACACGATGTGCCCGGTAGCGTACATCTGCCGAATACTGCTGCCGCTTAAAGCTGTAAGGCCTGTTATAACGCGCGGCGGTCGGTACCAGGTCAGTGACCACTGCCGTGTAGTAATCAACCGGTGTCTTGTTGTCCCTTTCATCCCATTTACCACGTGCGGTGAAACTGAATTTGTTATTCAGCCGCGCAAAGAGTTTACCGGCGACGTTGTAGGTGTTGGTATCCACCTTGCCATCCAGCGACGCACGTGGCAGTGGCAGGTCACTGTACAAGGGGTTGCTCGTATATGGCAGAAACGGATCATTCTGTTTCATACGACCCAGTGCCGCCCGTCCGGACAAACGAATCTTCGGTGTAATGGCAAATGCACCTGACAGGCTGAACTCGTGAAACTTGTTTTCCGGCTCAAGCGCCGCCCTGAAGACATTCAACTCCGGCTGCGAGCGGAAGGGGTTTTCCCAGGTCAGGGAAGCGTCGCCGTTTTTAAACTTGGAACTGATAAAAGCCAACTCAACCTGCGCACTTTTATTCTGCCAGGTCAAAGCCATGTCCAACAAGTCGGTGGTGAAATCAACAGGTGTGGGCAGGATGGTGGAATTGCTGTAATACAAGCCGGCACCCAGTGTCCGGGTACCTTCCTTCTTCTGACGTTGATAATCGATTCTGTATGACCAGTTGGTAAAGAAATTTACCGTGCCGCCTGCATCGAGTAGCTTGCGCTTGGTCTTCAGTCGATTCGCAACCAGGCTGCTATCGAGTGCGCTCATGCCAAGCGTGGTGTTTGCTTTTACCCAATCGTCAGGCAGGGTCAGGTTGTCAGTTCCTGCACCGAGAAATGGCGTCTGCGTACCATAACCGAGGTACCTTGGAATCTCCTGCCATCCAAATCGAAGCTCATACTGGCCCCTGTTACCACCTTGCATGTCAAACTCGCGGCTTTCATAGCCAAGGTTTTCTGCATACAGATCAAAATACAGTCCCTGCAAATTTCTGTAGTGCAGGTCGCCATCGATAGCGGCATAAAAACCCTTCTCGTCAAGACCACGATAATCACCGAACTTCAGGGAGTCGCCACTTACCCAGCCCAGCCCGAAATCCAGAATACCACGCCAACCGGTATACTTAACACATTGTTTACATGAGTAAATACTTGGGTCGGCATCTTGCGCTTCAGTCACCGGCGTATGTGCACTCAACAATAAAACCGGTAAAAGAGTTGATATGCTGAAACCGAATTTTTTTGTGAATCTGTTCATTGTTCCTGACACCTCTTGTTCAACATTCATTACCGTGTACCTGATACGCCGGATGGATGGTTCGAACCATGGACCTGCGAATGGCAGTTGTTGCAAGACTGTGCGAGCAAAAATCTGTTCCGGAAGGAATTGTCCTCAGACTCGCTGGTATAGGCCGTTGCCGGATGCCCGCCGGGTGAATGGCATTGCTGGCACAATAATGGTGGGCGCTGAGTCAACAACGCTGGCTGGTTGCTGCCGTGCGGGTTGTGACACAAGCTACAGTCTTCGCTCACCGGTGCATGCTCCCACAGAAATGGGCCACGCTTCTCAGCATGACAGGTGTAACAGGTGTCGTTGACAGTCGAGCGGACCAAAAGGAAATCGTTGGCACCGTCATGTGGATTGTGGCAATCAGAACAGGTCATCTCACCAAAACGAAGCGGATGGCTACTGGCCCTGAAAGTTGCCGCGCGGGTACGCGGATGACAGGCAAAACACCTTTCCTGTTGCGCCAGTTTGTCAAAAACCGGATCTCGCGCCGCGTGCACCTCGTGACAACTGACGCAAGCGACCTCTTCTTCTTCATGCACGCTGCCAAACCAATGAATCATGTTGCCGCCATCGTGACAGCCCAGACAGATTTCATTTTGTGGTCCTGTCGGGGTACCCTTGGCAAAAGAAATCGCGGGAGAGGGACGTGTGCCATCTTTCGCTTTCTTACGGTGTGATGCACTTGGCCCGTGGCAGGTCTCACAATCGTGGCTGCCTTCGGCAAACGGTGAGTCTGCTGCGCCGCTGATACCCATCGGGCCCAGAAATACCTCGTGCGCGGCAGGGTCTCTGCCTTCCCTGTGACAGGTCATGCATTGATTCGCACCTTTTGAGTATTTGGCCGTCGCCTGAACTTCTTCATCCCCGACAGCCAGGGAAATGTTACAAAGAAATAAAAGGAAAACTAAACCTCTACTCAAGCTGTGCCGGGGTCCCGGTTTCTTTAACATGATCTTGCCCACTCCTTGATCGATTAGATTCAAGTATCAAAGTTTAACTAATTTTCAGGTTTGAAATGCAATCGTTTGCCGCAAATTGCACCTGATTTTCCAAGAGCTATCAAATTTACATATAACGACCAGTGGCCTAGTTATTTTTTGCGCCCTGCCCGATCCAGGTTTTTATGGTTTGAATATCCTTTTTGGGAACAGGTTCATTCTGACCATGCGGCATGCTGATAGATGGATCAGCACGACCCTCCATCAATACAAGCAAGTTACTGCCTTCAATATCACCGGCAATCACCATCGGGCCCGCATTCGTACCCTTCATCGTACCTTCATAGGAGGTCAGGTTGAATCCACTGATAACTTCACCCTGGCCAGCGGCCTCGTGGCACTGAACACAGTGCTGGTCTATGATCGGTTGTACATCCTGAGAAAAGCTGACTTCAGGCTCACCACCGCACGCCGCCATTACCAACGGTAGCAGACAAAGGGTGGTAATTTTCCCAGCTGTTTTCTTATGAATCATCATAAAATCTATCTCCAATTACAACACCAATCCGGCGCAGGCATGACCTGGATTTTACCCGGTACAAAATTACGCTTTCATTGATGGTCTGTTCATGACATATGTCAACATAACCGAAAGTATTAAAGCAACAGGAATTAAAAAAAGGTTTAATTCCTCTTAAAAAGGTTTAATTCCTCTCCGTAATTTTGAATACTTGCCTTGCAGGCATCATCTGCCGGTGCAAAGAGGACTCATGAATATAAGTATAGTTGGTGCAGGAATTTCAGGGTTGGCCACCGCTCAGGCGATACTGGCCCGACAACCTGATGCAGAAGTTACCATTTTTGAAGCCGGTCAGCGTATCGGAGGCAAGGTATGGACGGAGTCCACTACCCAAGGGTATCTCTGTGAAGGCGGCGTCAACGGCTTCCTTGATAAAATACCCAGAACCCTGGAGTTGTGTCAGGAGGCAGGTGTGTCACCGGTGCGGGCCGATGCCTCTGCACAAAAACGTTATGTCTTCAGCCGGGGAGAATTGCACAAACTGCCGGAAAAACCACCGGAATTCCTGAAGTCCCGGTTGCTCAGTGTGCCTGGTCGCTTAAGGGTCATTTACGAGACCATCGCCGGTGGCACTGACAACCCCGATGAAACACTGGGCCAGTTTGCAACCCGGCGCCTGGGCAAAGAAGCGTTCGAGCGTCTGATCGACCCGATGGCCTCAGGTGTGTTTGCGGGCGATGCGAGCAAGCTGAGCCTTAAAAGCTGTTTTCCACGCATTCACGAAATAGAAACGGAATACGGCAGCCTGATACGCGGTTTGATCAGCTTACAAATAAAAGCAAAACGCGAGGGTAAGAAAAATACACCGGGCCCCGGACCCGGCGGGACCCTGACTTCCTTTGCAAATGGCATGAGCGCGTTAACCGACAACCTCGCCGGGCAATTGGGTTCACGAATCCGGCTGTCCACAGCGGTTCAGGACATCAGCCGCAGCGGAAATCGTTACCAACTGCAGCTTGCAGACAACAAGGTGGAAGAAAGCGATGTTCTGATCCTGGCAGCACCGGCCCATGCCCAGGCTGGCATGTTGCAGGCAATGGATGCAGGCCTCGCAGGCTTACTTGGAGAAATTCCCTACCCTGCGCTTTCCGTGTGCTGCTTTGGCTATCGTAAAAATCAGGTCGGGCAGATTCTTGACGGCTTCGGATTTTTAGTCCCGTCAAAAGAGCGGCGCGCAATACTCGGTACCATTGTCGATTCCAACGTATTTCCCGGGCGGGCACCTGAAGATTCGATCCTGTTACGCTCCATGGTGGGTGGCGCCAGGACACCCGAACTGGGCCTGTTGCCGGATGAGCAACTGATCAGCAGGGTCAGATCCGACCTGCAGGACATCCTTGGTCTCAAGGCAGAACCTGATTTCATACGTATTTTCCGGCATACAAGGGCCATTCCACAGTACCTTGTAGGGCACGCCGCCAGGCTCAAATCCATCGATGAAAAACTGCAAATGCATCCCGGACTGGTTCTGACAGGTAACGCCTTCAAAGGTGTCAGTCTGAATGATTGCGTGGTTAATGCCTGGAAAACGGCTGAATCCCTTTTCCCTCAAAATCAGGGCAGTGCAATTTAATGGTCGACATGAGGTACAGTCTGAAATTTAAAGTCGGGTCACGCCTCGTGGTAGTGCTGGCTATCGCGGTATTTATTTTTTCAATGTTGCTGGTGAGTAATAACCGGGAAGAACTGATGCAACAGGTAACTGATAACAGCGGTCAGTTATCGAGAGTGGTTATCAGCAGCACTCGATTTGCCATGCTTCAGAACCAGCCCTCCCATGTCGACAGTATCATTCAGGACGTCGGTGACCAGGCGGATATTGAAAAAGTCCGGATACTGAGTAAAGAAGGCGTCATTATTCACTCGTCCCAAAAGACGGAGATCGGCAGAAAGATAGACATGGAAGCCGAAGCCTGTCTTGCATGCCACCTGGACGAGCGATCCCGGCTTGAAAGTCCGATGTTCGGAAGGTCACGATTTTTCACCAACCAGAATGGCAAACGGATGTTGGGTAGCACGGCTGTAATCCACAACGAGCCCACCTGCACCGGCGCCGGTTGTCATAAGAGCCCCGCGGAGCAGCCGGTGCTTGGTGTCCTGGATATTATTTATCCACTGAACAAAATTGAAAGCACCCTTCGTTCAAACACCTATTCGGTCCTTGGTCTGTCTTTTGGATTTATCATCCTGGCGGGTTTTCTTGTAAGTTACCTTGTACACCGCCTGGTATACCTGCCGCTGAACGACCTTGATCGGGGCGCAGAGAGGCTCGCCGCGGGAAACCTGGACAACAGGATACCGGTACGAAGTAAAGACGAGTTCGGACATTTGGCCCGGTCTTTCAACAGCATGACAAAGGCTTTGAGAAAATCGCGGGTAGACCTTGAAGACTGGGGGCGAACCCTGGAGCAAAAAGTTGAGGCGGCCACACAGGAGCTTCACAAAGCCCAGGCCGAATCTGCGAGAAGCGAGAAACTGGCTTCGGTGGGATTACTGGCCGCTGGTATTGCACATGAACTGAACAACCCTTTGACAGGTGTGTTGACCTTCTCCTACCTGGTCAGAAAAAATCTGCCGGACGACAGTCCGGATGCTGAAGATCTGGACCTGGTCATTCGGGAAACCAAGCGGTGTGCCTCTATCATCCGCAGGTTACTTGATTTCTCCCGCGAAAAAACACCGGAAAAAACTTTTTGCGATCTCAATACACTAATAGAGGATACTGTGCAGCTGGTTGCACAGGCGGCACAGTTAAACAATATCGAAATCACCAGGGATCTCAGTGAACAACTGACGGCGATCTGGCTCGACGAAGACCTGATCAAGCAGGTTATTATGAATATGCTGGTTAATGCACAACACGCTATCGAAAGTGAGGGCCGGATAAGTATCAGAACCCGGCAGATTGGCGCCGGTGATTGCCCGGAATCGATAGAAGAACCTGGTGACATGGCTGAAATCACGATCACCGACACCGGCAGCGGCATCCCTGAAGATGACCTTCAACGGATTTTCGACCCCTTCTTTACCACCAAGGGGGTAGGCAAAGGCACCGGGCTTGGCTTATCGGTCAGTCACGGTACGATTGAAGCGCACGGTGGGGTAATAGAGGTTGAAAGCACAGTGGGTAAAGGTACAGAGTTTCGCATCTATCTTCCTTTGGACGGACAGGGCAGCCAGGGGATCAAGGTTTGAAGAAACGAATACTCATCGTCGATGACGAGGAAATCGTTGTAAGAAGCTGTCTTCGTATTCTCTCAGGTGATGAATTCAATATCGATGTCGCCAGTAATGGTCTGGAGGCACTGGAAAAAATCAATGACCAGGAATACGACATGGTCATCCTCGATATCATGATGCCAAAAATGAACGGAATCGAAGTTCTGCAGAGAGTCAAAGAAACGCATCCTGATATTGATGTCATCATGATTACCGGCCTGAACGAAATTGATACCGCGGTAAAGGCCATGAAACTGGGTGCATTCGATTACCTCCCCAAACCATTCGACCCGGAGGAATTCGAAACGGTCGTGGCGCGGGCTTTTGAGCGGCGTCAACTGATGCAGGAAAACGTCAATCTGAAAGACGAAGTCAGCGCTCAATACAGTTTTGAAAATATCATCGGCTCCAGTCAGCCGATGCAGACTGTCTACCGGTTGATCGCTCGTTGTGCACC